>NZ_JAGLBG010000052.1 GCF_018260405.1 Deinococcus sp.
TCTGCTCCAGCGATTGTGCGCCTGATGAAGAGGGCAGCATGGATACTCCGACGATATGGGCCTCAGACAGCCTCTTACAGGAGCCGGGCGTGGGTTCTTTTCGTTCAGAGCGCTTTTCATGCTGCGCCTGGCGGGAGGGCAGGTCGCCAACATTCGGGCCACTGCTCCAGCCAGTGCTCCGGCGGACGACTGAAATGTAAGCCGCCGTCGTGACCGATTTTGCCCGCAGCCCGCAGTACACCTTCAGTGCGCCCGCCTGGACTGCCGGGGGGCGCTGAGCGCGTGGTGCTTACGCCGTAGTCTCCACAGCTGTGGTCATCTTTACCGCCGTGGGTCAAATACGTCGCGCAGGCCGTCTCCCAGCAGGTTAAAGGCCAGCACGGTCAGTAAAATGGCGAGGGCCGGGGCACTCGAAGCCCACGGCGCCTGCGTGATGTAATTGCGCGTCTCGGAAACGATAGCGCCCCATTCTGGCGTCGGCGGTTGCGCCCCAAAGCCGATGAAGCCCAGTCCGGCGGCGGTCAGGATGGCGCTGCCCACGTCGAAACTGCCCTGTACCAGCAGCGGCGCGAGCGTGTTGGGAAGCAGGTGACGCAGCGCGATACGGGCCTGTGAGCTGCCCAGCGCCCGCGAGGCTTCCACGAATTCGCGCTCACGCAGCGCCAGCACCTGCGCCCGTACCAGCCGCGCGTACGTGGGCCACGAGACCAACGCCACCGCGATCATCACGTTACGCAGGTTCGGACCCAGCGCCGCCGAGATCGCCATAGCCAGAATCAGGCTGGGAAAAGCCAGGAAAATGTCGGTGACGCGCATAATCGCTTCATCCCACCAGCCGCCGCGCAGCCCGGCGAGCAGGCCGACCAGCGAGCCGACGAGCAGCGACGAGAGCATGACCCCCACGCCTAGCCCCAGCGAAATGCGCCCGCCCTGCAACACGCGGGCCAGCACGTCACGTCCAAGTTGGTCCGTGCCCAGCAGGTGAGCCGTGGAAGGCGGAGCCAGCCGGATAGCGAGTTCCTGACTGGTGGCGCTGCCTAAAAAGAGCGGCCCCAACAGCGCAGATACGAGCAGCACAATCAGCAGCACCAGCCCCAGCATGGCCCCACTGTTGCGCCGGAACCTGCGCCAGGTCACTGATGGAACGCGCCCGGCCGCTTGAACGGTCGGGGTGGTCTGGGTAGTCATGAGTAACTGATCCTCGGGTCGAAGAAGGCGTAGGCAAGGTCCACCAGCAGGTTCACCAGCGAGTAGGCCAGCCCCGCGACCAGCGTAACGCCCATCACCGCCGGAAAATCCAGGCTGACCGCCGAAGTCGTGGCGTAGCCGCCGATGCCCGGCCACGAGAAGATGGTTTCGGTCAGCACCGCCCCAGTGAGCAGGCCGCCAAACAGGCTACCCAGCACGGTCAGAATCGGTAGAGCGGCGTTCCGCATGGCATGTTTGCCGATCACGCGGGCCTGGCCCATTCCCTTGGCGCGGGCAGTACGGATGTAGTCCTGCGACAGCACCTCCAGCAGGGCCGAGCGGGTCATGCGGGTGAGCAATGCCGCCGAGTACGCTCCCAGAACCAGCCCCGGCAAGATGAGGTGCCGCAGGGCGTCCACGAATACGGCTTGGTCACCGGCCAGCAGCGCGTCTACCGTGACCAGTCCGGTTCTGATGGGGGGCGGCAGACTGTAGGAATCGAGCCTCCCCGGACCCGGCAGCCAGCCCAGGCGCTCGTGAAACAGGTTCAGTGCCAGAATCGCCAGCCAGTAGACCGGCGTAGCCCCACCCAGCAGCGCGAAGATGCGGGCCAGCAGGTCGGGCCAGCGCCCATGCTTCAGCGCCGCGACAATCCCCAGTGGCAGGCCGATCAATACCGCGAAAACCACCGCAACCAGGGTAATTTCCAGCGTGGCCGGAAAAAACTGCTTGAGGTCCGCTGTGATACTGCTCTGGGTTCGCAGCGACTTACCCAGGTCGCCGTGGGCCAGCGCCTGCATATACAGGCCGTACTGTACTGGCAGCGGGCGGTCTAGGCCGTTGGCATGCCGGAACTGCTCGATCTGCTCTTGACGGACATTGTTGCCCAGCACGGCGGCAGCTGGGTCGGCAGGCAACATATGCGAGATCAGAAAAGCTGCCAGCGTCACGCCCCAAAGTACGAACACCATCAGGCCCAGACGTTTGAGAAGGTAAACCAGCAACGGAAACTCCTTTTATACACAGCATACAAAGTGGCCCGGCAACCGGAATCCGGCGGGCCGGGCCATCAGCTGCCTGCAGGTTTACTTCTTGCTCACTCTCTCAAGCTGCACGTCGCCGTTCGCGTTACGCAAGAAGCCAGTGACATTGGCAGCGGTCACGATGGGTTTGGCAGGTTGATACAAGATAGCGAAGGGGCCTTCCTTGACCATCAGCGCGGTGAGCTGGTTGTACAGGTTCAGGCGCTTGGTCGGGTTAGTCTCGATGGCGGCGGCCTGCGCCAGTTGGCTGGCCTGCTCGTTTTGCCAGCCGTTGCGCCACGCCAATGACTTGGCGTTGTAGTCGCTCAACGGGGTGCCGTTGCCGTCAGCGTCGGGGTAGTCGGGACTCCAGGCAACCTGAATCAGCGGGGCTTTCTGGGCACGGTAGGTGGTTAGCAGTTCGGCGTTGACCATCTGCTTGATGTTGGCCTTGATACCGATCTTGGCGAGGTCCGACTGAATCTTGGCCGCGAGGTCCTGGCAAGGCACTCCGCCCGCACACGAGCCGGTGCTGACCAGGAAATCCACGCTGAAGCCGTCGGGTTTGCCCGCCGCCTTGAGCAGCGCCTTGGCCTTAGCGACGTCATGCGGGTAACTGATCTTGGGATTCGACCCGGCCAGCCCGAGCGGGATGATGGTCTGGGTTTTGCGGCCCAGGCCCTGCAACAGGCTGTTGATGATGCCGTCCTGGTCGATGGCGTAGCGCACCGCTTCACGCACGCGGGCGTCCTCGAAGGGCATCCCCTTGGCCGAGTTCATGCCCAGGTACGCCAGCTGGAAGGTGTCGGTCTTGAGCGCCTTGAGCTTGGGGTTCGTCTGGGCAGCCTTGAAGGCGTCGGGGGTGTAATCCCAGGCCACGTCGATTTCGCCAGAGTTCAGCGCGGTCTGCTGGGCGGCGGCTTCCTGCATGTAGCGCAGAATCACGCGCTTGATGTTGGGCGAGCGCCGGAAGGCGTTAGGGTTGGCGTCCAGCGCGACCTGAGCGCTGCGGTCCCAGCGGTTGAGCACGAAAGGGCCGGTGCCCGCCGAGTGGTCCTTGAGCCACGCGCTGCCGAAGTCGCCGCTTTGCTCATGTGCCTTGGCCTCGGTGCTGTCGATGATGCCGCCCACATTGAAGGTCAGCAGCGCCAGCACGATGTTAGGGTTGGCAGTCTTGGGCAAGTTCATCACGACTGTCTTGGCGTCGGGGGCTGTTACCGAGCCGACTTTCACGTTCGCTACATCGGTCAGCAGAAAGCTTGAGGGCGTCTTAAGCTGGATAACGCGGTTCATGCTGTACACCACGTCGGCGGACGTTACAGGGCGGCCCGTGCTGAACTTGGCGTCACGCAGCTTGAAGGTGATGCGCGAACCATCCGCCGTCTTGTCGATCTTCCAGCTGCTGGCTATCCGGGGTTTCAGGGTTTTGAGGTTATTGCCGTCGTAGGCGACCAGGGTGTCATAGAGGTTGCCGGTAATCAGCGACCCCGAGAACTCGTAGGACACGCCGGGATCCAGCGTAATCAGGTCGTTGAAGTCCCCGCCGATCACCAGAGTGTTCTGCTTCTGTGCGGCGGCCAGTCCGCTGCCCAGCGCGAGGGTACACAGCAGGGCCTTGGGCAGGCGGCCTAATTTCGTCAGTCTATGAGTCGTCATGTAATCTCCTTGTCGGCACAGATCCTAGTCGTTCTGATCGGGTATGAGGTACGTAACGGGAAGATATTTATATAAGGTAGCACGCTCTGAGAATGCAGGCAGATTGCGGGGTCGAGCCGACTTGTCCGTAGAACTCTTGCAAAAGTCGCCCAGTTATTCTCATTAGGTTTGCTCGCACGCGCCCTGCTAGGCGAAAGCGGGAACTCGGGGCGGCCCGACCCCTACCTTCGCAAGAGGTCTACCGGTTCGGACAGGTTTAAAACCTTAATTCTGCAAAGTACGACTAGCACAAAGTATATTGAGCGGAACCCGTATTAGCTGTCATTGCGGCCTAGCCTGCACTGCGGCGCGGGCCTGTTCCTGCAATTGGCGCCACGCCACCTTGCCAGTGGGGCTACGCGGCAGGCTATCTACAAACTGATACTCACGCGGCACCTTGTACGACGCCATCTGGGTTCTGGCCCACTGCTCGATGTCCTCGCCGGTCAGCTGGTGGCCGGGCTTGACGATGATCAGGGCGCGGGCACGTTCGCCGCTGCGCTCGTCAGGCACGGCGATCACGCAGGCTTCCTGAATGGCGGGGTGAGCGTGCAGCTTGTTCTCGACCTCGGTGGGCCAGACCTTCAGGCCCGACACGTTCACCATGCGCTTGAGGCGGTCACTGAAGAAGAAAAAGCCCTCGTCGTCCATGTACCCCAGGTCGCCGGTGCGCAAAAACGATTTGCCACCGATCTCTACGAACGCCTTGGCGGTTTCCTCGGGGCGGTTCCAGTAGCCTTTCATCACCTGCGGCCCGTGAATGATGATCTCGCCGATCTCGCCGACCGGCAATTCCCGAAGGGTATCGAGGTCCACGACGCGCGAATCCACGTTGAACAATGGAATGCCCAGGCACTGGAGCTTCTGTTTGTCTGTGGGGTTGGCATGCGACTGCCCCATCGTTTCCGAGAGGCCGTAACCTTCCAGAAAGCTGATGCCGGTCTGCTCGAACAGCTTTTGCCCGATGGCCTCGGGCAGGCTGGCGCCGCCGCCGGTCATGGTGCGGATGGTCTTCATGTCGTCCGGATTGAACTTGGGCGAGGCCAGCAGGTCAATGAGCATGGTGGGCGTGTTCGTCCAGATGGTCATCTTGTGTTCGCGCATCAGTTCACGCGCTCCGTCACGGTCCCAGCGCGACATCACTACCATCTTGGCCGCGCCCATGATCGGCACCAGCAGGCTGTTCATAAAGCCGGTGACATGGAAAAACGGCATGCATGACAACACCACGTCCTCGGGGTTGGTCTCGCCCCACACGGTGGCCCCAAAAACATTGGCCTGCACGCTGCTGTGGGTGTGTATACAGCCCTTGGGCAGGCCGGTGGTGCCGCTGGTGTAGGGCATCACGCACAGGTCGTCGCCGGTCACGTCAGCCGCCGGGGCGGGTTTGGCCTGGAGGGCGTCTTCCAGGGTAATGTCGCCTTGCTGGAGGGCCGGAGACACGTCCATGCCGTCGGGAATCGGAATGCCCGAGGTCTCGCGGTCGGTGCCTAGCATGACGTTGGCGACCACCGCGTGCCCTAGCCCCCCGGCCTTGGCCTTCTCGTACAGTTCGCCCCCCACAATGCCCACCCGAATTCCGGCGTCTTGCAAAAAGAACCCGAATTCTTTGGCCTGAAGCATGGGGGCCAGCGGAATGACCACCGCGCCCAGCTGCCAGCAGGCGTGCGCGGCGACGGCCCAGGCGGGGCTGTTTTGCATCCACAGGGCGATGCGGTCTCCCTTTTTCACGCCCTGTGAGGCGAGGTGCCCGGCGAGGCGCTCGGCCTGCTCGCGCAGTTCGCGGTAGCTCAGGCTGCGCCCGTAGAACCAGATGGCCGTTTTCAGCGGAAAGCGCTCGGCACTGACGCGCAGGTTATGCATCACGCCGGTGCTGGGCAGGGTCAGCGAGCGGGGTTTGTTGGCGGGCCAGTAACGCTGGGCAGGTTGGGTCATGCGGAAATCCTCCGGGAGCTGGGACAAACGGCTGCGGGCACCTGGCCCGGCAGCAGTGAACGGGGCAGTAATGAACAGGGCAGCAGTGAACGGCTTAAATTTGGTCGCCTTAGTTTAGCAACAGTTCGGACAGTTTCGTAACTCAGATTAGAAAGGTCTGAAATAAGCCGTCTGGAACGTATTCCGTGTTACCCCCGTTTTGCGTTGCGAACGGACTTTGCGGTGTGGAGCTGCAGGCGGTGGCCTTCCCGACTGTGGCGGAGTGGGGCGGCAGTCCGTATGAGCGGGCGGCCAGCCTCAGCTGGACCACAGGTGGGTCTGCTAGTATCGGGTTCGCTCCCAAATTTTAAACAGGTCTCTCCCGGAGGCCGGAGGTTTATACACATGAAAACACGCCTACTGCTGACCGCTGTTCTTGCCGCCGCTTCTTCCGCTCTGGCCGATGTCCACGTGGGCGTCATCATTTCGAGCACTGGCGCTGCCGCCAGCCTGGGCATTCCTGAAAAGAATACGGTCGCCATGCTGCCTCAGACGATCGCCGGACAAAAAGTTATTTACACCATTCTGGACGACGCCTCGGACACCACCAACGCCGTGACCAATGCCCGCAAGCTCATTCAGGACAGCAAGGTCGACCTGATTATCGGCAGCAGCACCACCCCGGCCAGCCTCGCCATGATCGACGTGGCCGCCGAGAGCAAGACCCCCATGATCGCGCTGGCGGCGTCCGAGTCCATCATCAAGCCGGTGGACGCCAAGCGCAGCTGGGTCTTCAAAACGCCGCAGACCGACGCGATCATGGCCGCCGCCATCGTGGGTCATATGGCCCAGAACGGCATCAAGACCGTCGGCTACGTGGGCTTCAACGACGCTTACGGCGAAGGCTGGTACAACGAGCTGAAGAAGAACGCCGATGCCAAAAACATCAAGATCGTCGCCAACGAACGCTATGGCCGCAGCGATTCCAGCGTGACCGGGCAGGCCCTCAAGCTGGTGGCCGCCAAGCCCGACGCCATTCTGGTCGGCGCATCGGGCGTACCCGCTGTGCTGCCGCAAAAGGCCCTGAATGACCGCGGCTACAAGGGCAAGATTTACCAGACGCACGGGGTCGCCAACGCCGATTTCCTGCGCGTGGGCGGCAAAGATGTCGAGGGCGCGATCTTGCCCGTCGGCCCGCTGCTGGTGGCCGATCAGCTGCCCACTTCCAACCCCACCCGCAAGGTCGGCCTGGACTACATGAGCCTGTACGAGGGCAAATACGGCAAAGACAGCGTTTCGGGCTTCGGCGGGCACGTTTGGGACGCTGGTCTGCTGATCCAGAAGGCCATTCCGCAGGCCCTCAAGAAAGGCAAGCCCGGCACCCCCGAATTCCGCTCGGGCCTGCGTGACGCCCTGGAAAACACCCGCAACGTGATTGGTGCGCACGGCATCTTCAACATGAGCGCCACCGACCACCTGGGGCTGGACGCCCGCAGCCGCGTGATGGCGCAGGTCGTAAACGGCACCTGGAAACTGATTAAGTAGTCAGCTTCTGGGTCAAGGACTTGGCATTAGTCCTCTGACAAACGTCGCCCGGTTCCACGGTTGCAAGAAGTACGAACAAAAAGCGGGGCTGGGAATTCAATGTCCTGGCCCCGCTCGACTGTTGGCGCAAGCTCAGTGAATCGGTTCGATTTCCGAGAGTGAAGTCGAGGCCGAGTCGATACGCTGTTGCCTCAGCTGACCAACTTCTTTGGCGTCTACGGCGTTTTGCGCCATAACAATCGTTTGGCACAGCAGCATCATGGAACCGCTGGTGCTGGCCGGCAGCGCCCGGATGTGGTCGGGGTACAGAATAACGCCGCGCTGCCCGTCGGTCAAAATTAGGATGGCGTCGCTGACGAGCATCCCTGCGCTGTGTGGAAAAGCCCAGGCACGGGCACGACAGGCCATCAGTTCGCTGCGCCAAGCGTCCGTGTCGCCCTGGGCCGCTGGCACTGACTTGCCCGCTCCCGGCGTAGGGGCGGCATTGACCCAGTGCGTCAGCTCCTGCACCGTTTCCTGCACCAGATCGCCGTATTCGGGGCCAAGAGCGCCCAGCAGCCCCACCACCGCTTCACGCGGGGCTTTTCCGGCCTGCCAGGAGTAGATCGTTTCCAGCAGGGAACCGGAGGTTATCCCCTGTCCCGGCGCTTCGTGTGGATCGTAAGTCATGGTCATTCCCTCCTGGCCCCATGATAGACGTTGAAGCCGAGAGGCGACAGGCGCATCAATTTCGCAGGAGGTCTGTTCGTTGTCTTAGAGCAGTGCTCCGAATGATGGGCACGTCATGCTCTAAGACCGCAGAAGTCAGGCTTAGTGGGTGGTTGGGAAGCCCAGATCGACCATGCTGGTCGCCGGGTCGGGCCACTTGCTGGTCACGACCTTCGAGCGGGTGAAGAATTTGATGCCCTCGGGGCCGTACATGTGGGTATCTCCGAACAGACTGGCCTTCCAGCCGCCAAACGAGTAGTACGACACCGGCACCGGAATCGGCACATTGATACCGACCATACCAACTTCCACATCGAACTGGAACTGCCGCGCTGCGCCGCCGTCGCGGGTAAAGATAGCCGTGCCGTTCCCGTAAGGGTTACTGGCGATCATCTTCATGCCTTCTTCATAGCTGGCGGCGCGGGCCACGCACAGCACCGGCCCGAAGATTTCGTCGTCGTAGGCTTTCATGCCGGGCCTGACATGGTCAAGCAACGAGGCTCCCAGAAAAAAGCCGTCGCCCCCGAATTTATGCTCGCGTCCGTCCACGACCACCGTCGCGCCCTGTTCCTGCGCCGATTGCACATAACCGGCTACCTTGTCGCGGTGTTCGCGGGTGATCAGCGGCCCCATCTCGTTTTCAGGCTGGTCGCCGGGGCCGATCTTGACCTTGGGAATGCGTTCCTTGATGGCCTCGACTAGTTTGTCGCCCGCGTCACCGACTGCCACTGCCACGCTGATCGCCATACAGCGCTCGCCCGCCGACCCGAAAGCTGCGCTGACCGCCGCGTCCGCCGCTGCGCCGATGTCGGCGTCCGGCAAGATCAGCATGTGGTTTTTTGCGCCGCCCAGAGCCTGTACGCGCTTGCCGAAGCTGGTGCCTTTTTCATAGATGTACTTGGCGATGGGCGTGCTGCCCACGAAGCTCACGGCGGCGATATCGGGATGCTCCAGAATGGCGTCCACCACTTCCTTATCACCGTGAACCACGTTCAGCACGCCATCGGGCAGCCCGGCTTCCTTTAGCAGGCTGGCGAGGAACATGGACGCCGAAGGGTCTTTCTCGCTGGGCTTAAGAATAAAGGTGTTTCCGCAGGCAATCGCGTTGCACAGCATCCACAGCGGCACCATCGCCGGAAAATTAAAAGGCGTGATGCCCGCGACCACGCCGAGCGGCTGCTGAATGTTGTACACGTCGATGCCGGTACTGACCTGCTCGGAATACCCGCCCTTGAGCAGTTGACCCACCCCGCAGGCGAATTCCACGTTTTCCAGCCCGCGCGAGATTTCGCCCAGCGCGTCGGCGTGAACCTTGCCGTGTTCGGCAGTCAGAATGCGGGCCAGGTCGTGTTTACGGGCATTAAGCAACTCACGGAACTTAAACATGATGTTGGTGCGGGTGCTTAGTGAGGAGGCCCGCCACTTTTTGCCCGCTTCCTTGGCGACCTCTACGGCGGCCTTCAGCTCATCGGCAGACGCCAGCGGCAAGGTCTTGGTGACCTGTCCGGTGGCGGGATTGAACACGTTAGAGGTGCGGCCCCCAGACTGGCCGGGCTGTTCCTGGCCGCCGATCCAGTGGGTCAGGGCGATTGGTCTTTCGGTGGTAGTCATGGCTTGGTAGCTCCTTGTTTTTTCTAGCGCTTATAAGCAGAGTGAATAGGCAAAAGGAGTTGCTGGTAGAAGTCGACTCGGAAGACTGATAAGCCAAGCGGAGCATGGGCGCTTTCCTCGGATACGCGTCACTGTAACCGGGAGCTCCCTAAGTACAACGTACCTAGTCGGCGGCGACGGTGGACTTACCAATCATCTCATCCACCAGTGCCAGACCTTCCTCGTACACGTCCAGGCCGTGATCGAGTTCTTCTCTGGTCACGACCAGCGGCGGGCATACGAAAGCCCAGTTAAAGCGGGTGTAGGCATAGACATGCTTGCTCTTGACGTGGGCGGCGAACTTGTTCATCTCGGGTGAAGTGCCGTTGAAGGGGGCCAGCGGCTCTTTGGTCTGCTTGTCCTTGACCAGTTCCAGTACGCTGAACAGGCCGATATAACGCACGTCGCCCACGCAGGCGTATTTTTTCTTCATGGCTTCGAGGCGCTGGCCGAGGTGCGCTCCCATCTCCAGCGTGTGTTCGAACAGATTCTCGTCTTCATAAACCTGCAAATTAGCGATGGCGGCGGCCAGAGACACCGGATGCCCGCTGTAGGTTAGGCCGCCTGCCAGAAAGTGATCCTCGAAATACTGGGCAATCTTGTCGCTGACGATCACGGCCCCGAGCGGCATATACCCGCTGGTCAGGCCCTTGGCGCAGGTCACGATGTCGGGTTTGATGCCGTAGTGCTGGGTCGCCAGCCACTTGCCGGTGCGCCCGAAGCCGCTCATGACCTCGTCGTCGATCAGCAAGATGCCGTACTTGTCAAGGAGTGCCCGCAGGCGGGGGTAATAGTCGTCGGGCGGAATCAGGATACCGTTGCTGCCGGTAATACCCTCGACCAGCATGGCGGCGATAGTGTGCGGCCCTTCCATCTGAATGACTTCCTCGATGTGCGTGATGCAGCCGTCGGCCCACGCCTCGGCGCTGCCGCCCATCGGAGGGCGGTACATGTACGGGTCGAACACGCGCACGATGCCGGGAATGCCGGGTTCCACAGGCCAGCGCCGGGGGTCGCCCGAGGCGGTCATGCTGCCCATGGTCGCGCCGTGGTAGCTGCGGTAACGGGTCATAATCTTGTCGCGCCCGGTATACAGGCAGGCCATTTTCATGGCATTTTCATTGGCTTCACTGCCGCCCAGCGTAAAGAAACTCTTGGCAAGACCCGTGACCTCGGCCAGCTTCTTGCCCAGCTTGGCCCGCACGTCGGTGGCGAAACTTGGCCCGGCGAAGCACATCTGGTCGACCTGATCCTTGATGGCTTGCATAACCTTGGGGTGCTGGTGGCCCACGTTGATGTTGATGAGCTGCGAGGAAAAATCGAGCCAACGGTCACCGTTGCCGTCAAAGAAGTGGCTGCCCTGGCCACCGGTCATGTGAATGGGGCTGAGGGCGGCCTGGGCACTCCACGAAAACAGCGTGTAGTCGCGGTTGTCCTGAATGATCTGGGCGGAATCGGGATGCTTTTGTGGCATGGTGTGGCCCCCCTGGGGCGGTACGCGAATAAGGTGAAATGAGGCGGAGATGAGGTGAGCGGTAGGGTTTCAGTTTAAGCCGTTCTAGACGCGCTTACCAGAGACAGACTGTCTAATTGGTGGTGCAGACAGGTTCATAGCTCAGGAGAGGAAAAATCTGAAATAGGCGGTCTGGAACGCATTTCACGTTATACGGACTGCCGCTTGTTCCGCTGACCACCCGCAAGGGCACCGGGTTGCCCATTCCATGCCCGACAGTCCTCTTTGCTCTCACTCGCTCTGCGGCGAAGCTTTACGAATGCGCTTCTATCAGCAGCTCCTTTTTGCCTTCTTACGCTGCTTCGCAGCGCAGCAGACGCGAGCAAGCCCCATACGGAAGCTGTTCTACCCAACCACTTCTCGACTGTGACGGAATTAGGCGCAATCCTTTTAACAGGGTGGCCTGCTCGCCTCGCCTGGCCCGCTGCCGCGCAGCAGTTCTAGTGAGAGGCGCAGGCCCAGTTGCCGCCGCGCGTCTTCAAGGTCGCCCAGCATGGCCCGTAGCTGCTCTATGCGGTAGTACATGGTCTGCCGCCGCACGCCCAGCCGCCGGGCGGCCTCGGTGATATTGAAATTGACAGCCAGCAGCGCGTCCAGCGTCAAAAGCAGCGTAGCGCGGGGGCGTAGAGGCAGGGCCAGCAGCGGCCCCAGGTGGGAGGCGATAAAGTCCGTGCTGCGCCCCGTTTCGCTCAGCGCCAGTAGCAACGGCTCCAGCGAAGGCTCGGCGGGTGCGGCCACTGGGGCCAGGATGCGCGAGTGCGCCGCCCGCGTCAGCAGCGCAAAACTGATCTCTTGCCGGGCGACCAGCAGCGGAAAATCCAGTTGCCGGGCCGCCGCCAACACCGCTGCTGGCACCTCTGAGAAGTGGCGCACCAGCTCTAGCATCAGCCCCTGCGCCCCGCCCGCCGCCAGCGAACGCAGGTAGTGTTCCTGCGCGGCGTCGTCTCCCCCCTGGAGCGGCACCCCCGTGCTGAGCAGCAGTTCACCGCCCGTCAGGAACCGCGCCGCATCGGGGACCTCTGAGACGTGAACCCAGGCCACCGGCTGGTCAAGGTGTGTGCGGCCACTCACGACCTCCACCGCTGCGAAGGCGGGCAGGGTCAACAGGTCGTGAAGGGTCGTGTGCATGGTCTGCTCCTGACAAAATGGCCCGGTCAGCTTGTATGGGGTCTCTACCAGCCTCTAGAGAAAGAAGGGCACCGTGAGCTGTCAAGGAACCTTCTTTGTGCCTGTGGAAAAGACACATCGCTCAGATCATGCGTCCGGTTCGAATCACCTCGGCGATGACTGGCGGCAGGTTCCAGGCCATGATGTCGAAGGCGCTGGAAGAATAGTCGTAAGGCACCTTGTGCAGCGTGACCTTGGGCTTGCGACCAACACAGTCCACGATAGCCACATCTGCGCCGGGCTCATGGTTCAGGCTGAGGCCCACGCTGCCCGGATCGACAAACGTAGTGTCACCGACCACGCGCACAAAAGGAACGTGCGTTCCGCCCACCACCACGACCCGCGCCCCCAGTTGCTCGGCCAGTTCCTCCAGCTCACGTTCCTGGGCCATCAGGTCAGTGCGCAGTTCGGGGTCGTGCGGGCTGCCGTGAAAGTACTTGATGCGCCCGATAGGCGTCATGATTCGGCCCCCGGGGGGCAGGCGGCGCAGGTACTCCATCTGTTCTTGGCTCAGAATTCCTTTAGTCCACTGTAGAACCTGATCGGCCAGCCCCTTGCGGCCCTCACGTTCGCCGAATTCCATTGCCACACGCAGGTCGCTGCTGCCCAGGCCCACCGGCCAGCCCTCGCGCCGGACAAAGTCAATCACCGGCCCCGGGCTGGCCCCGTAGCCCACGAGATCGCCGACCACCACCACCTGATTGACGATGTTCTCCGTAAGAAACCGTTTGACAGAGGTGAGGGCATGGATATTTCCATGAAGGTCACTGATAAAGGCCACTCGCAAAGTGCCTCATGCTAAAGCAAAACCTGCGCCAATAACTACCCGCTGACGGGTATAGTCCCAGGGTGTTGCGCCCCCCCCTTCATTTGCCCCCTGCCGCCGTTTCGGGCCTGCTGGGCCTGGCTCTGGCGCTGACGCTTGCGCCTTTGCCAACCGGCATCCTAACCCCCGTCGTGCTGGCGGCCTTACTGCTGTACGCGGCGTCGACTGCCACTCCCAGGGGCGTTGCCGGGCGGCTATTTTGGGCGGCGCTCGTCATGAACGCGGTGCATCTGTCGTGGTTGATGGCTTTTGTCGGGCAGCTGCTGGGCAGCCCGGCGCTGGGGGTACTGGCGTTTTTGCTCTACGCTGTCGAGGGCAGCTTTTACGCCCTGATGGGCTACCTGGTCGCCCGGCTGATTGGGGGTGTTCCTGTTCTTCCTGGTCCGCAGCGGTTGTCCGGCGTGCTGGGGCGCGTCTGGGGCCTGGCCGGGGGCTGGGTGGTGCTCGAAGCGCTGCGCTTTCTGGGGCCGTTCGCCTTTCCGTGGCCGACGCTGGGCTACAGCCTGATCGACACGCCCATGATTCAGATTGCCGACCTGGGCGGTGTGCTGCTTTGTAGCGTGCTGGTTGCCCTAAGCGCGGCGGCCCTGGTTCAGTTCTGGCATGGCCGGACAAAAGCCCTGTGGGGCGTGGTCGTGTGCTGGCTGCTGGCGCTGGGCTACGGCCTGACGCGGGTGCCTGGACAGGGAATACCTGGTCAGGCCCTCTTGCAACGTACGGCGGTAGACGCTTTTGCTAAGGCGAGTCACCTTCAAAGCCCCGAGCAGCAGTTTCAGACCTATAACCGCCTGACCCAGGACAACCGGCAGCCCGGTGAGGTTCCAGTGTGGACCGAAACAGCCATTCAGGATCCGGCGCTGCTGAAACTGACCCCCATGAACGGAATCTATGGAGTGGCCGACCTGCTGGGCAGCCGCAGCAACAAGGCCGTCGCCTGGACAGGTAGCGCGGTGGTCGGCAGTAACGATAAGGCCCGTCCGGTGCCTTTCGGGGAATATTTCCCCCTGCGCACCCAGCTGGACCCGGCCTGGCGGATGATCGAGGGGGTCACTCATATGAACCTGGAAACGACCCCGGCGGCGGTTCAGCTCTCGCCCCTAACCCTGGGCGGGGTCGTGTACGGCACTTACATCTGCTACGACAGTGTTTTCCCGTGGGTGGCCCGCCAGCTGACCCGGCAGGGGGCGCAGGTGCTGGTCAACATCAGCAACGATTCGTGGTACACCGGCTGGGGCGTGCAGCAACACTTTCTGATGGGCCGGGTTCGCGCCATCGAAAACCGCCGCTGGGTGCTGCGCAGCGTTAACAAAGGCGTCGCGGGTAGTATCGACGACCTGGGCCGCCCCCGCCTGACCCTGAGCAGGGGAGAAGGCGTCATTCATGCCCGGTTTCCCCTGCTGACCACTAAAACGCTCTTTGGAGAGGTGGGCGACTGGCCTGCCCTGCTGCTGGCGCTGGGGCTGCTGGCCTATGGCTGGCAACTGACTCGCCCCAAACTAACTCGCCCCTAATTGGCCCAGGTTTGAGAGCTTGGCTCAGCTTCCTAAGCGCAACTGTTCCATGGCCTCGACCGCCTCGCGCCGGACTTCGCCGTCCATCTTGGCGTAGATTGCCGAGGTCGTGACCGAGGCGTGCCCCAGTAGGTCGGCCACCACATGCAGGTCACGCCTCGCGCGGTACAGGTGGGTTCCCGCTGTGCGCCGCAGCGTGTGCAGGCCCCACATCTCGGGCGGCAGGCCAAGTTCTTGGTAGTACCGCCCCGCGATGTCGCGCCCGCCCTTGGTGGTCAGTTGGCCCGCGAAGTTGCGGTGACTGAGCGACACGATCAGGTGGTCTCCCTGAAGCTGTCCAGCCGCCTGTAAGGCCGAGCGCGACACCAGCCAGCGCTGAAGCACCCGGCTCAGTTGGCGGCCCAGTGGTACAAGGCGCTGCTTGCCGCCTTTACCGCGCACCAGCACCTGCCCCAGCTTAAAGTCCAGGTCGCTGCCGACCAGTCCCACAATCTCGGCGGCCCGCAGGCCCGCGCTACCGCCGAGGGCCAGGAGTGCGGCGTCGCGGTTGGCCCGCACTGGGTCCCCGGCGGGTATGCGGGCCGGAAGTTCCAGCAGTTCGGCGTAGCTGCCTACTGAAATGGCCCGCTTTTTGGCGTGGGCGGGGGTGGCCTCGGCAGGCGGGCGCACGCTGGCCGACGGGTCGCTTGCCAGGACTCCGGCCCAAACCAGCGCTTTCATCAGGTTGCGAACTCCGTACAGGTGCCGCTTAACACTGGACGCCGAGAGGCCCGCCGTGTGCAGATGCAGCAGCCACAGCTCGAAGTCCTCAGCGGTCAGCTGGTTCAGGGCGTGCGTGGGCGCTTCGGGCAGCCCAGTAAAAGCCAGAGGCTCATCCTGGCTTCCGGGGAGCTGAGGTCAGAAGTAGGTTCAACATCGGCCCCAACAGCGAAAACCCGCGACGACGGATGTTGTGCATAGCCTGAAAGAAGGCCAGGTAGAGGGGCAACCAGCGCTGCGACAGGCCCCGATGAGGACGCAGCCACGAGCGGAGCAAGCTCCACACACCTTCAATCGTGTTGACGTGCACCTCGTTGATACCGTCGCCATCGTCATCACGCGCCCATTCCCGGTCACCGTGAATCACGGTGACGTGTGTGTAGCCCCAGGCGCGCACCCGGGCGTAGATTGAGTATTCATCGGTGTTGACGACACTGCCTGCCTGAATGGTGTTCAGGATATGGGGCTGTATGGTCCGCTGCTGAACGTTGTCACAGAGGTGGAGAGCGAGTTGTCCACCCCGCTCGATCATTCCCAATACCGGCGGTTTGTCGGACGCGGCGGTGCCGCGTCCTCGCTTGCCCTTCAGTCGCCGTCTGCGTCCTGGACGAGATTTTTTTTCACCAGATCACTCTGGCCCTTATGACCAGCGACGAGATACACCTCGTCGATCTCGACCGTACCTGCAAGTGTGGGCGTGGTGGACGCGTCCACCACGCCCTGCCGGACACTGCGGGTCATGTCTTGGGCATCATCTTCGTTCAGGCCGAGCTCATGGGCGATCTGGCGGTTACTGAGATTCAGACCCATGAGATACAGGCACGCCACCCACTGCCGCAGGGGCTGGTGGTGACCAGCGAAGACGGTGCCCGTCAGGTCATCGAACTTTCGCTGGCAATTCAGACAGCGATATCGCTGTCTGAATTTCTGGGTGTCGTCCCGGCCCTGTTTGACCACATGCGGCGCGTGGCAGTGCGGGCAGTCCACGCCCTCGGGCCAACGGAGTTCCCGCACAACCTTGAAGCATTTCTCGTCGTCCAGGAGCTGAATTAAACTCAGCATGCTGATAGTTTATCAGAGCGCCCTCAGCTCCCTGGAATCCAGGAAGAGCCTTTTGAGATTGTCGCTGTTTTCAGAGAAACTGCCTCTGGCAACGTCAATTCCCGCAGTGAACGCAAAAAGGTCATGAATCTGGCGCGTGATAGGCAGATTGAAGCGGTGCTAGTCACGGAACTGACTCGCTGGGGTCGGTCAACGACCGACCTGCTGCATACCCTTCAGGAACTGGAAGCCTGCGGAGTCAGCGTGATTGCCCAGACTGGGTTGCAGTTTGATTTGCGCTCACCACAGGGAAAGTTGTTCGCTTCGCTGATGGCCGCCCTCGCTGAGTTTGAGCGAGATTTGCTGCGTGAACGGATACGTTCAGGGATTTCTGCGGCCCAGGAGCGAGGCGTGAAATTTGGTCGCCAGGAAGGGCAAAGACCCAGGGCAACCGCAAAGTCCCTCAAATGTAAAGTGAAACTTTTCGTTTGAAAATCACGCTTCGCCATGCCGAGAGTATTTGGCTGATGGATACAGTAAAAATAGCCAGCCTGCTTACTGGCTACTTATCAAATGTTATGCAGTCTCCGACTTTGCGGTTGCCCTGGGCAAAGACCTAAAGCAGACCGTAATGAAGCTAGGGTGCTGAAGCTGCGAGCAGAGGGAAAATCATACCGGGCGATTGCCAGCGAGTTGCATCTCAGCAAAAACACTGTTATGGACATCGTTAAGCGGAGTCGGTAGCTATGGACACTGTCTGAGTCGTTAGATTTCGCTTAGCGTAGGATTTTGCGCGAATTGTGTAGTCCGGCCGTGGTGTATAATGTTAGCGTTAGCAATCAGGCATCTGGTTGTGTAAAATCATAGGTATGATGATGGAGTCGCAAACGCCCGTTGGTTGGTGGTTGAACTTTAGACGCGGTCTTCTGCGGGGCATGTCCATCCTTCTAACTCTAGCCACAGTGTGGGTTGCACTGCTTTTCTACGTTGTTAGCCAGGCTCCTTCAACGACGCAGGAATGTGTAAATGCCTTTGCGGCTAATGGCAACAGAGTACCGCCAAAGTATTACGCATTTCTGGCGTTTGGGTGGGCTAACACGATTGCTGGCACCTGTGAGCACTGGAGCGAGTAAGGGCCTTCAGTCTCTGTGTCCTATAATCATTGGTATTCCTTCCCTCAGTACCTGACAGGTTGAGATTTACCCGCTCCTAGAACGGAAAAAGGTGGCTTCAGCAATTTTAGGAGCGTCTGGAACGATCCTAAGGCCCAACGCACAGCACGGCTGATCGTAACCCCGTCTCGTCCAGGACGACCGTGCTTTTTGAGGCGAGTTGGCTGCGGTGCCTCTACTTCTTCCCCGACTCGCATCATCCATGCCAGAGCTATACAAAGCAACCCCAGTGTGGTGATGACCCGAAAAATCTCCCAGTGCAATAAGAGGCTGTCTGAGGCCCATATCGTCGGAGTATCCATGCTGCCCTCTTCATCAGGCGCACAATCGCTGGAGCAGA
>NZ_JAGLBG010000053.1 GCF_018260405.1 Deinococcus sp.
AGTTGGGACAGATCTTTTGCGTAATGTCCCTACTCTACCCCTTTCCGCTTCGCAAGTCCCCCTGCTGAGCAGTTACATTCTTGGCTCTTTAGCCTGACAGCCTCTTACGTCTGCCCGCTCAGTATAAAAAGGCCACAAACAACGTGGCCCTTTTATGCACATTATGCACACTGTTCCAGGGCTACTCGGCCTGCGCCAGTTCGCTGCGGTGCGCCCGTATCCGCGTGCCAGCGACCAGCCCGAGACAAACCCCAATGCTCAGCAACGTGGCAAGAATGGCCTGCCAGTGAACCCCCTGAAGCGACATGCCCAGCGCCCCGCACAGCAGCGCGACTGCCCACAGGATAACGGCGGTGCGCCGAGCCGAGCCGGTTCCCGCCAGCACCCGGTGATGAATGTGGGTTTTGTCGGGGTGGCCTAGCGGGTTGCGAATGCCCCGGCGCAGGCGACCAATCACGACCTGCGTGGTGTCTACCACCGGCAGCGCCAGCACGATCAGCGGCACAATCAGGCTGGCCCCCGCGCTGAATTTAAGGGTACCCAACAGACTGACCGCCGCCAGCGTAAAGCCAATTAGGTATGAGCCACCCCCCAGAATAATGCGGCTGGGATTGAAGTTGTACCTCAGGTAGCCCAGGCAAGCGCCCGCCAGCCCTGCCAGCACCACCACCGCCGCCGCCCGGTCTGGAAACTGCGCCGCTGTTGCCAGCAGCACCACGCTGACGATAAAACCCAGGCCGCCCACCACGCCGTCTACCCCGTCCATCAGGTTCACGGCGTTGGTCAGGCCCACAATCCAGATGATGGTCAGAAAGATGCCCAGCGGCCCCGCCAGGTCGTGCGGCACGCCGCCCAGAAACGGAATGGCGTGAACGTCGATCTTGAGGCCGTTGACCATTAAGAGGACAGCAACCAGCCCCTGCACCAGCAGCCGGAAGACGGGCGAAAGGTCTACCCGGTCATCTATAAACCCGGTAAACATCATGATGGACGCGCCCAGCATAATGGCCAGCACCTGAATATTGACCAGTTCGACCACGATAGGCCGCATCGCCCACGCCACCACCACGCTGACCACGAACCCGGCAAAAATCGCCAGTCCCCCGGCGTTGGGCAGCGGTACGGAATTAAGCCGCCGGGCATTGGGCATATCGGCCCAGCCAACCTGCACCGCGAATTCACGCAGGCGCGGAATAAAGACCCAGGTGAAGGCCAGAGCCACTACGAAGGTGACCAGCACGCTAAGAAAACCGCTTCCAAAAGGATCGGCTATACCGAGTTGCGCCAAAAGCGCCCGCAGAGCATCCATAAACTGACGCGATTCTAAAGCCCCGGCGTGAGAACAGGCGTCCACGAAAAGGTGTAGGCCGGAAAAATACCCCTGGCCATAGTCAAAGTTGCCAAATTACTGGTTATTTCACCATTCACAGGGACTCATTCAGTCGGCGTATTCTTTTCTGATGCCTCCGCTCCGTCTGCTGCTGTCTTGTCTGGCGCTGTCGCTGGGAGGCGGGGCCACCACAGCCCAGGCACTGAGCCTGCCTGTTCACCTGGGCCTTCCCCTTCCGGCCCATCCCAGCGCGGCCCCTGAGTGCGGCGAACCCGCAGACGTGCTCGATCTGGCGGTGTGGCGGGTCTACGCCGCCGACGGACGCCCCGACCTGAGCTGCGGCAACGCTTTCGTGGACTACCAGCGCACGCCGCGCACCGCCCTGAACCCGGTCAACGCCTTTGACCAAATCGCCGGGCAAATTCGCGCCGCGCACACCGAAGTGCTGCTGACTAACATGGAGTGGCACGCTGGCCCCGGACGGGCGGGCTGGACTTTCGCGCAGGCGGTCAGCGACCTGTACCGCAAGGTGAGGGCCGACCCCGCCGCCTACCCCCAGGGCATGAGCGTTCATCTCGCGCTGGGCGGCTTTCCCGACCTGAGCCGGGGCGACGGCGGCACCTTCATTCTGGAAGCGGTGCGCGATCTGCGAGCGCTCGGCGTGCCTATCAGCGACCCGGCGGTCGGCTGGACCTTCACCGCTACGAACTACAGGTATTTTCCGCACAGTCACGTCAAGATGGTCGTAATAGACGGGCTGGACGTAACGGCGGCGGGCTTTAACTACACCGACTGGCACCTGACCCGCGCCGAGCCGGGGGGACATGACCTGCACGATGTGGGCCTGCGGATGCGCGGCCCGGTGGCCCAGGACGGCGTGGCGGTCTTCGACGACCTATGGCGGCACTCCAATCAGGTACGCTGCCCGGTCAATGTGCCCGCCGATCAGGTGTTCAGGCTCTGCACGCTAGGGCTGCCCGACCCGGTGACTCACCCTGCCGCCGCGCAGCAGGCCCAGCCCGCTGGGACTTCCCGCGCTTACCTGCTCTACCGCCGCCCCGGCTACGACATGGCGGATCAGGCCATGCAGTCGCTGATCGCCTCGGCCAGAACCGAGATCGACCTCATGCAGGCCGACTTTAGCCCCGACCTCAACTGTTGGATGGCTTACGTCTCGGTGGAAAACTGTGAGCGACCGACCTTCCCGCCATACCTGGCCGCGCTGCTCGACGCGGTGGAACGCGGCGTGAAGGTGCGCGTACTGACCGTGAATTACGGCTATGGCAAGATTGCCAACCGCAGCGGAATTGCCCTGATGCGCTACGAGGCGCGGCGGCGCGGCCTGAGTGACGACGCCTTTGACGCCCGATATGTCAAGTTCGATATGCACACCAAGGCTATGACCGTGGACCGCCGGACGGTCGAGGTCGGCAGCATGAATTTTCACTTCAGTTCGTGGGGCGGCGCTGGGCTGAACGAGGCGGTGATCGCCACCAACGACCCGGAAGCGGTGCGGCAGGAACAGGCCGATTTCGGGCGCGTCTGGGCGCAGGAAAGCATACCGGTGCCGCCCGAGCCGTGGCTGAAGTATGTCCGTAAAGTCGCGCCCGAAGACCTCTGGCCGCCCGCCCCGGCCCCCCGCCAGCTGCCCGACCACCCCTGGCGCTGAAGTCCTGATCTAAAGCCCTTTTGCGGCTCCCTGGCTGAACTACACTGTCAGGCATGATCGAGAAGGTGTATCTCGCCAAGCCGCGCGGTTTTTGCGCCGGAGTGGTCATGGCGATTCAGGCGGTTGAGCGGGCCGCCGCCAGCGAGGCCAAGCCCGTGACGGTGTACCACAGCATCGTACATAACCACACGGTGGTCGAGCGGCTGGAACAGGGCGGCAACGTGCATTTCGTCGAGGATCTGGACGCTGTCGAGAGCCTGCCGGAAGGCGGCGACACGGTCATTTTCAGCGCCCACGGCATCAGCCCGGTAGTGCGCGAACGGGCACGGCAGCTGGGACTGGCGACCATCGACGCGACCTGCCCACTGGTGACCAAAGTGCATACCGAGGCCAAAAAATATGCACGGGAGGGCTTCACTATCCTGCTCATCGGTGACAGCGCCCAGCATCAGGAAGTGATCGGCACACGCGGCGAGGCCCCCGAAAACACGATTCTGGTCGGCGTGCTGGGCAAGTCGGGGACAGGTCTGAACGACCCCCATACCGTCGAGGTGCCCGACGCTGGCAAACTGGTGGTGCTGACCCAGACGACCCTCAGCGTGGACGACACGCGCCGCACCATCGAGATTCTCAAGGCACGGTTTCCGGCGCTGATCATCCCGCCCAGCGAAGATCTGTGTTACGCGACCAAGAACCGCCAGGACGCCGTGAAGAGCATCGCGCCGCACGTGGACGCCTTTTTGGTTATCACCAGCACCCACAGCAGCAACGGCATGCGCCTGTTGGAACTCGCCGCTGAGACGTGTGGCCGGGCGCATCGTCTGGAAACCGCCGCTGACCTGGGCAGCCTCGACCTAAGCGGCGTGCAGAACGTGGGCATCACCAGCGCCGCGAGCACCCCCGACGATCTGGTGCAGGAGGTCGTGGCCTCTTTGCGGACAGTGAATCCGGCGCTGGAAGTGGTCGAGGAAGGCGAGTGGGAGAACATCGAGTTCCGCGAACCGAAGAAGATTCTACCCACGCAAGAACTGCCGCGCACGATGCAGTAATACGATGCAGGAATACGGACTGCCGCCATCAACTGAGCGCGTTATCAAGACTACTAAGTACACTGCGTTTATCTTGTAGATAAACCGCGCGGAGCGCGTAGCAGAAGAAAGTGCGTTGGAGCGGGAATGGAGAGGTTCCGGCGCTTTCCCGGAATCTCGCAATGTTAGCTTCAACGTACTTAGTCGTCGCGCTCAGCCCGCGCCCTGATCTGATCCGGGGTCAGGGGCGTGCCGTGGCCCGGCAGCACCAGCGACAGCTCTAGCTGGGTCATCTGTTTAAGGGTTTGCAGGGCCACGGCGTGATCCGAGTTATACGCCTCGCGGGGCAGATTTGCGCCCGCCAAGCCTCCAATGACCGCGTCGGCAGCAAGCAAAACGCCGTCTCTGAGCAGCCCCACCTGACCGCCGGTGTGCCCCGGCAGATGAATGACCTGCCAGCCCAGCAGGTCCGTTTCCGGCAGGGCCGCCTGCAACCCCCAGGCAGGCACTTTCGGCTGCATCCTGGACATCGGCGCCCCCATCCAGGGCTGGCCTGCCGGATAGGGCAGGTTGTGATCCCGCCCGCTTAACCGGTCATGCTCCAGCGGGTGCGCCAGCACGGGGTAACCGAGGCGGGCGGCCACGAAAGCGTTGCCCGCGTGGTCAAGGTGGCCGTGAGTGACCAGAACCGCGTCGGGGTCAAAGGCCGACAGCAGCCGAGCAAAAGCCGGAGCGTGGTTGATGGTGCCGGTATCGACCAGTAGACGACCCTGGGGCGTGCGCAGCAGATAGACATTGGCGTACAGCGGAATGGAGGCTACTCCAGAACGCACTAGACGCAGACGGGAAGCGACGGTCATTCAGATCCTTTTAGAGCATTTTGCAAAAGGGTGGTGCTCTTTTGACCCTCTTTTTGCCGAGTGGAACGAGTGAATAAAGAGAGCAGGACATAGAATGAAAATGAAGGGGGCAGCGGTGTTGTTCCGACGTGTCCATACTTCACAGAACTGCTCTAACTTCACTCCCACTCAATCGTTGCGGGGGGCTTGCCGGTGATGTCGTACACCACGCGGTTGATCTCGTGAACCTGATTCACAATGCGGTTGCTCATGGTTGCCAGAAATTCGTAGGGCAGCCGCGCCCACTCTGCCGTCATAAAGTCGTCGGTGGTCACGGCCCGCAGCGCCGCCGTGTAGCTGTAGGTGCGCTCATCGCCCATCACACCCACGCTCTGAATGGGCGTCAGCACCGCCAGTGCCTGCGAACAGCCGTCGTACAGCCCAAATTCGCGCAGCCCGCTGATAAAGATGTCGTCTACCCGCTTCAAGATGTCCAGCTTCTCCTCGGTAATCTCGCCCAAAATACGGATAGCGAGGCCAGGGCCGGGGAATGGGTGGCGCATGCGAATGTGGTCGGGGAGGCCCAGCAGGCGGGCAATCTCGCGCACCTCGTCCTTGAACAGCGTGCGGAAGGGTTCTACCAGCTTAAAGCCCAGGTCTTCTGGCAGGCCACCCACGTTGTGATGGCTCTTGATATTGGCCGCGCCGGACTTGTCACCGTGCAGCCCCCCCGCCGACTCAATCACGTCTGGATACAGCGTGCCCTGCGCCAGAAACTCGAAGTCTCCCAGCTTGGCCGTCTCGCGTTCAAACGCCCGGATAAACTCGCGGCCAATAATCTTACGCTTCTGCTCCGGGTCGCTGACGCCTTTGAGTTCACCCAGAAACTCAGCTTTAGCGTCCACCGTCACCAGATTGACCCCCAGCGGTTTCAGGGCCGCTTCCACCTGTTCGCGCTCGCCCAGGCGCAGCAGGCCGTGGTCAATGAACACGGCGGTCAGGCGCTCGCCCACCGCCTTTGCCAGCAGCAGCGCCAGCGTGGAACTGTCTACCCCGCCCGAGATGCCCAGCAGTACCTTACCGCTCTCGCCCACCTGCTTTTGCACGTCCGCAATCAGTTCCTCGACGATGTGCTCGGCGTTCCAGTCGCGGGCCACGCCGCAGATATCCAGAAAGTTCGCCAGCAATTGCCCGCCTTTGGGCGTATGGACGACCTCGGGGTGAAACTGCACGCCGTAGCGCCGGGTGGCGCTGTTCTCAATGGCGGTGACGGGCGTGTCTTCCGTGGCCGCCACCACCTCGTAGCCCTGGGGCAGTCTGGTAACACTGTCGCTGTGGCTCATCCAGGCGACGAATTCGCCCTGAATCCCGGCGAACAGTTGACCGCCGTAACGGGTCAGGTCGGCCTTGCCGTACTCGCGCTTACCCGCCCGTTTCACGTCGCCGCCTGCCTCGTGGGCCAGAAACTGCATCCCGTAGCACACGCCCAGAATCGGGAGATTCAAATCCAGCACGCCGGGGGCGGGTTTGGGGGCATGTTCGTCGTACACGCTGCTGGGGCCACCCGAAAGCACGAGTCCCTGTGGGTTTTCCTGCGCGATGCGCTCCAGGCTGGCACTGCCGGGCAAAATGACGCTGTACGCGCCCAGTTCACGAAACCGCCGGGCGATCAGCCGGGTAAATTGACTGCCGAAATCGAGGATGACAACGCTCACGGTTCCAATTGTCTCACGTCCAGGGGTAAAAAGGAGCCGCTTACTTGGCCGCCGTACCACGCGCCGCTGCCGCCAGTGGCCTCAATTGCTCAGGCGCGAAACGCTGACCCGTGGCGTGCAGCAGCTGACGCGCCAGGTGAAACAGTTGCAGTTCGGCCAGATCGAGTAGCGTGCCGCTGACCGCGCTACGGCTCACACGGCCAGTCAGGTCAAGCAGCGTGTGGTACGGCTCCAGCAGGCCCGTGGGCAGGTCGCCCGTCGCCAGCACCACCAAATCCGAACGGCTGACCAACGCCTTGACCGAAGCGTCACGGCGACTCATGGGAAAGATACGCAGCCCCGTGGGCAGGTCACGAATGGCTTTTTCGGCCTCGGGCGCGGAGTCGGCCACCAGGCCAATGTCGCTGAAGCCCAGCCGCGCCAGCGGAGCCGCCAGCGCCAGGTCTGCCGCCGTGTTGCCCAGTACCGCCAAACTGGCCCCCCGCGCCGAGTACCCGCTAGCCTCGATCATGTCGCTTAGGGCGTCAGCATAGGCAAAGGTACCGGACGCGCCTGCGGCCCCATGAAACGCCACGGCGTCGATACGCCCCACCCGCCGCGCCTCGGGGTCGGCCTGCGCGGCCCCCAGCCACTGGCCCTGCTGCCCCGGCGCAACCAGCGCTCCGGCAAAACGCAGGGTCTGGCACGCCTGGGCCACCTCCTTCGGGTGCTCGGTGGGCACGTCCAGCGCTGGGATCCCCAACTCACGCAGGGCGCGGCCTACTTCAGTGGGGTAACCAACCAGGGCAACAGGGGCATCGGCAGGGGTAAACATGCAGGGGCCAGTGTAGAGCATCAACCTCGGGCCGACGAACCAGCACCCGGCGAGGGGTGAAGGCCAGAGAGGTGCAGCCCAGAGAGGTTGACACGGTGACTGCCCCCTACTCCGGCAACCGGGCCAAGGCGTGGCGGGTGCGGGGCAGTTTGCGGTCACGTTCGCCCTCGAATTCATAGGGTTCGTTCATCAGAAACCAGTACAGGTCGTGTAGGGTCGTCAGGGCCAGGTAAGCCCGGTAGCGCCGCAGGGTGGGCAGCTGCTGGTTCGGAAGAAAAGACAGGGCCGCCGCGAAACTTTCATCTGCCGCCAGCAGGTCGAGAGTGCCGGTTTTGAGCAGGGCCAGGTCGCGCAGCGGGTCATCCCAGCCCGCTTTGGTCCAGTCGATAACCAAGACGTCTTGTCCGCCCTGCGAAATCAGGATGTTGTCGTGCCACAGGTCAAGGTGACAAAACGAGGCGGGCTGTTCGAGAAGCCCCTCGCGCAACGGAATCTCGACGGCGTCGAATAGGTCTTCGAGTGGGTAGGCCGCGAGGGCCGAGCGGAAGCGGCGCAGGCGTTCACGCACCTTGGACAGGTTGACCTTGCCCTGCTGCTCGCGGTGCAGCGTGGACAAAATTTCGCGCAGGCGGGGGAGCACGGGCGGCACATCCTGACGCCTCAGCGGATGCCCCCGGAACCGGCGCATGATCAGGGCCTCTACCCCGTCGGCCTCTACAGCGTCGATAACCCATTCGCCCAGCCCGGCGCGGCGCAGGTTATCGGCCTCGGCGCGGTGTTCGCCCTGATAGTTGCGGTACACCTTGACCACGGCGGCCCCGTCCTGGGTCGAGTACACGCGGCTCTGCATGCCCTGATCCATCGGGGACAGCGGCCCGAAACGCGCTTCAAGCACCGGAAACCGGTGGGGCGGCGTCTCACTGCTCGGAGCCGGGCGCAGACTCATGACACGTCGCCCGCGCCTTTTAAGGGCAGCTTCGGAGCCGTTGCGTTCACGCCGACCTGCTCACTTGCCCTCAAACCAGCACCCGCGCCAAGGCCTCGACGACCTGCGGATCCAGACTCAGGCCACTCTCGGCCTGCACCTGTTCCAGATTTCCCGAGTGGGCGTAGGCGTTGGCGACGGCCACGATGCGCGAAGCGAACGGAATATCCTCGCCCGCCAGCTTGTCGGGTTCCCCCTGGCCGTCCCAGCGCTCATGATGGTGGCGAATGGCTTTTCTGGCCTCAGACAAATAGGGCACCGCGTGCAGAAAGTTGGCCCCGATCAGGGCGTGCTCCGCTTCACCGTGAACCTTGCCCAGGTCGTGCATGGTGGCGGCAAACCACAGAGTCTCAAGGTCGCGCCCGGTCAGCCCGAGGTCACGCCCGAGCTTAAGACTCAGCTCCGTGACCTGCTGCGCGTGCCCCAGCGAATCGAAGTTCTGACTTTCCACCGCCTCGACCACCGCCGCCGTGATGTGCCGCGCGGTCTGCTGCCAGTCGTCGCGGGCTTCCATGGCCCCCACCAGCGGGCCTATGGCCGCCGCGAAGCGGGCCACATCTTCTTGCTGCCCCGGAGAGATTCCCCCCGGCCCGAAGCAGTCGAGCACCAGCGCCCCCACGCCCCGGCCCCGGTCTATGACCGGCACCACCAGCGACAGCGGAACCTCACGCATTCCGGCGGCGTCAAGCTGTTTTTGCAGCTCCGAAGAATTGGACTCGTACAGCTCGCTACTGCCATCGGACAGCAGGCGGGGCCGCATGGCTGCCCACGGGCCGCTGAGGTTCAGTCCGATCAAACTGCGCGGGTAGTCCAGCACCGCCGCCACCCGGTCTTGGCCCCGGCGAATCACAGCGAAGCCCTTAACCTGTGGCCCCAGCAGTCGGGCCGCGTAAACCAGGGCATTTTCCAGCACCCCTTCCACCGAGGGCCGCGCCAGCAGCTCCCCGAGCACCTGCACCACATCCAGCCCAGAAACCGCCGAACCCCCCATTTCGGTGGGCGAAGTCGGCGGGTTATTCTGGCGGGAACGTCGGAACACAATAGACTAAGTATAGCTAGCCTGTCAGACCATAGCCCCACACCCGAAACGGGTCACCAGGAAGTGGCTGTAGGCTTTACGCAGCCCTTAGAGCCTGTGCCGAAGTCTCCGAGCGGCATTCTCTATTCTAGTGCAGTACGGAAGGCTGCCCCCGAGCGGGTTTATTATCCGCACTGCACCGCCTATACGGACTCCGCTCAATTTCGCCCGCAGTTGGGAAGCGACCAGGCCCCTTCACGGGTGCCGCTTTGGTCAAGAAGCGGGCAGGCTTGCTCAAGCGAGTCCGTTTTGCCCAAGAAGGCACCGCCTGTACCGCCACGCCGCGAAACCTATATTTTTTCTACTCGCCTCCGCCCAGATTGAATCCAACATTGCCCGGTTCAATCGGCAGTGCGTATACGTGTGTATTAAAGGGTCACAGAGAAGCTGCCCTCTATAGAATCTGGTCTTTTCAGTCCAGCTGCTCTAGGCTGGGGCCAATGCCAGTTCCAGTCTCTGCGCCCAGTTTTCAAAGCGTGACCCAGCCTATCGAGCAGAGATACCGCCAGTATGCCCAGAAGGCCGCGCAGTGGACCAAGCAGTACGAGGCACGCGGCGGCAAGGTTTACTGCGGAGCCGGGTGTTTTCACTGCTGTGACATGCCCATTCGCCTCAGTCTGGCCGAGGCGCTGATCGTGGCGCAGGCGCTCGACCCCGCCGCCGCAACCCGTGTGGCGGCCCATGCCCACAAGGTTCAGGCCAACGCCCGTAGCGCCCCGGATGAGGAAAGCTACGTGGAACGCCACCGCCAGGAGGTCGGCTTTTGCCCCCTGCTTGACCGGGCCAGCGGCTCATGCACCCAGTACGCGGCGCGGCCCACCCGCTGCCGCGACACCTTCAGTGCCTTTCCGGCCCGTTACTGCGCGGCAGGAGCCTGGGAACAGATGACCCCGCATGAGCGGCGCGACTACCAGCGCGAGGTGGCCCGCACGCCCGGCACCGATGGCGAGGTGCATTTCATAGCGCCACTGGAACACCTCAGCGAACCCGTCTGGATCACGGCCAGCAAAAGCATGCGCCAGCACTGGCGTATGGAAGTCTGGGGCGACTTCTGGAACCTGACCACCCTGGCCGCCGACCCGCAGTTTATGCAGGCGGTGGAACGGGGCCAGGGCCGCGCCGCGTGGCAACGGGCCAGCACCCTGAACCTGAGCCATCCGGTAACTCTGGAAATCGAGGAAGTGTAACCAGGGTAAAATCAGAGCACCAGCACACCCTGATGTTTGGCCTTTTCCTGCGGCTCGACATGAATGCTGATGCGTGCGCCTTCGAGTTTCTGGCGAATGGCGTCTTCCAGTCGGTCACAGATGATGTGCGACTCGCTGACGGTCATATTGCCCGGCACCACCAGATGAAACTCAACAAAGGTGATCTGCCCCGAGGTACGCGTGCGGAGGTCATGCATTTCCAGCGCGCCCGAGGCGTGGCTTTTCATGACCTCGCGGATGCGCTTTTCGGTCAGCTGATCCACGCCCCTGTCCATCAGACCGCCGACGCTTTCGCTCAGCAGGCCCCAACCGCTCCAGAGAATGTTGCAGGCCACCAGAATAGCCAGCAGCGGGTCAAGGACGTGCCAGCCGGTCAATTTTGCCAGCACTACGCCGAGAACCACCCCGACACTGGTCACCACGTCGCTCAGCACATGCTTGCCGTCGGCCAGCAGCGCCGGGCTGCGGCTAGAGCGCCCGACCCGCAGCAGCAACACGCCCCAGACGAGATTGATGACACTGGCAATGAAATTGACGCCCAGGCCCACGGGCGCGGCCTCGACTGCCCGGGGATGCAGTGCGTACGGCACCGCCACCGACAGGATGCTCAGGGCCGCCAGCACGATTAAAACTCCCTCGGCTACGGCACTCAGGTACTCGGCCTTGGTATGCCCATAGGGGTGGTTGTGGTCGGCGGGGCGCTGCGCGACGTACAGCGCCACGAGGGCCGCTCCCGAAGCCACCACGTTAATGATGCTTTCTAGGGCGTCGGAATACAGCGCCACGCTTCCAGTCAGGCGATAGGCCAGGAACTTGAGCGCCAGTACCCCTAGCGCAACGAAAACACCGACCCCAGCAAAGAGCATGGGGTTCGGTGGAGTAGAGGCCCGGGTGGTCACACCCCGCAGGCTAACAGGGTTAGGTGCGCCGAAAACGTCCTGCCAGTCTCAGGTTCCTGCTCCGGTGACACGGCGCAGATACGCCTCGCCGCGCGGGGTCAGGCGCAGCAGGTTCAGTGGTGGAACGTCTCCCCCGGCGTTACGGCACAGGCTTTTGAGGGCGCACGGCCCGCACGAACAGTCGCCGCTGCCCTGCACAGCTTCCTGCACGTAACCGCTGCTGTGCAAGGTCCGCAGCATCCCTTCGAGCGCCGCCTGGGTGCTGCCCAGATCGTGGGCCAGTTCGCCGGGCGTGCGCGGGGCGTGGGCTACCGCTTCCAGAATGGTCGCCAGGTTCGCAACCGGGCGCGGGGACGCCTGAGACGAGGCCAAAGTCTTACCCCTTAGAAAACCAAACATGACGCCACCGTCCTTACAGGCCCAGGCCCAGCGCCAGGCGGTAAACCAGGAACGCTGTGACCCAGGCAATCGAGAGTTGATAGGCCACCGTGACCCAGGCGACCTTGCGCCCATGCTCCTGCGCGATGGCCCCCACCGTTACGATGCAGGGCGTGTACAGCAGCACGAACACCAGATAAGACAGCCCCGACGCCGGAGTGAAAGCCCCCGCGAGCGCCCGGGCCAGCGGCGATTTCTGGTCGGTGGCCGTGTCGGTGCCCAGGTGAGGCAGGGCCAGAACGGTCGGAACCGCGCCCAGGCTGGTTTTTACAGCTTCCCAGGTGGCGCTCACGGCCTGCTGCACCCCGGCCACCAGCCCCAGCGGCGCGGGAGTGGCGGCCTGCTCACCCAGGTAAATCTGCCCCAGCGTACCTACCACGACTTCCTTGGCGATAAAACCGGGCACCAGCGCCCCCGCCGCCCGCCAGTCGCCAAAGCCCAGCGGCGCAAAAATGGGCGACATGGCCTGCGACACCTTGCCGAAAATGCTGTCCTGCGGGGGCACGGTGGCAAACTTTTGCCCGGTCACGGCGGGCAGCGCCATCAGCAGCCAGACAACCGCCACCGTCGCCAGCACAGTAGTTCTGGCACGTTTGGCAAAGCTGGCCGTGCGCCTCCAGGCGTGCTTCCACAGCACCTTCCAGGCGGGAAAGCGGTAGGGCGGTAGCTCAAGCAGCACGCCGCCGCCCTCTGCCGGATAGGACGTGCGCCGCAGGAAATAGGCGAAGGTAAAGGCCACCGCCATGCCCAGCACATACATGCCCCACACCACCCAGCTGCCCGCCTTCGGGAACAGCGCCGCCGCGAAAATAACGTACACCGGCAAGCGGGCCGAGCAACTCATGAACGGCAAGATCATGCTGACCACGATGCGGTCGCTGCGGTGTTCCAGCGTGCGGGTGGCACTGACGGCCGGAACATTGCAGCCAAACCCCAGGATCAGCGGAATAAACGCGCGGCCATCCAACCCCAGGGTCCGCATGGTGCGGTCCATCAGGAAAGCGGCGCGGGCCATGTAGCCGCTGTCTTCCAGAAAACTCATGGCAAGGTACAGCACCAGCAGCGTAGGCAAAAAGCTAAGTACCGTGCCGACGCCCGGAATGATCGCCCCAACCACCAGATCGCGTCCCAGCGGAAACCAGGCCAGCAGCGCCGAGGCCCAGCCCGAAACGGTGTCTTGAAGGGGGCCGCCGATCAAATCTACGAAGGGCGAAGCCACACTGAAAGTCAGGCGGAACACCAGCAGCACCAGTCCCAGAAACAGTGGAATCCCCAGCAGCGGGTGCAGGGCCAGGCCGTCCAGGCGGTCGGTCAGGGTGCGGCGGGCTTCGGCCTGGGGCACGCTTAGGCGGGCCAGGTCCCCTGCGCGGGCATAGCGGGCCTCGGCAATCTCGATCAGGGCGTCGGTGCCCTGCGCTTCCAGCACAGCCAGATGAGCGTCGGCGGCGTCGATCAGTGCCGTGTGCCCGGTGGCGCTCAGGCGTCCGCGCACGCTGGGATCGCCCTCCAGCAGGGCCAGGGCCAGGTAGCGGTGCGCGTGTGACGGCAGGGTCGGCAGCGCCTTCATCCGGCCCACCAGATCACCCACCGCATCCTCGATAAGCCGGGGATAACGCACCCGCACCCCCAGGGTCGCCTGTTGCAACGAGGTTTCGAGCAGGGTCTGCGTGCCCTGCTGACGGCTGGCGACCGTTTCCCTGACCGGTACCCCCAGCGCCCGAGAAAGCGCCGCCGCATCAACGTTCAGGCCCTTTTCCTGGGCCTCGTCCACCAGGTTTAACGTAACCGCCACCGGAATCTCGAAATCCAGCAGTTGCAGTGTCAGGTACAGGTTGCGTTCCAGATTTCCGGCGTCCAGCACGTTCAAAATCACGTCGGGCGACTCGTCGAGCAGGGCGGTGCGCGTCACCAGTTCCTCGGGGGTGTGCGGGCTGAGCGAGTAGGCACCGGGCAGGTCAAGCAGGTGAACTTTGCGTCCGGCGACGCTCATTTGGGCCTCGCGCTTCTCGACAGTCACGCCCGACCAGTTGCCAACTTTGAGGTTGGTGCCCGCTACCGCGTTGATCAGCGTGGTTTTGCCGGTGTTGGGGTTACCGACCACGACCACGCGCGGCTCGCTCTGGGCCTGAAGACGCTCTAGCGTGGCGCGGCAGGCCTGCTCGTCGGGCACCAGCATTTCAGGCAAAGAAGGCGCCGAAAAGGGAGCGGTCATAAGCGTACCCAGATACCGCCCAGATCACTGGCCCGCAGCGCAAGGTCGGTGCCGTTGATTCGCAGCTCGACCGGATCGCCCATCGGGGCGCGGCGCACGATGCTGACCCGCGCTCCGCGTACGAAACCAAGTTCCAGCAGGCGGCGGCGCAGCGGATGAGTCCTGTCGAGCGAGAGGATATAACCGCCCTCACCAGGCTTCAGAGAGTCAAGGGCCAGATCATCCATACCCGAGTATCTTAGTCGGTTTTATCGGATTTGGGAAGGAGCAGGGCAAACAGTGGGTTATACAGATGCGGCAAATGGCGTTGACCCCAAAGAATCCGTTTCTCGCCTCCTCACCTCCGCTCGAATTGAATCTGAAACTGCCTGGTTCAATCGCAATTCGTATCAGATGTTGCCACGGCTCAATGTGGTCATCAGGTTTGGGACTTGCCGCATCACAAAAAGCCGGAATCCTGCGCCCCGACTTCGTGTGTACCGCTCCAGCAGGTGTTCCAGCCTATTCCAGTGTGACCAGATAGTCGTACAAGTCGGGGCCGCCCGCGTGAGTCTCGATTTCCAGAGCCGGAAACTCTTTCTTAATGCGTCCGGCCAGTGTGGCCAGGTCCGCTTCCGTCTTCTGCGGGCCGCCGAACACCGTGGCGATTTCCTGTCCGGTATAGCCTTTGCCCAGCATCTCCAGCACGCTGTCTTCGGGGCTGCCGCCCGCCTGCGCCAGTTCGTCATCGCGCAGACCGATCACGTCGCCTTCCTTGATGTCGAGCGTTCGGCCATCCTTGGTCATGATGTTGGTGGTTCGGCTGGCCCGCGTCACTTCAAAAGTCGTCACGTTGGCCGCCAACTCGGTCATGGCCTGCGCCAGCTCGTCGGCGGGTATATCCGATTGAAAGGCCAGGGCCGCGCCCATGCCTTGCCCCAGCGTTGTGGTCGGCACCACCACGGCGCGGCCCTGCATCAGTTCCACCACTTTCTCAGCCGCCATCAACACGTTTTTGTTGTTCGGCAGAATAATGACCTTTTCGGCGCTGACACTGCGCACCGCGTCTACGATGTCTTGCACACTGGGATTGGCCGTCTGCCCGCCCGAAACGATACGTGCGCCCAGGCTGCGGAACAGTTTGACCAGCCCGTGACCGTTAGCGACAGCCACCAGCCCGGTAGGCGGAATTTCTTCCTCGGCGCGGGCCGCCGCTCCGGCCATACCCAGAATCTCGGTGTGCTGCTCGGACATATCCTCGACCTTGGTTTTGAGCATCTTGCCGTAGCGGCCCACCGTAGCCAGCAGCTGATCGGGTTCGTTGGTGTGAATGTGCCCCTTGACATACCCTTCTGCGCCCACGACCAGCAGACTGTCCCCGAACGGGCTGACCAGTTCGCGGATTTCCTCGATGGGCTTGGTCGCCTCCGACATCAGAAACTCGGTACAAAAGCCGAATTCCTCATTCTCGAACTGTTGCTGGGCGTAGCTGGTAATTTCGGGCGCAGGCGGCAACGCGTCGCCCCGTAGCGAGGCCAGCATGCCCTGGACCAGATACAAGTAGCCCTGACCGCCGCTGTCGATCACGCCAGCTTGCTTTAGCGCTGGCAGCATCTCGGGGGTCTGGTCCAGCAGCTCCTGACCCCTGAAAAGGGCATTTTCCAGCACCTGCGCGGGCGTCTCGCCCTGCCGCTGTGCGCCCTCGGCCACGCCGCGTGCCACAGTCAAAATGGTACCCTCAACAGGCTTCATAACAGCGCTGTAACCACTTTTCTGTGCCGCCAGAAAGGCCTTACCCAGCGTTCCCGCATCAATCTCCCTGGCGTCACGGATCGTCTCGGCAAAGCCCTTGAGCAGCTGCGAAAGAATGACACCGCTGTTGCCGCGTGCGCCCAGCAGCGCTCCATAACTGATGGCGCGGGCCACACTGCTCATACTGTGCTGGTCGGCGGTTTCCAGTTCACGGCGCACCGATTGCATGGTCAGGTGCATGTTGGTGCCGGTATCGCCGTCGGGCACCGGATAGACGTTCAGGGCGTTGACCTGCTCACGGTACACGCCGAGCCAGTCGGTGGCGTAGCGCAGCATAGCGGCCAGCTGGTCAGGCATAATCCTAGCCGCATCAGGCGCAGTCTTCGTCATATCAGGCACGCTGCACCCCCACAGCGTGGATACGGGCCGCTGCCAGATCAATGCCCGCCTGCGTTTTGGTAACGTGAGTGACGCGGTCGGTAATGTTTTCAGCCACACGCGGGATACTCACGCCGTAGGCCACCACGATATAGATGTCGGCGGTAAATCTGCCGCTTTCCCTACCGATGACCACACCGTCGCTGACATTGGCCCGCCCCAGCACGCGGCTGAGGCCTTCCTTGAGACTAGCAGGAGCCATGCCGACCACGCCCGGAATCTCGTGCGCCGTCAGGCCGATGAGGGAAGCCAGTGCGCCCTCGGAAATTTGAATGGTGCCACTCATAAGTACTCGCGAGTATACAGGGCAGCCAAGCACCCGGCCCCCACTAGACTTGCGCTCGTAATCTGCTATAGTGCCCACCGCGCTTAGGCGCATGGCGGGGCGTAGCGCAGGCCGGTAGCGCACTTGGTTTGGGACCAAGGGGTCGCAGGTTCGAATCCTGTCGCCCCGACCATTATTTGGGCGAGATTGGTGTAGTGGTAGCACAGCAGCCTTCCAAGCTTCTGGCCTCGGTTCGAATCCGTGATCTCGCTCCAGAAAGGAAGGCTCCCTCATCGGGAGTTTTTTTTATAGGCACCCCTAGCTCAGCTGGATAGAGCAACCGCCTTCTAAGCGGTCGGTCGTTGGTTCGAGTCCAACGGGGTGCACCACAAATACCCCCGCCCAGCGCGGGGCGTTCCTTTTGGCCGCACCCTGCCCAGCCCCAGCGGGGGCGGTGTTTTAGTAACCGTTTAGTTACCGGCCCCCGCGTGGTCACTCTGACTCAGGGGCAGCGCTGGGGGTCGTAGGCTGAGTCTCCCCACGCCTAAAGGCGGGGGGTTCTTGGTGTATTGAGCGCCAAGTGACGTGGGAAGCATGGTTTATAGCGCACGCCTCTCACGGGGGGACTCATGACCCCGACTACTGGTTTCCCGAAGGTATCCAGATACTTTGCTCTGATGTTCATCGCACCCACGGCATCCCTATCACACACAAACCCACACCGACAGCGGTACGTCCGGCCTCTTGGCTTATGACGTTCCGCACACTGCGGGCAGGTTTGTGAGGTGTACGCCTCATCCATCAGCTTGACTTGCATCCCCAGTCGCTCCGCTTTGTACTTGACCATCTGGCGGAACTTACCGAATGACCACCCGTGGAGCTTCTGGTTTGCTTTTTTGCCGTACTGCATGGATTTACGGATGTCTCTGATGTCGCCAATGACGACCGTTTGCACGCCCTGGTTGTACAACGTGGAAACAAGGTGACAGCTTTGCTTGTGCTGAATGTCTCGGATTTGATTATCAATCCGGCGAGTGGCACGGTTCTTAGCCCTGATGAGCTTTTTCCGACGACGACTGCTTTTTACTGAAGCATTCCCCTTTCTGGTTCTGGAAATCTTGGCATCCAATTTGGCGATAACTTTGGCGCGGTAGCGTGATTTACTGCGTGCCACACGGCCTGAGTAGATGGTGGACTGCTCACCTTCGTA
>NZ_JAGLBG010000054.1 GCF_018260405.1 Deinococcus sp.
CCGTACCGGCCTGCGAGACAGGGCACGCGGGGGCGATTCCCGAAGACAGCCTATCGAATCTCGCGCTCCTCGGCGCACGTACGGATCATCCAGGAGTATGCCGGGAGGCGGGTCGTGAACGTCCGAACACGACGGCGAAACGGATGAATCCCCACCTGGCGAGGAAAAGCCTCGCATTCGCGAGGCTGACGGTCCACCGGGTGAGTCTGGCCCATCTGGTCCAGGGGATCTACAACGGTTCTGTCAACGTAACTCCTCAGCGCGTGAGTGCAGGAATTAGAAGCGAATTCTGGAAAGTAGCGAATAAACCTTGCCACACATCTAAACCCTGTTTCCGGTAAGTAGCTATGAAGCTCCGAATTCGGCAGAAAACGACTCCACCCGCCTCTGACCGGAATCCGCCAGAGACCTTGCGTTTGACGCATAGCATTCGAAGGTCACGCTCCACCATGTTGTTGTCAAAGAGGACATGTTCGTGTTCCAGAAAACGCAGCACCGAATCACGGTGTTGCTGACACCGTAAGGCAAGATTGCGACCAGGAGGCTGCTCTGTCTGACCACGCTTCTTGGGAACAGGTTCTAGAACAGGGTTCGCTTCCAATCCTGCGAGCACTAGTTCATCAAAATGCCGCTTTGCCTTCTGAGGTGAGGGTTCCCTGCTTCAGGGCGTGGTAGACGCCCTGAAGTGCTGTTCTCAACTCACCAGCCCAGGATTGTTCGTGATACTCGTGTATTTTTGGCAGGTCACGCAGAAGATGGGCGTTACACAGGGCATGCTCGCTGGGTAGCCCCATGTACGTCGACGAGGCATCATGAACCAGTATGCTCGTATAGGTCGGCAGGATGTTGGCGACCTTTAACCCCTTCATTCCACGATAAGAGCTATGGGTATAGAGAGCAAGCTGGGCCGAACAGACCACATGGAACCAGGCACGATTCCCATTAACCTTGGAATCTGTTTCATCAGCATGCACAACAGGCTGGGCTTATAGGGCTGTTTTCAGTGCGTCCTCAAGGTGCATAAGCCGTTCGGCAGCGAGATTCAGGTTCAGCACGACGGTTCCATCACTGATGGAGGCACCAAAAAGTGCCTCCATGATTTCGCCCACCCTGTCCAGAGAGATGAAGTGGTCGACGTGGAGATAAGTCGTCAGTGCATGAACACCAGGGCCATACTGCACGGTGCCAGAAACGTCTTCAGGAAAGGGAGCCTGGCCCCGACAGCAGCATTGCAGACAGATTTTGACTTCGGCCTGATATTCCGTCACCAGAGGGTGCAGTTCTGGAATGTCGTGTACCTGACGAGCAATGATGTCGCTCAGGGGGACTTCTTCACAGACCTAACCACAACCGCAGTGTCCAGTGAGCGGCAGGGGAACGGTAAAGTCCGGCTTGTCGCTGAACTTTAGGGTTTTCCCCGGATGACCTTTCTGACCACCCGAGAACTGCCCTGACTTTTGACGCCCACTTTTAGGCACCCAAGGCGGATCTTGACTGGGTGGTTGGCGTGAGGTGGCGCTCGTACCCTTGAGGAGAGCAGTCAGCTCTCTAACTTTGGCTTCCAATTGCTGATAGTCACGTCGAAGCTGAGCAAGCTCAGCTTCCAACCGTTCGCAGTTAGGGCAACGTGACTCTTCGATGCGCCTATTCTATAACCCGTACTGGAAGTCAAGGCCCCCTGCTGAGCAGTTACCTCTAATATTCACAATAGCTCACCCCATGACAAGGGCAAAATGACTTTCTAAACAACTTGCCAAGTATGTCGCAAAATTCTCGCTAATGTTCAACGAGTTATACAAGTTGTTCAAAATTTCTATGACATTTAGCAGAAGCGAGCCACTTCACCCATCTGACTTTTCAAGGAGTTCACATGACGTACCGTAACCTGACTGCCTCCCTCACCCTTCTTCTGCTTGGTAACGCTCTGGCCCAAGGCACCGTGAAAGTTGGCGTGCTTCATTCTCTAACGGGCACCATGGCCATCAGCGAGATCACAGTGGCGAACGCAGCGCAACTCGCCGTAGATGAAATTAACGCGGCGGGCGGCGTCATGGGTAAAAAGATTCAGGTCATCAAGGAAGACGGCGCGTCTGACTGGCCCACCTTCGCCACCAAGGCCGAAAAGCTGCTGACCCAGGACAAGGTAGCGGCGGTCTTCGGCGGCTGGACGAGTGCCAGTCGCAAGGCCATGCTGCCGGTGTTCGAGAAAAACAAGGGTCTGCTGTTTTACCCCGTGCAGTTCGAGGGCAACGAGTGCAGCCCCAACATCATTTACACCGGGGCGCAGCCCAACCAGCAGGCCCTCCCAGCCCTCGAATGGGCGCTGAGCAAAGGCTACAAGAACATCTTTTTGCTCGGCAGTGACTATGTCTATCCGCGCACCGCCAACCTGATCCTGAAAAAACATATCGCGGCCAAAGGGACTAACCTCGCAGGTGAGGAGTACGTGGCTCTGGGCGGCACCGAGTTTTCCAGCGTCATCAACAAGATCAAGGCCGCTAAACCCGACGTGATCATCAACACGCTGAACGGCGACAGCAACGTGTCATTTTTCAAGCAGTATCAGGCGGCTGGGTACAGCGCAGCCACCTTACCGGTCATTAGTTTCTCGATTGCTGAGCAAGAAGCCCAGAGCATCGGCCCCGCCCTGCTGACCGGGCAGTACGCCACCTGGAACTATTTTCAGAGCCTTCCTAACGCAGCCAACAAAAAGTTTGTGGCCGCTTATCAGAAGAAATACGGAGCCAAGGCCGCAATCACCGACCCAATGGCGCACGCTTATATGGACGTCTACCTCTGGAAAGCTGCCGTCGAGAAGGCCAAGAGCTTCGACCCAGTGGCTGTACGTAAGGCCATTGTCGGAGTCAGCACCGACAGTCCGCTGGGCAAAATCACTGTCGACAAAAACGGCAGCCTGACCCAGACCGTGTACACCGGGCAAAGCGGTGCGGGCGGGCAGTTCAAGGTGGTGGCCCAGAGCGGGGGCGTAATCGCGCCGCAGCCCTACGACGCCCTGGCCTTCCCCGGCAAGACCTGCCCTTAAGCGGCGAATTCCCTAGTGGTGGGCTGCGCCTGGTGGCGCAGCTTACCTTAGTTTCTTGGCAGGAGGACGTCATGGACGCCGTTTTTCTTTTCGGACAATTATTTACGGGCCTCTCGGTGGCCTCAATTCTGCTGCTCGCGGCGCTAGGGCTGGCGCTGAGCTTCGGACTGATGCGCGTCATCAATATGGCGCACGGCGAATTTCTGATGTTTGGCGGTTACCTGACTTACCTCGCCTCGCAGTGGGTAGGGCCGCAGTTCCTGTGGCTGGCGTTTCCGCTGGCGTTTGTGGGATCGGCGCTGCTGGGCGCCGTTCTTGAATTCACGGTCATCCGGCGGCTCTACGGCAGGCCACTCGACACGCTGCTGGCGACCTTCGGCATCAGCCTGATCTTGCAACAGGCCGCGCGGCAGATCTTTGGCTCTACCGGCGTACCCGTGATGGCTCCGGCTTGGCTGTCGGGGGCCATCACGGTGCACGGCGGCGCACTCGACGGCCTGACCTTTCCCTACGTGCGCCTGTTCGTTATGGCGCTTTCGGCGCTGGTGCTGATAGCCGTGTGGTGGCTGCTGAACCGCTCACGCTTCGGGATGCATGTGCGGGCCGTCAACCAGAACCGCGAGGTGGCGTCGTCGCTGGGAGTCAACACCCGGCAACTGGATATGCTTGTTTTTGCGCTGGGCAGCGGCATCGCGGGCGTCGCGGGAGCGGGGCTGGCGCTGCTGGCTCCGGTGAATCCCACCGTCGGCTCGGCGTATATCGTCAATGCCTTTCTGGTGGTCGTGGTGGGCGGCGTGGGCAGCGTACTGGGCGGCGCGGTGGCGGCCCTGCTGCTCGGCTGCATCACCGCACTGGCTGAGGGGCTGACCAGCGTCAGTCTGGCGCAGGCCATCTTGCTGGTGGTCGTGGTGGCCTTCTTGCAATGGAAACCCAGGGGTCTGTTTCCCACACAGTCCCGCGCCCTGGAAGAAGCGTGAGGGCGCAGAGCGTGAAGGCAGCGCATCTGGGCAAAGCGGCCCTGTGGCCCACACTGGTCGTGCTGGCGCTGCTGCTCGCCCCGTTTGTGCTCGCCTCCTACCCGCTGGCGCTGCTGGGGCGGGTGCTGGCCCTGGCAATCGCCGCGCTGGGTGCCAGTGTGGTGTGGGGCCGCGCCGGAATTCTTAGCCTGGGGCAGGGCCTCTTTTTTGGTCTGGGCGGGTATGCTCTGGCGATGCACCTTAAACTGGCGGCCACCCCGAAGGGCGAACTGCCGGATTTCATGGTGTATAGCGGTATTAACAAGCTTCCGTGGTTCTGGCAGCCGTTTCATTCTGCGCCGTTTGCCCTGCTGATGGTCGTGGTGTTGCCCGGCCTGGCCGCGTATCTGATTGGCTGGTTGATGTTCCGGCGGCGCATTACGGGCGTATTCGTCAGCATCATTACGCAGGCGCTGGTGCTGGCGTTCGTGACTTGGCTGGGCGGCGCTCAGGGGCTGACGAGCGGCAGCAACGGCATCACCGATTTTCAGACCTTTATGGGCCTCAATCTGCGCGGCCCGGACTTTTCGCGTGAACTGTACTGGGCCACGCTGCTCATTCTGGGTGTGAGTTTTGCAGGCACCGCCTGGGTTCTGAATACCCCGTTCGGGTCGCTGCTCACGGCCATCCGGGACAATGAGAACCGCAGCCGGTTTCTGGGCTACAACCCAGCGGCCTTTAAGGTCGCGGCCTTTGTGCTGGGCGGCGTACTGTCGGGTCTCAGTGGAGCGCTGTATACCCTGCACCTCGGCACCATCTCGCCCGCCATGATTGGCGTGGCCTTCAGCATCGAACTGGTGGTGTGGGTGGCGCTTGGTGGCCGGGCCAGCCTGTGGGGCGCAGCGGGCGGCATGGTGCTGGGCCAACTGGCCAAAGACCGCATTTCCAGCGCGGCTCCCGAAGCGTGGCTGTACATCATGGGCGCACTTTTCGTTCTTGTGGTTATGTACCTGCCTGAAGGCGTGGCGGGTCTGCTCAAAAGTCGCCTGTCAGGTGGAGCTGGCCGACGCCCCGCACCCCTGCCCATGCACCCCGAGGTGAAAGATGCCGTCTGAACAAACAGGAGCACCTCTGCTGGACGTGCGGGACATCACCGTATCGTTCGACGGCTTCAAAGCCATTCAGAATCTGTCGCTGCAAGTCTGGCCCGGTGACTTGCGGGTGCTGATCGGCCCCAACGGTGCGGGCAAAAGCACGCTGCTGGACACCATTATCGGCAAGGTGCGCCCGGCCAGCGGCGAGGTGCAGTTCGGCGGAGAAATTATTTCACGGCTGCCCGAATACCTGATCGCCCGCCGGGGCATCTGCCGCAAATTTCAGGCTCCCGGCGTGCTCGAAAGTCTCAATGTGCGCGACAATCTGCGCCTGGCCGTCCGCAGCGACAAGGACGTATTTGCCAGCCTCTCGCCGAAAATCCGCCCACAAGAAGAGGCGCGGGTAAACGAACTTCTCACGCTCACAGGACTGACCGAGCGCCAGGACGTGCAGGCGGGGCAACTTGCCCACGGCGAAAAACAGTGGCTCGAAATTGGGATGGTCGTCGCGCCGCGCCCCAGACTGCTGCTGCTCGACGAACCGACGGCGGGCATGACCGCGCAGGAAACGGCCCAGACCGCTGAGTTGATTCGCGCACTGGCGGGGCAACACGCCGTGCTGGTCATCGACCACGACATGCATTTTGTCGAGCTGCTCGCCGCGCCCGTCACGGTGCTGCATCAGGGGCAGGTGTTCCGCGAAGGAAGCCTGGCCACCCTGCGGGACGACCCGGATGTGATGGAGATTTACCTGGGCAGGCCGAAAGAGGCAGCGGACTGAGTGACCCGTCCGCCGCTGTGTGCCCTTTGCCCTCTACACCGCCACAAGGAAAACCATGCTCAAACTTGAACATATCAATGCTGCTTACGGCCAGAGTCCTGTTCTTTTCGACATTAATCTGGAGGTCAACGACGCCGAAGCGGTCACACTGATCGGGCGTAACGGCGTGGGCAAAACGACACTTCTGAGAACCATCACGGGACTGCATCCTGTGACGGCTGGGGGCGTGCGCCTGAATGGTGAACAGGTAGAAGACCAGCCTGCGTTTGTCCGCGCCCGCGCTGGACTGGCTTACGTGCCGCAGGGGCGTGGGCTTTTTTCGCACCTGAGCGTCGAGGAAAATCTGCTGATGGGTCTTCCGGCGCTCGCGGGCCGCCCCACCGCCAAAAAGCAAGTCCCCGAACTGGTGTATGACCTCTTTCCGATCTGCCGCGATATGGCCTCGCGCAAGGCGGGCAACCTGTCGGGCGGGCAACAGCAGCAAGTCGCTATCGGGCGGGCGCTGGTCACGCAGCCGCGCTACCTTTTGCTTGATGAACCCACCGAGGGCATCCAACCCAGCATCGTGCAGGAAATCGAAACGGCCCTGACCCGTATCCGCACCGAACTGCGCGTGGCAGTGCTGCTGGTCGAGCAGTACCTCGACTTTGCCTGGGCCTTCGCGGACCGTTACTATGTGCTACAACGTGGACGCGTCGTCGAAAGCGGGCTGACCGCTGAGGTGCCGCAAAGTGCTGTCCAAAACTATATGGGCGTCTAGCTCACAAGCTTTAAGGAGCGCCCAGCCTCAGTTCCGCGGGTCTGGACAAAGCCCCCACACTCGCCCTGTTTCGCAGCTTTGTCAGTCTGCTCAGAGCGATGACGCATCACCCGGCAGTTACTTACCAGGTCGTCATACTTTTCGAGCGCACAACTTCCCGGAGGCAAAGAGAAAGCATCATGACCAGAATTGAGACGCTTGCCCAGCCGGGTCATCCCGATGTGACCTCAGCAGTATTGAGCCTGCGGGGCATCACCAAGCGTTTTCCCGGCGTGACTGCCAACGATCAGGTCTCACTGGAGGTTTATCCGGGCGAGGTGCTGGGGCTGCTGGGCGAAAATGGGGCAGGGAAAAGCACCCTGATCAGCATTCTGTACGGCCTTTACCAGCCTGATGAGGGCGAGATTTTGCTGGACGGTCAGCCCGCGAATCTCAGTTCCCCGGCGCAGGCGCTGCGGCGCGGAATGGGGCTGGTGCCGCAGCACCCCCTGCTGGTCGAGCGCCACACCGTCGCCGAAAACCTTGCGCTGGGAGCCGGGAGCGCCTGGCAACCGGTGCGGCAGGTCACGCCCCGCATTCTGGAGCTGTCGCGTACCTATGGCCTGGAGGTCAATCCGGCGGCGCCCGTCCATACCCTGTCGCCCGGGGAAAAACAGCGCGTCGAAATTCTACGTGCCCTGCTGGGCGGCGCACGCATTCTGATTCTGGATGAACCGACCAGCGTGCTGACCCCGCAGGAGGTCGAGGGACTGTTTCAGATTATGCGGGAGTTGCGGGCGGGCGGCAAATCACTGATCTTTATCAGCCATAAGCTCGATGAAGTCATGGAAATCTGTGACCGGACGGTGGTGCTGCGCCGGGGCAAGGTGGTCGGCGGGCTGCCGATTGCCGAGGCCAGCAAGGCCAGCCTGGCCGAACTGATGGTGGGCCGCAGCGTGAGTTTCGAGCGCCGCCGGGTCACGCCGCCCCCCGGCCCCCTGCTGCTGTCGGTGCGCGGCCTAGAGGCGCGGGGTGGGCGCGGGCATCTGGCACTGCGCGGCGTGAACTTTGACCTGCATGAGGGCGAGGTGCTGGGCGTGGCAGGCGTAACGGGCAATGGTCAGACCGAACTGGTCGAGGTACTGGCGGGCCTGCGTCCGGTAAGCGGCGGCGCAGTCAGCCTCGGCGGGGTACCCCTGACGGGCGATCCGGCACAGCGTTTTGCCCAGGGCGTAGCTCACATTCCGGAAGATCGGCTGCACACCGGCACGGTTCCGACTATGAGCGTGTCGGAGAATCTGGCCCTGCGCGAATATGGGCAGCTTCCCTTTTCACGCGGTGGTCTGCGTAACCTACAGGCGCAAGATGAGTTTGCGCGCCGCATGGTCGAGCGGTACGCTGTCTCCACGCCGAATGTGCAGACCCCCAGCCGCCTGCTGTCGGGGGGCAATATTCAGAAACTGATTCTAGCCCGCGAACTCACCGAACAGGTACGGCTCATTCTGGCGGTTCATCCCACTTACGGCCTCGATATCGGCGCTACCGAGCAGGTTCATCAAGAACTGCTGGGCTGTGCGGGCCGGGGCGCAGGTGTGCTGCTGGTCGGCGAAGACCTCGACGAACTGCTGTCGCTATGTGACCGCGTGGTGGTGATGCTGCACGGCCAGCTGCTCGGCCCGTTCGACGCCGCGCAGACCAGCCGGAAAGCCCTGGGCCTCCAGATGACCGGGGGCGCGGCGTGATGCGCTTGTCGCCCGTGTCCAGCCCTGGCCCCTGGCGGCGGCTGCTGGTCACGGTGATCGCCCTGCTGGTCGCCGCCCTGATCTGCGCCGGGGTCTTTGCCCTTTACGGGGTCGCTCCACTGGAGGCTTACCGCAGTATGCTCGGCACCCTGGGCGACCCGGTGGGCCTCTCGGAGGTCGTGCGGCGCTCTATTCCGCTGCTGCTGATCGGCGGTGGGCTGACCCTGGCCTACCGGGCGCAATTCGTGAATATCGGTGGCGAAGGCCAGTTGCTGCTGGGAGCCGTCGGCGGCAGCGGCGTGGCTCTTTTTGTGCCCCCCGGCCCCTGGACTTTGCCGCTGATGTTCCTCTGTGGGACGCTGCTGGGCGGCCTGTGGGCGCTGATCGCCGTATGGCTGAAGGTGCGCTACCGGGTCAACGAAATCCTGACCACCTTGATGCTGAACTATGTAGCGAGCAGTCTGGTGGTGTACCTCATCAATGGGCCGTGGAAGGGCCGCAACGTGCAGGGTTACGTCTACTCGGATCTGTTTCCTGGCGCGGCAACCCTGGCGCTGTTGCCCGGCACACAGGTGCACCAAGCGACGCTGGTGCTGGGCGTGCTGGTGGTCACCGGGTTGCAGTTTGTGCTGACCCGTTCGGTGTTCGGCTATCAGCTGCGGGTGGTCGGTGAAAACCGGGCGGCGGCAGAATACGCCGGGATTCCCGTGGGGCGGGTGATGACCCTGGCGGCCCTGATCACCGGAGGCGCGGCGGGCCTGGCCGGAGTCGGTGAGGTGGCGGGCATTCACCACCGCCTGCTTGAACCGGGCGAGCTTTCGCTGGGCTACGGCTTCACAGCCGTCATCGTGGCGTGGCTGGCACGCGGCAACCCCCTGCTGGTACTGTTGACCGCGCCGCTGCTAGGCGTCATTCTGGCAGGCGGCGACGTGCTCAAGATCGACCAGAACATGCCTTTCCGAATCGTGGACGTGTTCAGCGGCGTGATGCTGCTGTGCCTGATCGTCAGTGAACTGTTTGTTCAGAACCGGGTTCGTTTCGGGCCATGGCCGCGGAGAAGCTATGAATGAGATCAGCAGCGCCCTACTTCAGGCCGTGTCTTTTGGCACACCGATTTTGCTGGCATGCCTGGGAGCTACCGTTAATGAGCGGGCCGGAGTCTCCAATCTGGGCGTCGAGGGAATGATCGCAGTGGGGGCGCTGGCCGCCTTTGCTACTGCCAACAGCACCGGAAACCCCTGGCTGGCGGTGGGGGCCGCCATCGCTGCGGCTACGGCCCTCGCCTGCGTTCACGCCGTGGCCACCATTCCCATGCGGGCCAACCAGTTTGTTTCGGGTCTGGCACTCACCCTGCTGGGCACGGGTCTGGCCGGGCTACTCGGCAAATCCTACGAAGGTTTTCCACTGGCTATTCACGTACCCGAGTGGCCATTTGTCGCTCTGGCGGGGTTACTTACGCTGCTCCTGGCGTTTGTGTTCTCCTTTACGCGCCCCGGCCTGATCCTGCGCTCGACAGGTGAAAATCCGGCGGCGGTAGACGCGCTGGGAATCAGCGTGCCGCTGGTGCGGTTCGTGGCGGTGCTGATCGGCGGCGCGTTCTCCGGGCTGGCAGGCGCTTTTCTTAGCCTGGTCTACCGCCCCTCGTGGATGGACAACATATCGGGCGGGCTGGGCTGGCTGGCGGTGGCTCTGGTGATTTTTGTGGCCTGGAGTCCCTTGCGGGCCGCCGCTGGTGCCCTGTTCTTCGGCGTGTTGTATTACCTACAGTTCCGCTTGCAGGGCGCCACCCGCTTTCCCACCGAACTCCTCGCCGCTTTGCCCTACCTGCTGGTGCTCGTCGCGCTTGGCGTCGCTGGGGCGCGGCAGGCAGCAGGCCACGCCCCGGCAGCACTGGGGCGGCCCTACCTGCGCGGTGAACGCTAATACGGACTCGGGGTAGAGCAGTTCTGCGAATGATGGGCACGTCGGAACAACACCGCCCCCCCCGTCATTCTACGTCCGGCTCTTTCTTGTTCACTCGTTCCACTAGGCAAAAAGATGGTCAAAAGAGCACCACCCTTTTGCAAAAGGCTCTAAATGGTTTGCAAAATTCGTTCAAGCCGAGCAGACTCGCAGAGCCGCGCCGCAGAACAAGCGCAAGCAAAGAGGACTGTCGGGCATAGAGTTGGCCACCCAATGTACTTGCACCCTGTTAACGGAACACACGGTACTCCGTATCATTTCCACAGCACCTTTTATCCAGCACCTTCCCGTTTCCCGTAAGGAGAACTATGAAAAAAATTGCACTTTCCCTGTCCGCTCTGGTTTCACTCACCCTCGCTTCCGGCACCGTTTCCCCGGCCCTGGCCCAGACCTCAGCCGCAGCTTCGGCCACCGCCCCTGGCGGCAAACTCCAGGCGTGTTTCGTTTATATCGGGCCAGCCAATGACGGCGGCTGGACTTACGCGCACGACCAGGCCCGCCTGATGGCGCAAAAGGCCCTGCCCTGGCTAAGCACCCGCTACGTCGAATCGGTGCCGGAAGGTCAGGCGCTGCCGGTGCTCGACCGCCTGGCGCGGGGGGGCTGTCAGGTCATCTTCACGACCTCCTTCGGGTACATGGATCAGACCGCCGCGGCCGCCAAAAAGTACCCCAACGTGATTTTTGCCCACGCTGCCGGGTACAAACGCGCTCCCAACCTCGCCACCTACATGGCCGACTTTTATCAGGTGTACTACCTCAACGGCCTGATTGCCGGGGCGTTGACCAAGAGCGGCAACATCGGCTATGTGGGCACCTTCCCGATTCCCGAAATTAAGCGGCACATCAACGCCTTTGCGCTGGGGGCGCTGGCTGTCAACCCCAAGGCCAAGGTCAATGTGAAGTGGATCAGCGCGTGGTTCGACCCGACCAAGGCCAAGCAAGCTGCCGAGGCACTGATCAACGAGGGCAATGACGTGCTGGGCTTCAGCGAGGACACCCCCACGGTGGTTCAGACAGCAGTGGCGCACAACCTCCCGGTGTTCGGGCACTACAACGATATGTCCCGCTTTGGGCCGAACAACGTGGTCTCGGGGCAGATCGTTCATTGGGACAAGATTTACATCGACTTCCTGACCAAAGTGCATAACGGCACCTACACCAACAAGAACCTGCAAGATGTGGATTACTGGTGGCTGCTGAACAAGGGCGCTGTGGAAGCCGCCGCGCAGCCGGGCGTGGTTATCAATCCCAAATACGCCGCCCAGCTCAAGGCCGCCAAGATAACTGTAGGCGGCAAACAGGTCAGCGTGTATGACCGCGTGATGGCCCTGAATGCCGACATGAAGAGCGCCAAGCCCACATTTGACCCCTACACTGGTCCCATCAAGGATCGTGGCGGCATTTTGCGCGTTCCGGCGGGCAAAGTGGCGAGCGTCGCCGAACTTAATAGCATGAGCTGGGTGGCCCCTGGTGTCACGGGCGCAGTCGCGGACGAACCCAAGAAATAAGGGTTCTGTCAGGTTAAGTTTTTGCAGGGCGGTCGGGAGCGAGGCGGCCTGAACGATCAGGCCGCGAGCAGCACAACCTCGTTTCAGATTTGAAAAGCGCTTCTCTGGTTGCTTCGGCGGGAACGTTTGTTCGCGTGTATTGGTGAAGGTTACTGGTTATGGCGTGCAGATCGAGGAATTTCTATACCTTCTCCACATCTTTGCTGAGCAAGGTGATGAAAACCGTCTTCGCCGCATCAGTCCCTCGGTGTTCTTGCAACAGCACGTCTAGTACAGTCCCATACTCGTCCACTGCACGCTATAACCAACCACGCAGTGCCGACAAAGCCGTCTTTGAGGCACATTGTAAGCGCGGGGAGTGCTTGACTTTTGATCTTCACGAAGACTTCGTCCAAGTGCAAGCGGGAACCACATGGTGGTTCCCGCTTCCTCAGTTCTCTGTTAATGGTGAGGCCGAATTTCTCGCACCAGTCACGGATGGTTTCGCAACTGACCTGAATTCCTCGCTGGAGAAGGAACTCTGCGATATCACGGCAGCTGAGCGCAAAGCGATGATAGAGCCAGACGGCGTGCCCGATGATGCTCTTGGGAAAACGGTGGCGATAGGGTTTCCCGTCAGCAGGCACACCACTTTACCCTAACTTAACCTGATGAAGCCTTACTGACTTCAGCTTCCCGGAATCCAGGGTGAGCCTCTGATTCAGGCGTTATTCAGCTTTGCCCACCGGGAGCCTGAAAGCCCACCTGGCGGTGGGTGCCGTCGCAAAAGGGCTTATTGCCGCTCTGCCCACAGCGGCACAGGGCGGCGCGGGTATCGCGGATGGTGCCTGCCGGGTCAGCGCTCTCAGGCGAGGCGATGGTAAGGTCACCCCGCAGGAAATTAGGGCCGTTTTCCCGCACGTCTATGGTGGTGGGTGCGGACAACTCCGGCGGGCCAGAGGGCAGGACATAATGCAGCGCTCCTGTGGGGCAGCGGCGCACGACCTCAGCCACGGCAGCGGCGTCGGCCCGGCCCGGCTGAATCCAGGGACGCTGCTGCGTGTCAAATACCTGCGGCAATCCGCGTACACAGGCGGCGAAGTGAATGCAGCGCCGCCTATTGTAGTACACGGTTATCCCTTCGGCCGTGTAGGCGCGGCCCCAGAAGTCGGGGACAGAGGGAGTCGGAATCTCGGTCATATGTTCAGCTTATCCTAGAAAAACAGCCTCTGGAGTTGGCGTCTTGACACAATTTACGGGCTACGGTCGCCTACGCTCATGCTCTCGCCCCTCGCCTTTACCGCATCCGGATTCCCCTCCATTTCGTCACAGTCGCGAAGGCACCGCCTGCGGCTCTATACCGCACCGTACGCTGTTTCTACTCGCCTCGGCCCGGATTGATTCGGAACTGCACCGAGTCAACCGGCATCCGTATCAGTTCACGACTACCAAACGGTCATTTCCCGCCGCGTTCCACGCCGTCTCCACCTCAGCCAGGGGGCGAACGTCCACTGGGGTCGTCCAGGCGTGTGCGGCGGCCGCCTCCAGCATCTCGCCAATCGCGCCCACCAGTTCCCGGTTGGACACGCTGCCCAGGCCGCTGCCCATCAGTTCCACGCCCGAACTGCGCAGCGTCGAGGCGTTCAGGCTGATGTCCGCGCCGCTCATGGATCCGATTTGCACGAAGCGCACGCGCGGCTCGCCCTCCGGGTTGGCGTGACCGCTGAAGGCCGAAAGCAGGCTGTGGGCCGACACGCCCCAGAGGTAATCCAGGACGACATGCACCGGATTGCGGTGAACACTCTGGCGGAACGTTTCGGTGAGCGCGCCTTCCTCCTGGTTCAGCACGATGATTTCGTCGGCCCCCAGGTCACGCAGCACCGCTTCAGTGCGACCCGTCGCCACGATGCGCCCGGCCCCCAGATGACGCGCAATCTGCACCGCCAGCCGTCCCGAAGTGCCCGTCGCGCCGTTGATCAGCACGTGTTCACCCGTTTTCAGGTGCGCCCGCCGCGTCAGCGCCGCCCACGACGACATGCCCGGATTGGCGAGGGCGGCGGCCACGGTGCTGTCCAGTCCGGCGGGCAGGGCCACCGTGTATTCGCGCCGCACCTTGCTCTGCTGCGCCAGTGCGCCAAACGGGGCCGTCGGGAAGGCGAAATACACGCGGCTGCCGTCTTCCAGTTGGCCCACGCCATCGAATCCGGGGACGACCGGCAGGGTCTTGCCGCTGCTGTAGTGCTTGCCCGACGCCTGCGCCCGCACCAGCTGGCTGACGGCGGCGGCCTCGACCCCTACCAGCACCTCCCCCGCGTCCGGCTGGGGGGCCTGAAAGTCGTCGTAACGGGGGGGGTGAGCAAAATCATGGATGACAGCAGCTTTCATCGTTTTTCCTCCGGGGTCTGGCTGCTCGGGGTCTGGCCGCTCCAGGCGCGGCGCAGCAGCTTAAGCAGGGCTTTTTCTTCCAGTGGCGCAGGGTTCGGGTAGGGTTTTTCGAGCGCCTGCGCGGCGGCCTGGGCTATGCCGTCTTCCGGCATCCCCAGTTCGTGTAGGGCAAGGGCATTTCCTAGCGTGCGGTTCAGTTCGTACAGTCCCAGCGCAGCGTCTTCTGTGCCCAGGGCGCGGGCGATGCGGCGCATGGCTTCCGGCGCGTGGGGAGCGTTGTAGGCGATGGTGTGCGGCAGCAGCGCGGCGTGCAGTTCGGCGTGCGGCAGATTAAAACTTCCGCCCAGCACGTGTGCCAGTTTGTGGTGCAGCGCCATGCCCACACTGCCCAGCACACTCCCCGCCAGCCACGCGCCGTAGAGGGCCTGCATGCGGGCCTCCAGATTCTGCGGCTCTTGCACGATGACAGGCAGCGCCCCCGCCAGCGCCCGGATGGCGTCCTCGGCCATCAGGGACACGACAGGGTTGCCGTCTTGCGCGTACAGGGCTTCGGCGGCGTGGGCAACCGCGTTCATGCCGCTGCTGGCACTCATGGCGGGCGGCAGCGTCAGGGTGAGTTCCACGTCGTAAATCACCGTTTCGGGCAGCACTTTGGGCGTGTTCTGGGTGGTTTTGCGCCCCTCCTGCGTCTCGCCCAGAATCGGGGTCATTTCCGAACCCGCGTAGGTGGTCGGCAAGATGAGTTGCGGCAGGTCGGTTCGCAGCGCCAGCGCCTTGCTGAGGCCCGTGGTGCTGCCGCCGCCAAACGCCACCAGCCCGTCTGCGCCGAGTTCCTGCACGCGCCTTAGGGCCTCTTCGGTCACGCTGACGGGCGTGTGCATGGTCGCCCCGCTGAAAGTTCCGGCGCACAGGTGGCCCAGTTGCGCGGCCAGTTCACCAGCTTTGGCGCTCTGCCCCGCCGTAGACAGCACCAGTGCCCGCCGGATGCCGAGGCGCCCAGTTTCGGCGGCCAGTTGCTCGCGGCTACCTGCCCCAAACACAACGCGGGTGGGCAGCGGTTCATACGTAAAAAACATGGGTCGCTCCTTAAGGAACTCAACCGAAAAAGTGCCCATCAGTGAGGAGGGCACTTTTTCTGGTTCAATCTGGGTTGTTACACACTGCGGGCCGAGACTTCCTGAAGCATCTTCTGCACGGCCTGAATCTCATCTTCGTTGATGGTGTGGCCCATCTGCGGGTAGATGCGCTTGTCCACCTTCGCGCCGTGTCCGGCCAGAATCTCGGCGCTTTCCTCCACGCGGCGCAGGGGAATGTGCCCGTCCACGTCGCTGCACCCGATAAAAATGGGGGTGCCGTCCAGGCTGCCGGGGTAGTCGCGGGGGGTGCCGTCCGGGCCAATCAAGCCGCCTGAGAAGGCAAACACACCGCCGTAGCGCCGGGCGTTGCGGGCCACGTATTCCAGCGCCAGGCACGCGCCCTGCGAGAAGCCGCCGATCACGATGTTTTCAGGCGTAATGCCCTGCTCACCTAGCGTATTCACGGTGTCGTCAATCATTTGTAGGCCCGACGACAGGCCGGGTTCATTGCGCTCCAGCGGGGCCAAAAAGCTCTCGGGATACCAGCTGTTGTCTTTGGCTTGCGGCGCGACGTAGGTAAAGGCCGACAGGTTGAACTGCTGCGAGAGGCCCAGGATGTCCTCGGCGCTGCCACCGCGCCCGTGCACCAGAATCACGGCGGCGCGGGATTCATCCAGGGCGCGGCCCGTAGTCAGCACCGGCTGGCCCTGGTGCGGGCCATTTACGCGCAGGCCGTCCGAGAGGCTGGCGGCGCTGGTCGGGGCGCTGGTCTGGCTCGCGCCGCCAATCGTCACGCCGTACTCGTGGTTGACGATGGGTTTGACGCGGGCCTCAATCGCCGCACGCTTGCTTTCGTACCAGGCGGGCAATTTCAGGTGTTTGCCCAGTTCGTCGACGCTCTCGTCGGCCGGGAAGCCGGGGGCGTCGGTGGCGACTTCAAACAGAATGCCTGAGTGCTCACGGAAATAGATGGAATGGAAGTACTGGCGGTCTTGCACGGGCGTGGCCTGATAACCATGTTCGCGCAGCACCTTCTGATATTCCAGTTGCTCGGTGTCGTCCACCGTACGCAGCGCGACGTGATGCACGCTGCCCGCACTGAACTGGCCGTGCGGCTTGCCGGGGCGCTCGACCAGGTCGATGTACAGGCCCACGCCGTCCGACTGGCCCCGGAAGCGGGTGCGGGTGCCTTCGGCGTCTTGTTCGCTGCCTACTTTGGTAAAGCCCAGTGGCCCGGTCAGCAAGCTCTCGGTCTGGGCGGTCTGAGCAACCCAGCCCGTCACGCTGTGAAAGCCGTGCAGGGCGTGTTCACGGGGCACGGGACTCTTGGGCCAGAAGCTCGGCACGTCGGCTCCATCCTCGAAGATAATTTCAATCCACAGGCCGTCGGGGTCCTCAAACTTCACGGCGGGGCTGCCAAAGCGGGTTTCTTCGGTAAAGGGAAGGCTAAATTCTTTCAGGCGGGCTTTCCAGTAGTCCTGCGAGGCGACAGGCGCAGCGTAGGCGGCGGCTACGATTTCGCCGTTGCCGCGCCGTCCCTTGACCGCGTTGGGCCAGGGAAAGTAAGTCATGATGGTGCCGGGCGCGCCGGTTTCGTCGCCGTAGTACAGGTGATAGGTGCCGGGATCGTCAAAGTTGACGGTCACTTTGACCATGCGCTGGCCCAGCACTTGCGTGAAGAAGTCTACGTTCTTCTGGGGGTCGCTTGCCATGACGGTCAGGTGGTGGAGGCCTTGAATCGGATTCATGGATATAAATTAACTTAAATCTTTAAGTGTTATGTAATGCAAATCACTTTATAAAGAATGGGTATACTCGGCGCGTGAATGAGATAGACGCGGCCCTGCGGGGGCTGCCCATACGAATCTGGCGGCGGCTGGTCAGGACGACGCAGGGCAAGATTCAGCAGGTCGAGCACGCCCTTACGCCGCTGGACCTCAGCATGACCGAATTTGACCTGCTGGCCGTGCTGCGTGACCTGGGCAGCGCGTCTCAGCAGGACGTGGCCCGCAATCTGCTGTTTACCGAAGCAAATATGTCCTACCACGCCAAGCGCATGGTGGCCCGTGGCCTTAGAGGCTGTCTGAGGCCCATATCGTCGGAGTATCCATGCTGCCCTCTTCATCAGGCGCACAATCGCTGGAGCA
>NZ_JAGLBG010000055.1 GCF_018260405.1 Deinococcus sp.
AACAAGGTAACTGTACCGGAAGGTGCGGTTGGATCACCTCCTTTCTAAAGCGCTCCACAACACACTTCTCTTCTTTACCATCTGACCTTTAGGCCCCCCAGGAAACTGGGGGGCTTTGCGCTGTCTTATGATTTTTACTCTCTCCTATACCGAGTTCAGTTTTTTCGCTAAAGTGAACCCATGCTGACTTTTGAACAGGCTCAACAGGATGTAAACAAGCTGACCAAGAAGCCGGGCAATGATGTTTTGCTCAAACTGTATGCCCTTTACAAACAAGGGAGTGAAGGCGACGTATCGGGTAAGCGCCCTGGTGGGTTTGATTTTGTGGGTGGAGCGAAGTATGACGCCTGGAGTGAACATCAGGGTAAGCCGCAGGAGCAGGCCCAGCAAGAATATGTCGCGCTGGTCGAGCAACTGCTCTTGGCAGATCAGCACTGACATTACGGGGTGAGTGCCTGAATAGGAATAGCTTGCTAAGCTGCCAACGTGACTGATTCCTCAGCGGCATTGGCAGCAGCCAAAGCCAGGATGCGCGAACTTGCTAGCGCTTATAGCCAGCGGGTGCCTGGACTTGATGCCCACAGCCTGATTCTGGGCCTAGACGGGATCGAACTTAAGTATATGCCGATGGGTGAGCGCGACGGCGCCTATGACCCTGAGCATCACGTCATCCTGATCAATAGTAAGGTCAGACCGGAGCGGCAGCGTTTTACCCTGGCCCATGAGATCAGTCACGCGCTCCTTCTGGATGACGACGACCTGTTGAGCGATATTCACGACGCTTTTGAGGGTGAGCGGCTCGAAGAGGTCATCGAAAGTCTGTGTAATGTGGGGGCAGCTTCACTTTTGATGCCCCAGAGTCTCATGAACGAAATGACACAGCGCTTTGGCTATACGGGCCGCACACTGGCGGAGCTGGCGAGGCGGGCGGATGTCAGCCACTCGACAGCCCTCTATGCGCTGGCCGAGCAGACGCCGCAGCCCACGCTGTATACCGTCTGCGCGGTAAGCCGTCAGGAGCAAGAAGAGGCAGCAGGGGCGTTAAAAGCTCTCTCGGTTCGGGTGTTCGGAGCGTCGCCGGGGGTCAAGTATTCGATTCGTCCGGGGACCGTTATTCCGGACGATCATCCTATTGCGCGGGCGCTTGACACTGGATTCGAGATGAGCGAGCAGAGCTACGTGCCGTTTCGCTCCGGGCGCAGGATGCCCGCCTATGTTGTCGCCTATCCGGCGCGTGGCTTTGCCGTCACGGCCAGTTTTACGTTTCACGATTTGAAGGAAGAAAATGGGTAATCACCAGCTGAGTTTCAGGTTCGAGGTTCCAGGAGGCCGCAGAACCGCTGAAGGTTGGAGCGTACTTTGGCAGGGCTGCGCTGTCATGGGAATCCTGAATGCCACTCCGGACAGCTTCAGTGATGGTGGACGGCATTTTTCGGTTGACATGGCTTTGGCTTCTGCGCGGAGCATGCGGGACAGTGGGGTCTTTATGCTTGATGTAGGTGGCGAGAGCACCCGTCCAGGGTCCGACCCGGTCGACGCGGCCACTGAGCTTGACCGGGTGTTGCCAGTGATCCGCGCGTTACGGGAACTGGACGTGCTGATCAGCGTGGACACCATGAAGCCGGAAGTCGCGGCGGCGGCTCTGAAAGCGGGGGCACACCTGATCAACGATGTGACGGGCTTAAGCCAGTCTGAAATGGTGCGGGTCTGTGCGGAAGCTGGGGCCGCCGCGTGCATCATGCACATGCAGGGCGAGCCGCGCACCATGCAGCACCAGCCGAGATATGACGATGTGGTGGCCGAGGTGCATGGCTACCTGCGGCAGCGGGCCGCTGAGGTCAAGGCTGCGGGCGTGCCATCGGTGCTGCTTGACCCAGGAGTCGGCTTTGGCAAGACGTTGGAGCATAATCTGGCCCTGATCCGGGCAGTGGGCGACCTCGCAGCGGGTGAGAACCCCGTACTGATGGCCGCCAGCCGCAAGAAGACCATCGACTTCCTTGCCGACGTACCGGAGGCGGCCAAGCGTGATCCCGGCAGCCTGGCCCTGCACCTGCATTCGGCGCGGCACGGCGCGGCCATGGTGCGCGCGCACGCCGCTAGCGAGCATGTGCAGGCGCTTCGGGTACAGCAAAGAATCGAGCAGTCTGTGGGCGGCTAGACTCTGGACATGTCACGGGTCGTTCTGGAAGGTCTGGAGTTTCATGCCAGACACGGCGTTTTTGAGTCTGAAGGTGTCCTGGGGGCACGGTTCGTGGTGGACGCCGAACTGTATTACGACTTTTCCGGAATGGCCGACGACCTGAATGAAGCTGTCAATTACGCTGCCGTGTACGAAGTGATCCGCCAGGAAGTAACCGAGCAGACGCATCAGCTGATCGAGGTGCTCGCGAACCGCGTCGCCCAGCGTATCCTGCATGAGCAGCCCAGATTGGAGCGGGTTACGGTGCGGGTTCACAAGCCGTTTGCGCCCATTCCGGGGATTTTCCGGGACGTTTACGCCGAACTGACCCTGGTTCAGGGCACGGGATGAGGCCGAACTTGTCCAATCAGGCCGTTTACGTGGCGCTGGGGGCCAATCTGGGCCAGCCTTTACCGACGCTGCGACGGGCCAAAGAGGAACTGAGCGGGCTGGGGCAGCTCACCGGTCAATCACGCCTTTACCGCACGGTTGCGGTTGGTGGCCCCGCCGGGCAGCCTGATTATCTGAACGCGGCTTTGCGGATGGAAACATCGCTTGCGCCGGGGCCGCTTCTTGCAGCCCTGCATAAGATCGAAGACCGTGCCGGGCGCGAGCGCCATCAGCGCTGGGAAGCGCGGGTGCTGGACCTTGACCTGATTGTCTACGGCGATCTGGTGCAAACCGGGCCGCCTGAACTCCCTCACCCCCGCGCCTGGGAACGGGCTTTTGTGCTGGCTCCACTGGCCGACCTCGATCCCGAGCTGCGCCATCCGGTGAGTGGGGAAACGGTGGCTGCTGCATTAGCGAGGGCCGGACTGGGCGGAATTAGGACACTGGAAGAAAACTGGTAGAGGCTGCTGGGGTGCTAGCCTGCCCGCATGCAAGTGAACGTGGTCTTTTTTGCCCAGCTAAAGCGTGAAGTGGGCGTTGAGCAGCTTTCTGTGGAAGTACCGCCGGGGTCAAGTGTGCGGACCGTGGCGGCACTGGTCGAGGCGCAGCATGGTGTAAGCCTGAAAGGTTGCATGGTAGCCGTCAATGAAACCTATGCGGCGCCCGATCAGGTGCTCAGTGAGGGAGAAGAGGTCGCGTTTTTGCCGCCGGTGGCTGGTGGAAGTCAGGGCGATACCCTCTGCGAAATCACCCCAGCTGTACTAAGCCTTTCCACAGCCGACGCCTTCCTGGTGCGGCCCGAGTACGGTGCTCAGGCCTATTTTGTAGGCACGGTCCGCAGTCCTAATAGCGGAAAACAGGTGGAATTTATCGAGTACGAGGGCTTTGCGCCGCTGGCCCGTAAGGTCATGCACGAAGCCGCCGCCGCCGCCCGAGAAAAACATGGCGAACTGCGGGTGTACCTTCAGCACCGCACCGGCAAACTGTTTCCCGGCGACGCCAGCATCCTGATCGGGGTCGCCAGCCCGCACCGCCGCGCCGCGCTGGAAGCGTGCGACTTTCTGATCGAGTACCTGAAAGTGAATGTGCCGGTCTGGAAACACGAGGCCGACGAGGACGGCCAGCACTGGGTCGCCGGGCAAACGGGGCATGAGACTTTGTAGAACTCCTCATACAGACTGCCGCTTGAGCTGGGCAGTGTTGAATTCAATCCGTGCGGAGGCGATGAGGAGCTTCCGGTTACAGTTCCGCGTATCTGGGGAAAGCGCCCGAAGCCGGTTCACTTCCACCGGGCGCTTCTTTTTGCCTACTCATACGGATTCCGATTGATTTGGTGCAGTTCCGAATCAATCCGAGCGAATGCGAGTAGGAACAACATACGGGTTTCGCGGTATGGAGCCGCAGGCGGTGTCTTCCCGACTGTGGCGGAATTTAGCGGAATCCGTATCACTCTGTCCAGGCGCTTGGGCAAAACGGACTCGCTTGAGCAAGCCTGGTCGCCTCCCGACCAAAACGGCACCCTTGAAGGGGTCTGGTCGCCTCCCAACTTCGGACGGAATTGAGCGGAGTTGGCCTCAGCTATGCGTCATGTCCAGCGGCACGACCCACTTGGCAAATTCTTCCTCGGTGACGTAACCCAGTTCCAGCGCCGATTCTTTGAGCGAGAGGCCCTTCTTGTGGGCGTTCTTGGCAATCGCGGCGGCTTTGTCGTAGCCGATGTGCTTGTTCAGGGCGGTGACCTGCATGAGGTTGGTGTCTAGGTTAGCCTTGATTTTAGCCTCGTTAGGTTCGATGCCCACGGCGCAGTAGTCGTTGAAGGCGAGGCAGGCGTCGGCTATCAGGCGGATGCTTTCCAGTACGGCGTGAACCATTACCGGCTTGAACACGTTGAGCTGAAAGTTGCCCTGGCTGCCCGCGAAGGCGACGGTGGCGTCGTTGCCAAAGACGCGGGTGGCGACCATCGTCATGGCTTCGGACTGGGTGGGGTTGACCTTGCCGGGCATGATGCTGCTGCCGGGTTCGTTCTCGGGGATGGTGATTTCGCCGATGCCGTTGCGGGGGCCAGAGGCCAGCCAGCGCACGTCGTTCGCCATCTTCATCAGTGCGCCCGCCAGAGTACGCAGCGCGGCGGAGGTTTGCACCAGCGCGTCGTGGGCGCTCAGCGCAGCGAATTTATTCTCGGCGCTGCGGAATTTGTAGCCTGTCTCGGCTTCATATTTTTGGGCGGCGAGGTCACCGAATTTAGGGTGGGCGTTCAGGCCCGTGCCGACCGCCGTGCCCCCGATGGCGAGGTCAAGCAGTCCTTCGCCCGCGTGCTTGACCTCGGCCAGCGCGTAGTCGAGTTGCGCGACCCAGCCGCCGATTTCCTGGCCCAGCGTAATGGGCGTGGCGTCTTGCAAGTGGGTGCGGCCCACCTTGACCAGCCCGCTGTACTGCACAGACTTGGCATGCAGGGTGTCCCGCAGCTTGCTGACCGCGCCGTACAGCCGCTCGTTGAGTTCCAGCACCACGGCGATATGCATGGCGGTGGGAAAGGTGTCGTTGCTGCTCTGGCCCCGGTTGACGTGGTCGTTGGGGTGTACGGGCGTTTTGCTGCCCATCTCGCCGCCCGCCAGCTCTATGGCGCGGTTACTGATGACCTCGTTGGCGTTCATGTTGCTCTGGGTGCCGGAGCCGGTCTGGAAGACCACCAGCGGGAAATGCTCGTCCAGCTGTCCGGAAATCACCTCGTCGGCGGCCTTTACGATCAGGTCGGCGATGTGTGAAGGCAGTTCGCCCAACTCGGCGTTGGCCTGCGCCGCGCCTTTTTTCAGGATGCCCAGCGCCCGGATGACGGGGCGGCCCCACACGAAGGTGTCGCGCCCAATCGGGAAATTGTGAATGCTGCGCTCGGTCTGTGCGCCCCAGTATTTGCTGGCGTCGACGTCGAGTTTGCCCATGGTGTCGGATTCGCTGCGGGTTTTGGTCATAACGGCTTCAGTTTACGGCGCGGCGGGTGTTACCGGATCAGGGCACACCTGCGGCCTTTCTTCCGACTTCAGCGCAGCGTGCGTTTAAGCAGCGTGACCTTGACGTTCACGGCTTTCTTGTTGCGCCACACCTTAAGGGTCACAGTCTGGCCGGGGCGCTTGGCGGCGACCAGCCGGGCTACATCGAAGGTGTTCTTGACCCGCTGGTTGTCTACCGCCACGATAATGTCGCCCAGCGGGGCCAGCAGCTGATCTTTGGTGTTACGCAACGAACCGCGCAGGCCCGCACGTGCTCCGGCACTTCCCGCCGGAACGTCCCAGACCAGCGCCCCCTCGCTGCTGCTGAGGCCCGCGAGCTGGCGCAGGGCCGGGTCAAGTTCGCCCAGATCGTGCAGCGTGACGCCCAGGCTGCCGCGCTGGGGCACGCCATCTTTTTGCAGATCGTCCACGCTCTGTTTGATGAGGTCGCCGGGAATGGCGATCCCGATCACGCCGGGTACGAAGTTGGTCGGTGCGGCGCTGGCATCGGCAACAGCAACCACCGCGCCGCGCGAATCGAACACCGGGCCGCCGCTGCTGCCCCCCTGGATGCTGGCCGTGGTGACAATGTACTGCGGGATTTCCTGCCCGAGGCCGTCGTTGCGCGGCACGTCCCCGGGGTTGGCAAGCACGCTAAAAATCCCGGTGCTCACGAAGTTCTGAAAGCGCAGGGGCGTGCCCACCGCGATGAGCTTCTGCCCCGGAATCAGGCGGGCGCTGCTGCCGAAGCCCAGGGTCTTGGGAGCGGTGACTCCGGTGACGCGCAGCAGGGCCAGATCGATGCCCGGATCGACTCCCTCGACTTTGGCCGGGGCGCGGCGGCCGTTATACAGCACCACCGTCAGCGAGTCGTAGTCCTTGATGACGTGGTAATTCGTTACGATCAGGTCTTTCTTGATGAAAAACCCGCTGCCCACTTCCAGGGGGTCGTCACCCTGTTGCAGCACTTCCGGGCGCAGGCGATTGTCGATTCGCACGACGGCGGGAATCGCTGCCTGAGTAACCTCGACGGTGTTGATCTCGTCGTTGGTCACCAGGGCTTTTTGTGCGCTGACGCGGCCTATGAGGTACGCCGAACTGCTCGCCGCCAGCAGCAGGGCCGTGACGCCCAGAACGCGCGCGCGGTTCACTCGCCGCCGCCGCCCCCGCCCTCGCTGGATTTTTCCTTGCGGGAGTCGTTGACATAAAAGCCGCTGCCCTTGAACGCGATGCCGGGCCGGGCCAGCACGCGCTTGATGGCTGCGCCCGTTTCGGGATGGGTGGTGAGCGGGGCGTCTTTCATGCTCTGCTTGATTTCGTAGATTTCGCTAGTTTCGAGATTCTTGTACAGGTACGTAGGCATGGGTGAAGTGTCCTTGTGGCGGAGGTTTTTACTCCGTTTGCCCCTCTATCCTAGCAGGGGAGCCGCCCGGTAATATTTGGCAAAGCTTGAGTGATGTACTCAGGGTAGCTAGGGTGCCGGAAATGCTATGTTAACCAGCGAACCTTTGGTGTCAGGTTCACACAAACAGGGCAGCGCAAGGCCCGTAAAGGTTTAAGGCATAGCCCTTTACGGGATACGAGGTGGAAGTCAGCGAGTTTCTGCGGATGCTTCCAGGCCAGGCAATCAGGGCCTACCCGACGTTCGGTTACCGGATGTGAAACGCGGCGATAACCCCCGTAGCAATACGGACATAAGGCCGGGTAAGATGCACAAAATTTAAAATTTGACACCCCGGAGCAGCCTGATGGTTGACCCGTCCAATGGTCTTAGACCCTTAGACTTGCTAGACCTTTAGACCGCTCCGAAGGAGCATTTATGTGCGGAATCGTAGGTTATATCGGCACCCGTCAGGCGCAGGACGTTCTCATTTCGGGCCTTTCCAAGCTGGAGTACCGGGGATACGACTCGGCGGGCGTGGCGATCAGAGACGGCGGGCACATCAGCGTCGAGAAAAAGGCGGGCAAGCTGGCGAATCTGGCCACCGTGCTGGAACAGCGTCCCCTGCACGGCACGCTGGGCATCGGCCATACGCGCTGGGCCACCCACGGCCTGCCGAACGATACCAACGCCCACCCGCACGCCAGCGAGGACGGCAAGATCGTCATCATTCACAACGGCATCATCGAGAATTATCTACCGCTGAAAGAAGCACTGCTCAAGCGTGGGCACAAGTTCAGCAGTGAAACCGACAGCGAAGTGCTGGTTCACCTGATCGAAGAAAAGTACCAGCAGGCCGGGGGCGACCTGTACGAAGCCGTGCGGCTGGCGCTGGGCGACGTGCGTGGCGCTTACGGCATCGTGGTGACGCACGTGGATCACCGCGAGATCGTGGCGGCCCGCACCGTGTCGCCGATGGTGATGGGGGTAGGCGAGGGCGAAATGTTCCTGGCCTCGGATGTGCCCGCGCTGCTGCCCTACACCCGCGAAATGGTCTTTTTGCACGACGGCGACATGGTGGTTTTGCACGACGACGGCTTCAAGGTCACTGACCTGAAAGGCAACGAGGTCAGGCGCGAAATCGAGCATATCGACTGGGACGCCGAGGCCGCCGAGAAGGGCGGGTACGACTCCTACATGATGAAGGAAATCTACGAGCAGCCCAACGCCCTCACCAACACGCTGATCGGTCGTCTGCACGACGATACCGGGCAGGTCAATCTGGATATCAACCTCGACCCGGCCAGCTTCAAGCGCATCAGCATCATCGCGTGTGGCACGGCCTTTTACGCTGGGATGGTCGGCGAATACCTGATCGAGCAGCTGGCACGCATCCCGGTAGACATCGACGTGGCGTCGGAATACCGCTACCGCAACCCACTGGTCAGCGAAAACACCCTCGCCATCGTGATGAGTCAGAGCGGCGAGACCATCGACACGCTCGAGGCGCTACGCGAGGCCAAGAAGTACGGCGCCAAGACCCTGGGCATCATCAACGCCAAGGGGAGCAGCATGACCCGCGAGGTCGATGACACGCTGTACATCCACGCTGGTCCCGAGATCGGCGTGGCGAGCACCAAGGCGTATACCAGCATGGTCAGCGCGATGCTGATGCTGGCGCTGTGGCTGGGCCGCGCCCGTGGCACGCTGGATGAGACTGCGGGGCGCAAACTGCTGCACTCGGCCCGCGAACTGCCGCGTCTGGTCGAGGCCGCACTGGAGCCTGAGCGCGTCGAGAACATCCGGGCCATTGCCGAGAAGTACGCCGACTCCCGCGACTTCCTGTTCTTGGGGCGCGGCGTGAACAGCCCTACAGCTTACGAGGGGGCGCTGAAGCTCAAGGAAATCAGCTACATTCACGCCGAAGCCTACGCCGCCGGGGAAATGAAGCACGGCCCGATTGCGCTGATCGACGAGCACATGCCGGTGGTTGTGATCGCCACCGAGAGCAAGCTGCTCGAAAAGACCATCAGCAACGTGCAGGAAGTCCGCGCCCGCAAAGGCCGGGTGATTCTGCTACTCTCTGACGGCGACACCGAGAACGCCCGCTACGGCGACGACGTGATCTACGTGCCCCGCGCCGACGAGATGGTCAGCCCGGTGGTCAACGCGGTGGCGCTGCAACTGCTCTCCATTTTTATTGCCCAGAAGCTCGGCAAGGACGTAGACAAACCCCGCAACCTCGCTAAGGCCGTGACCGTCGAGTAATTCAGCCCCCCCTGCCTACAGCCGCCTGGACAGATGTTCCTTCAATTCGACGGGTCGCTGTGACAAACCCAGATTGGCCATGGCCGCTGCCCGCGCAACTGGGCCGTGGCTCTTTCAGTGCCTCTTTACCTGTTCCCCATACTGTACTCGTAAGGAGTCGGGACACTGGGAGCATGAACCGAATCCTGCCTCTGCTGACCGTGGCCCTGCTGGCTTCCACGGCGGCGGCCCAAACCAACCCGTCTCAGCCTGCGCCGCCCACGCAAACGGCGGCGCAGTGGGCCGCGACCTCTACTGCCCTGGCCGCTAAAGCCCGCGCCACCTATCAGGCCGGGCATTACGCCATTGACCAGACGCTCTGGCGACAGGCCGCCGACGCCGCCGAGGCCGCTGTGGCCGCCGACCCCGGCAACCCGGATTACCTTAAACTCCGTGCACAGCTGTATACCGAAATCGGCTTCTGGAAAAAGGCCGAGGCCGCCTGGAGTGCTTATTACCGGGCAGTGCCGAGGGCGGGCACGGCGGCCGACCATACGGCGGCGATTGCCCAGTACAACCTGGGGTACGCAGCTTACACGCGCCAGAGCCCCAGTCAGGCGGCGGCCTACTTCGACCGCTGCCTGAAACTGGACCCACAGAATGTGCTGTGCAGCAGCTGGGCGGCCCGCACCGCGCTTGAAGCGGGCGAGTACACCCGCGCTCAGAACTACTACGCCCAGGCCCTGCAACTCAGCCCGAACGACAAGACGCTGGCGTACTTCAGCGGCCTGGCCAAGAGTGCCGGAACGTATGGCCCCGCCGCCACCCAGGCGTTCAGTCAGGCCTATATCGAACTCGACGCCGGGCGCAAGGAACAGGCCCTCGCCAAGTTCCAGGAAGCGGCGCGGGCGGCCCCCAACTTTGCCGAGGCGTGGCGGGAAGCGGGCCGCCTAGCGCTGGAACTTGGGAATGCCCAGGCCGCTGTGGACGCCTACAGGGGCGTTTCGGCGCTGCCCAGCACTGACAAAAGCGACGCCTATAACCTCGGGCTGGCCCGGGAAGGGCTTCAATACGGCCTGGGCGCGGTGCAGACCTTCCGCGCGGCCTACAACCAATACGTGGCGGGCGACAGGGCGGCGGCGCTGTCCGGGTTCACGCAGGCGGCCACGCAAAACCCCACTTACGCCAAAGCCTGGGCCTGGGTGGGCCGGGTGCAGTACGAGGCCAAGAACTTCCCGGCGGCGGCTGAGGCTTACAGCAAGGCGGTGGCCCTCGACCCTACCGACAAGAGCAGCGCCTATTACCTGCAACTGGCGCAGCAGGGCAAATAAACCCCGGCAGGAAATAAACCCCGGCAGGACACGAAAAGCGGCTCGCCCCCGCATAAATCAGGCGCGAGCCGCTTTTCTGATTGGTCTGAAAGTTATTCCATTCCAGTCGCAATTTCGCGGCTGTCGTCGCTGATCCAGTCGCTCCACGATCCGGCGTACAGGCGGTTTTGTGGCCCCAGGGGTACGCCTGCCAGTTCGCGGGCCATCAGGTTGGTCGTAGCGCTCACCCCGCTGCCGCAGTAGGTCACGGTCGGTCGGTCGCCCGCCGCCAGCCTTGCGGCCTGCGCCGCCGCCGGTTTAAAGGTGCCTTCCGGGTGCTGCGCGTCGGCCCAGTTCCGGTTGACCGCGCCGGTAATGTGGCCCGCCTTCTTGTCGAGCGGCTCTGTTGCTCCGGCGTAGCGCTGCGGTGCCCGTGAATCGATCAGCAGCACGTCTGGCCCGCGCCGCTGCACGTCGGCGGCAGTGGCCAGCAGGTCGGTCTGCACGTCGGCTTTGAAGGTTGTGGGCGTGGGCACAGCTTCGTCGGTACTGACGGCTCCGCCTGCTGCCAGGTACATGGGCCAGCCGCCGTCCAGCACGTACACCTCGCGGTGCCCCAGCCAACGCAGCAGCCACCAGGCGCGGGCGGCGTAGTAGCCCTGGCCGCCGGTAGGGTCGTCGTAGCACACCACCACGCTGTCGTTGCCGATGCCCAGGCTGCCCAGCCACTTGGCCAATGCCTGCGGGTCAGGCAGCGGATGGCGGCCCCCCGCACCGTCCGGGCGTACCGGAGCACTCAGGTCAGTTTCGAGGTCGGCGTAGGCCGCGCCGGGAACATGGCCCTGCATGTAGGCCACGCGCCCGATCAGCGGGTCGCTCATGTTGTAGCGGCAGTCCAGCACGCGTAACTGCTGGTTCTGAAGCTGTTCGGTAAGCCACTGGGCCGACTTGAGGGGCGCTGGGATCATGCTTTAGGGTAAGCCAAGCGGCTGGAGGGGATACGTTGCACTGGTCACGACACCTCACCGCTGGTGGTCGGGAAGCAATCTACCCGCAGGCGGTACCGACGGACTTCCTCCAGGTGGAGCGGACGGTTTTCCTAAGAAGCTGGCGGGTCTAGAAGCAGGTGAGAGGCTGTTTGAACCCCGACCCGAGCCAAAGGTGGTGGCCAGGTACAGTTCCGGTCCTTCGGGAAAAGCACCTGGATGATCTACACTTCCCCCAGCCACACTTCCCCCAGCCACCACTGATCAGCATCCATGACCGGCTGGACATAAGGCAATCTTTAAGAAATAACAGTCAAAGAGTCGGTTTGGTTACACTTAGGTGCTTGCCCAGCGCTGCCGGTTAGACCGACCTGAGAACAGTGACGGGCATAGGAGGGCATATGAATATCAGCGATCTTATCCAGTCTTATTTTGATGGCGACAACGCGCAGCGACTGGGACAGGTTGTAGGCCTCGACGGTACTGTGGCGCAAAAGGCTCTGGCGTCGGGTCTGCCTATGCAGCTCAGTGCATTGGCCGAACACGCCGCCCACCCCGAAGGCCAGAAGCAGGTGCTCGAAGCCGTGTCCAGCCTGCCGCAGTTCGGTAGCATCACTGAAGTGCTTAGCGCCAGCGACGGCGCGTCTAACCTTCAGCGTGCCGGTGAGTTGCTCGTCCCCGCCCTGATCGGTGCCAAGTCCGAGAACATCGTCAACACGGTGACCAGACAGGTCGGCGGCAGTGTCGGCGGCGTGCAAAAAATCCTGCAAATGGCCCTGCCGCTGGTGCTTAGCCTGCTGGGCCGCCACGGCATGAACGCAAGCAACATCGGCTCGATGCTCAGCCCCTTCAGTGGTCTGGGCGGCACCCTGGGCGCAGCGAACGGTGCCGCAAACACTGTGGGCGGTGCGGTTAATACCGGTGCAAACGTAGCCAGCAACGCCGTGAACACGGGCGCAGCAGCAGTGGCCGGTGCCGCTGGCGCGGCGGCGGCGGGTCTCGGTGCCGCTGCTCTAGGCAGTGCAGGCGGCGCGGGCGGCCTTCTCGATCTGCTCAAGGCGCAGTTTAGCGGGGCCGCCGCCGACAAGCTCGGGGCGGCAGCGGGCTTCAATGGTAATGCGGCGGGCCGCGCCGTGCAGGGTGCGCTGCCGGTACTTCTGAACGCCATCGTCAGCAAAGGAAAGACTGAAGCCGGAGCCAGCGACTTACTCAAGCTGACCTCCCAGTTTTCGGGCCTGACGGGCCAGAACGGGCAGCTCAATGCCACCCTGCTGGGTGACAGCGCCGAACTGGCCCGCGTCGAAGGTCAGGGGCGCGGCCTGCTGGGCGGCCTGTTTGGCAATGTCGACGAGATTTCCGGACGCCTCGGCTCGGCGCTGGGCGGCAGCGGTAGCAACGCTTCACGCCTGTTGGCCCTGCTGTCCCCGCTGGTGCTCTCAGTTCTGGGCAAGCACAGCACGGGCATGAACGGCTCGGCGCTCAGTGGCCTGCTGGGCGGGATCAACACTTCCCACCTTACCGGCCTGCTGCCTGCTGGCCTGACTGGTCTGGGCGCTCTGCTGGGCGGTAGCGCCGTGGCCCCCCATGTCGCGGTCAAGCCGCCCGAGGTAATCGTGGCCAAGGCTGAACCCGAAGTCAAGACTCCGGTCGTGGCCGTGCCCCCTGCGCCCCCCACCGTGACCCCGGCCCCGGCCCCGGTCGCCCCAGTCACCACCGAAAAGCGTGGCGGTTTCCCGTGGTGGCTCATTCCGCTGCTGCTGCTTTTGCTGCTGGGCGGCTGCTGGTTGCTGAGGCCCAAGCCTGCGACCACTGCGACTCCGACCGGCGACACCAAAACTGCGCCCGCGACCACTCCCGCAGCCGCGACTAACACCGGCACCTTTGCCATCACCGATCCCGCCGCCGGTGCCAAGCTGCCTGCTGGCGGCTTTGCCCTCAAGGGCACCGGCAAGGCGGGCGACGAGATCGAAGTGTTCCAAGACGGCACCAGCCTCGGTAAGGTCACGGTTGGCAGCGACGGCACCTGGAGTCAGGACGTGCCCAGCCCCGCCGCAGGTGCCCACACCTACAGCGTGAAAGGAGCCGACGGCGCCGAACTGGGCAACGTGGCGACCACCATCGGGGCTACCGATGCCAGCGCTGCCAACTGCACTAAGGACTACACCCTGAGCATGAAGGACGGCGAGACAGTTAACGAACCCTTCTTGTTCGGCGGCGTGGGTCAGGGCACCGGCTACACCGTGACTGTCAAGCGCGGCGACCGGGTCGTCGGTACGAAGGCGATTGCCCTCGACGGCACCTGTGGCTGGAGCTACGAGAGCAAGCCCGGCAAGGGCAAAGTCACCTACGAAGTGCGCCCCACCGGCGACGCGGCGGCGGCTCCTCTGAGCGTCATCAATATCACCGTCAACTGAGTCCTAACCAGGGCGGGCCACTTCTCTGCGGAGGGTGGCCCACTTTTTTTCTCTTCTGGTTCAGCGTCTGATGGTCGGGCAGCGGATATGGATTCCGCTCCATTGCACCCGCAGTGGGGAAGCGACCAGGCCCCATCATGGGTGCCGTTTTGGTCAAGAAGGTGCCGCCTGTACCCCGGAACCCGCATCTTTCCTGCTCGCCTCCGCTCGGATTGAATCCAGAAGGCCCGGTTCAATGGGCAGTTCGTCTTACCTTTTCGTGCGGCTGACTGTCCAAATACCCGCGAAATCGCGCAACTGGGTGTCGGTGTCTGGTGTGGCGTAGGCGCTGATGCTGCCATCCAGGTAAAGGGCGTCGGGGCACCTCAGTTCATCGCGGAAAAACGCGGCGAAGGTGTAGAAGTTGACCGGCCCCGCGCTGATTGCAAATTTGATCTTGCCGCCTTCGCACACGCCCACGCCGCTGCGTACCTTAAAACTGGTGCCTGCCCGGTTGAACTCGGGGTGAAGCCTACCGCCCTGCACCAGCAGCGGCCCCGACTGCGTGGCATAGGTGGGGTTCAGGTTGGCCGCCCGGTACGCCTGGGTTTCGGTGACCCCCGCCTGTTTGCCCCGCACCCAGAACACGCCGTTGGGCAGCAGCGCAAAGTTGCCGCCGTGGCGGGCATTATTCAGCGCCACCAGGGTCTTGCTGCCCTCGATATGCAGGCCCAGCGGTTTCAGGCCGGGCGCGTAAATACCGCTGTTGGTGGCAAACAGCATGGTCTTGCCCTCCTTGGCGAGCCGGGCCTGCACCTCGGCAAACGTGCGGTAAGGCGCAGCGGTGGTCGGGTTAATCCAGCGCAGTTGCAAGTCGTCCTGGGCGGGGTCTACCGTCGCCACCGTATACCGCATATCGCCGCTGGTCACGCGCACCACGGTGCTGGCCTGGGTCTGGGTACACGCACTGAGGAACAGCAGCAACAGGGCAACGGGAACAGACAGTCGCATCAGCTTCATCATGTCACAGGGCCGTTTCTTGCGGGTGACTACCGGGGGGCGTTACAGGGGCAACGTCAGCCTCATGCGCCCTGGCCTGCGCTCAGATTGAATCCAAAACGGCCCGGTTCAATCGGCAGTTCGTCTTAGTCGACCAGCATCGGAATCAGCACCGGGTTGCGTCCCGTGGCCTTGCGGACAAAGCGCCGCACCGCGCCGTACATATCGTCGCGCACGTCTTCCAGGCGGCGTTTCTCGCGCATGCCCTGCTCAACGGCTTCCTGCGCCACGCGGCGAATCTGGTCGTCGAGGTCGCGGTTGGGCCGCACGAAGCCGCGCGTGACCACTTCCACATGCACGGTGGGGTGCAGCACGGCGTTCAGGATGACGATGCCTTCTTGGCTCATGTTCACGCGGTCGAGCAGAACCTCGTCGCCCACGTCGCCCACGCCCAGACCATCTACGTACATCGCCCCGGCGGTCACAGTGCCACTGACGCGGAATTCGTCCGGCCCGACCGACACCACGTCGCCGTTCTGGGCGATCAGGGTGCGCTTGGGCGGGCGGGGGAGGGTCTGCGCCAGCTTGGCATGGTTGATCTGGTGGCGCGGCTCCCCGTGCCAGGGCAAAAAGAACTTGGGCCGCGCGAGGTTCAGCACCGTCGCCAGTTCTTCTTGTGAGGCGTGCCCCGAGGCGTGAATGCGGTAGGCGGGCGGGTAGATCACGTCTACCCCGATCTCGTACAGGCGGTTGACGATCAGGTTTACGGCGTCTTCGTTGCCTGGAATCGGGTTGCTGCTCAGAATAACCGTGTCGCCCCGGCGCAGCGCGATCTTGGCATGCGTGCCGAAGGCAAGGCGGCCCAGCACAGCCATCGGCTGGCCCTGTGACCCGGTGCATACGAACAGAATCTGCTGGTCTTGCAACTCGCCGACTTCCTCACTGGTCAGCAGCGGGTCGGGGAATTCCATCAGGCCCAGGCCCTGCGCGACCTGCGCGTATTTGAGCATCGAGCGGCCTTCCATGACCACCCGGCGGCTCTGGCGGTGCGCCAGCTTGATAACGTTCTGAATGCGGTGAACATTGCTGGCAAAGGTGGTCAGGAAAACGCGGCCTTTGCAATTGGCGATCACGTCTTCCAGATTTTTGGCGATTTCTGTTTCGCTCGGCGTGTGGCCGGGGCGCTCGGCGTTAGTGCTGTCGCTGATCAGTAGCAGCACGCCGTCCTTACCCGCCTGCTCGATGCGCCCGAGGTCGCTCAGCTGGCCGTCGCTGGGCTGCTCGTCGAGCTTGAAGTCGCCGGTATGCACGATGCGCCCGACCGGGGTAGTCAGCACGTACCCGGCGTTGTCGGGAATCGAGTGGGTCATCCGCACGAAGTCCACCTTGAAATGCTCACCGATCTGCACGCTGTCGGTCAGCTGCACCTCGCGCAGGTCGACCTCGCCGTCTTTGATACCGAACTCGGAGAGCTTCTCGCGCACCAGCCCCAGCGTTAGCGGAGCGCCGTACACCGGCACGCGGGGCAGGCGCGGAAAGATGTACGGCAGGCCGCCGATGTGATCTTCGTGGCCGTGGGTCAGAATCCAGCCCTTGATCAGGTGCTGGTGCTCCAGCAGATAATCAATCTTGGGAATGATCAGGTCGATGCCCATCTGGTGGGCCTTGGGAAAAGCGAGGCCGCCATCGACGACCATGATCTCGTCGGCGTAGCGGTAGGCGAAAATGTTCTTGCCGATTTCGCCCATGCCTCCGAGGGGAATCACTTCGAGGGCGGGTACGGTCGGGGTTTCGGGGTTGGTCATAAGGACTCCGTGGAAAACAACTCTGAATTGCTTTGGCAGCGCGGTCAGGCGCGGCATGAATGAAGGGGTGAAAACGGGTTTTGTCGTCTGGCAACTGCTAGAAGCTCACCAAAACGTGGTAGAGCTACCCTATCACACCCGCCTTGCCGGATGTGGCCGCCGCCTGCTTGTGACTGCTCGTGGGGGGAATACGGACTCCGCTTAGAGCATTTTGCAAAAGGGTGGTGCTCTTTTGACCATCTTTTTGCCGAGTGGAACGAGTGAACAAGAAAGAGCAGGACGGAGAATGAAGGGGGGCGGCGGTGTTGTTCCGACGTGCCCATCATTCGCAGAACTGCTCTAATTCCGACTCCTGGCCCCCTCACCACTTGCTGGGCAGATACAGATCAACTTCGGTGTCCTAAGAGGCTGTCTGAGGCCCATATCGTCGGAGTATCCATGCTGCCCTCTTCATCAGGCGCACAATCGCTGGAGCAG
>NZ_JAGLBG010000056.1 GCF_018260405.1 Deinococcus sp.
GTCGCTAGGGTAAGCTGCGCGTTCCACCGTTAAAGCCTAAAACATTTCCCATGGTTAGGGCCTCAGACAGCCTCTGACGGGTCAACCTGCCAGAACATTAGGTACACCGAAGGTAATCCTTAGATCAACCAAGCGAAGTGGGAACGGTCAGAAGTACGTTGTAATGGGAATGAAGGGGTTTTGGCGCTAAGCAGTTCCCGGCTACAGTTCCGCGCCTCCGGGGTAAGCCACCTGCTGCGCTTCACTCTCTTGGGCAAAACAGCACCCGTATGGGGCTTGCCCGCTGTCTTGGGCAAAACAGCACCCATGATGGGGCTTGCCCGCTGCCACCAGCCGCTCCTTGTTGCCTACTCACTCTGCCTTCGCCTTCGCCGCTTTGCAAGTCTGCTCGGGGCAGAAGGGCGTCATGCGGCCCCTCTACCCGGCAGGTTCCCAACTAGTTGCCTGCAAGCACCAAAATTCCGTCTTCATCGCCGCAAATCAGGTCACCGGGCGCTATCGTGACCCCCGCGAAAGTCACGGGAATGTTTTGCTGGCCTTCCTCGCGTTTGCCACTGCGCCGGGGAAAGGCGGCGAGCGCCCGCACACCCAGATCAAGTTCCCGGAGTTCGGCGGCATCACGCACACACCCATTGATAATCACGCCTTCCCAGCCGTTTTCAACCCCGAACACGCCCAGATTGCCGCCCAGCAGCGCACAGTTCAGGCTGCCGCCGCCGTCGACGACCAGCACTTTGCCCTGCCCCGGCGTCTGCAAGGCAGAGCGGACTAGCGGGTTATTTTCCTCGACGCGCAAGGTGACCGCCGTTCCCTGAAACCGCACACGCCCCCCGAAATCGCGGAACAGGGGCGCGAGGACGCGGGCTTCGGGGTGAGCGTCGCTCAGATCAGTGGTCGGGGTGAAGGTCGCCATGACCGGAGATTACGCATAAAAAGGTCAGCTGCCCGAGTACCCGCTCAGGGACGGGCCGCACCGACCAGCGGCGTAAACAGCGCCAGCACATCGTCGGGCAGGCGTGAGGGACGGTAATTCCTGTCGGTGGCGATATGGTGCGTTTCGCCGGTCGCCAGCAGTTCCGGGCTGCCCGCCGCTCGGAGGCGGTAAAGCTCATAGGTGAACTTGAGGGTACGGCTGCGAACCTCGGCCACCCTGGTGAGCAGCGCCAGGGGGTCATCGTAGCGGGCGGCGCGGCGGTACTTGACCTGCAATTCACTGAGCATCAAAAAGTAGCCCCGCGCCTCGATCTCGGTATACGGCATCCCGAGGCCGTGCATCAGATCGGTGCGGCCCATCTCGAACCACACCGGGTAGGCGGCGTGGTGGGCCACCGCCATGGCGTCGGTTTCGGCGTAGCGCACCCGGAATTCGGTTCGGCTCTCGCCCGGCAGCGTGGTCACGAGAAAAGAGTGCTCACGAGAAAGCCTTAAAACCGCGCCGTGGCCGCGTCGTAGAACTCCAGAGTGGGAATACGCCGCAGCTTGACCTGCGCCCCGACCTGACGTTGCAGGTGCCCACGGGCGTGCGACAGAGCGTCGAGCAAGTCCGGCATATCGGCACCCAGAGCGCTGACGTACACGCGGGCAATGCCGTAATCGGAAGTTACCGCGACATGATCGACGGTCACGATCAGCGGAATGCGGGGGTCGCGCAACTCGGCGATGGCCTCGCTGATGACCCGGCTGATCTGGGCCTGAATCTGGGCTGGTTTCATGCTTGAACCTCCAAGGCAAATCATTGAACAAAAGGGGAAAGATAAACGTAAGGGGCTGCCGGGTGAAAAGCAGGTCATCACCCCAAGCACAGCGGGCAGAAGAGAAACGAGTTCCGGGCGTGAGGTTGCGCGGCCCGGCGCAGTTCTGGGTTATCGACGAAATACATGGCAGTCACAGATACAACGTCATTTCTTTATGGTACGCCGTGACTGAGGCGCGGCGCAGCGGCGACCTGTGCAGGCCAGGGCGGTTCAGCGCGAGTAACGTGGTCCTTTGTAACCGGTAAAGACGCCGATGCCGTAGCTGACCTTACGCACGCTGTTAAGCATCGTCTGGCCCTTATACGAAATCCCGGCGCTGCTGCCCCCGTCGAGGAGCAGGGCGTCGCGGGCGCCCAGGCTGACCATGACGCGGGCCATCTCACCGACACTGAGGCGGTTATGCGTGCTGACCAGAATCAGGTCACGACTGCTAAGCAGACCGATGGCGCTGCGGGCCGCATGCCCAAACACGGCGGGATCGTGAAACACCCGGCTGTAGGAAGTCTGAACCGCGCCGCCACTGACGATGAGCGGCCCACTGGACACCACCGTTTCCATACCGTCCCAGCTGCTGTCGGTGGCGCGTCCCGCCCCCATGCTGGCCCCGCCGACAATCACGGCGCGGTTGTCGGGGGTAATGGCGAGCGCCACCGGCAGGCGGCCCCAGGTCAGCAGGCGACCCCCCTTAACGATGTCGCCCGCAGGCGCGTAACTGCGCGGGTGAAAGTAGCTGCCGTTGACCACCGCCTGAGCGCCACTGATGCGCGTGAGGGCGCTGACCGTGGCTCCCCGGTCGAAGTCACTCTGACCGGGCAAAACTGGCGCAACCAGCACGTCGCGGTGGCGCAGATCGACCCGCACCACCTGCACGGTGGCCCCGCGCACAGTCACCCGCCGGAACGAAATGGCCCGGCGGGCGGGGTTGGGCGGCACGGGCAGGGCCATGGTGCGCGGCACCAGCAGGCGCTTGCCCGGTACGATGGCCTGCCCCGTATTTAGCCCGTTAAGCTGACGAATTCTGGCCGGGGTGGTGCCGAAGCGAGCGGCAAAACTGCTGGGGGTCTGGCCGGGGCGCACCGTGGCGTAAGTATACACCCGGCGGGCTTCCATACCGGGCGGCAGCGCCGGAATAGTGCGCGGCGTCACCGGCGACGCGGCCTGACCGACTGCCGGGATACGCAGGGCCTCGCCCGTATGAATTGTGGTGCCGCTCATGGCATTGGCACGCTGCACCGCCCGGACACTGACGTGGTGTGACCGGGCGATGTGGCCCAGCGTGTCACCTTTTTTAACCGTATAGATGCCCTGAACAGTAGCGTTGATGCTGCCTGCGCGGGGCTTCCGAGCATTAGGCTGCCCGACTGTCTGCCGTTGAGGCCGCGCCGCCGTACCCGTTAGCCGGAGCACCTGCCCAACCCTGATCTGGTCGCCGGAAAGACCGTTAAGCGCCTGAAGATGCCCGACACTGACCTGGTGTTTCCGGGCGATGCCGAACAGGGTCTGTCCCTTTTGCACGGTGACGGTTGAAGTCGAAGCGGCCAGCGCCGCTGAAGCGGGCCAGACTGCCCCAGCCAAAAGACAAAAGGTAAGAAGAAGAGGACGCATTTACTTCAGTACTACAGCACGTCCAGGTCAGCAATGGGTGAAAGGCGAGTTCGACACCCCAAAATTTAGCGCCGTGGAATCAGGTCGGCCTGTTTACAGCTGTAGTCACCCTGAGCATTCTGTGTGCACCCTGTCAATTTAATATCGAAGGCATTGAGCGGCACCGTGGACTGGGCTTTGGGGGCCGAAGAAACCGTCTGGGACTGCGGCGCGGCTGCGGGGGAAGTTATCGCGCCGTCACTTTTGATAGGCACCTGCTTGAGCATGCCCGTATCTATAAACAGAAGTGCAATCCGGTCAAAGTTCCGGGGGTAATCGAAGGTATAGACTACCATAACCGGGGCCGATTTGCTCACATTGACCTCGCTGCGACTGACATCCCGCCCGTTGATGCTAGAGCGTGAGGCGATGTAGCGCTTGTTGTCGGGCGCGTAGGCTGCCGAGTCGGTGGCAAAGTAAGTCGCGCCGATATAGGTCGGGCCATTGCCGATATAACTCGATTTCATGGCGCACTGCACCTGCCCCGTGCTGATGCGTGAGCACCCCATGAACTCATCTTTGAAGGGGCCATCCACTGTCCAGATTTGTGCCTGGGCCACATTGCCCACGAGTAAAGCCAATACGAACGCCTTTTTCATCTCTTACACTGTAGTTACTGAGCATGAGGAAAGACAAAAGCCGCCGGATAGGGCTGTGCCCTGAGGCCATGAAAAGAGGGGGGGCCTCATTCCGGGCAGCCGGTGCAGGGCCAGAGGCGTACCCTGTGGGGCATGACTCGGGCCCTCTATCATCAGTCTCAGCAGCTGTATTTTCAGTCACAGGTCGTGGCCGTGCAAGGCGCGGAAGTGGCGCTGGCGGCTACCGCCTTCTATCCGGCTAGCGGGGGCCAGAGCAGCGACGAGGGCCGCCTGACGTGGGATGGTGGCCAGGTGAGCGTTATGGGCGTTCGCAAGGACAAGGCCACCGGCACGGTCTGGCACCGACTGGCAGGGGAGAGTATTCCGCAACTTGGCGCGCAGGTAAGCGGAGAAATCGACCCCGACAAGCGCTGGCGGCACACCCAGCGGCACAGCGCCGAGCACCTGCTGGCCCAGGCGTTTGCCCGCATCAGCCCAGCGTTTCAGGTCGCGGCTGTCAGTATGACCGCGCCCGAGTGTCACCTTGACCTGCTGGGACAGCCCGCCGAGACCCACATTCGCGCCGCCGAAAACCTGCTGCGCCGGACGCTGGGACGCGACGAACTGACCCTCGAAACGCCGATCGTTCCCGAGGATCAACTGGGCCACTACCCGCTGCGCCGAGAGGCTAAGGTCAGCGGGGAAGTCCGGCTGGTGATGTACCGTGACGCGCTGGGCGAGTATTTCGATGTGAGCGCGTGCGGCGGTACTCACGTTCCCCGCGCCGCCATGTGCGCCCCGGTGGTCGTACTCCGCCATGAGCGAATCAAACAGGGCCTGACCCGCGTGACCTTTATGGCGGGTGAGGAAGCCAGCGAGTACTTGGGGCAGGTGTACCAGGAGACGCGGGCGCTTTCGCAGCAGCTAAGCGTACCGGTAGGAAGCGTCGGCGTGCGGGTCGAGGCGCTGCTGGCCGAACGCGAACAGCAAAACGTGCAGCTGGCAGCTTTGCACGGGCAACTGGCCCGGCAACTGGTCGCGGCGGCCCCGGCAGAAGAAGTTGGAGCCTTCCGGGTGCGTGCCCTGCGGCTGGAGGACGTGGCGCTGCTTTTGCCCGCCCTGCAAGCGGTGGCTCCTGGCGAAGTTGTGATCGGCACCGCGCCTGAAGGTCGCTGCGGTCTCAGTCAGAACGGGCTGACACTCGACGCCGGAAGGCTGCTGCGTTCGGCGCTGGCCCTTAGCGGGGGCAAAGGCGGTGGGCGAACCGATCTGGCCCAGGGAACCGCCAGCGACCCAGAGAAATTCGTAGAGGCGCTGCGGGCCGAACTGCGGGTGGTGCAGGGCTAAGCAGTTCTGCTGTTCGCTAGCTACAGCAAGGCGATTACAATGGGCGGCATATGAAAAAGAATCTGCTTTTGATCGGTGCGGCTCTTACGCTCAGCAGTTGTACCCTTGTCCCGCGCCAGTCGGCCACCCAGGTTACGTTGATCGGCCTGAACGACTTTCACGGCAATCTGGAACCGACCACTTTTGCCGGGGTTATGGTGCCTGATCCCAAAGACCCTGCCAAGAAGGTCAAGCTGACGACAGGCGGCATCGAGGTCATCGGCGGCTACCTCGATCAGGAGCGGGCCAGGAATCCCAATCTGGTCTTCGTGGGCGCGGGCGACGTGATCGGCGCGTCTCCCGTGACCAGCAGCCTGCTGCGCGACGAACCCAGCACCATCGCCCTGAGCAAACTGGGGATGAGGGCCAGCAGCCTGGGCAACCACGAGTTCGACCAGGGCCTCAAGGAATTGCAGCGTATGCAAAACGGCGGCTGTGACAGCAACGATACCAGCAAGGCCTGCAAGTTCCAGAACCCGTACCCCGGCGCGAGCTTCAAGTGGCTGGGCGCGAACGTCGTCGATAAGGCCACCGGCCAGCCCGTTTTCCCGCCTTACTTCATTCAGGAAGTCGGCGGAGCCAGAATCGCGTTTGTCGGGGCCATGACCAAAACCACGCCCACCATCGTCAGCCCCGACGGGGTCGCCAGCCTGAGCTTTCTGGATGAAGCCGACAGTGTCAACAAGTACGTTCCCGAACTGAAGGCCAAGCGCGTGGACGCCATTATTATGCTGATTCACGAGGGCGGCGCTTCCAAGAACGGCTTTGACCAGCCCGCCTGCGGCACCCTGACCGGCCCCATCGTGGACATCGTTAACCGCCTTGATCCCGCCGTAAACGCCGTCATCAGCGGGCACACCCACCAGGGTTACAACTGCGTGGTTAATGGGCGCACCGTTATTCAGGGCGATTTCTACGGTCACCTGCTTCAGCGCCTCGACCTGACCATCGACACGCGGGCACACAAGGTCACGGCGCTGCAGGCCGCCAATGTCGTAATGGACGTGAGCACTACCCCCAAGAACGCCGCGATGACTGCCCTGGTGGCCCGCGCCAGATCCCTCACCGACGCTGTGAAGCTGACTCCTATCGGCACGGTCGCTGGCGGCGCGATTGTGCGTACCCAGAACGCAGCGGGCGAAAGCCCTCTGGGAGATGTGATCGCTGATTCGCAACTGGCCGCCACTGCCGACAAGGGTGCTCAGATCGCCTTCATGAACCCCGGCGGCATTCGCCTGGATCTGAACGCTAGTGGAGCGGGCAATACCGTGACCTTTGGTGACGCCTACGCCGTGCAACCCTTCGGGAACACGCTGGTGGTCATGGACCTGACCGGCGCACAGATCAAAGCGTTGCTGGAACAGCAGTTCGACAACCCTAATTCTGGTGCCAGCCGCATGTTGCAAGTCAGCAAAGGCTTCAGCTACAGCTACGACAGCACGGCGGCGGCGGGCAGCCGCGTTGATCCGGCTTCCATCAAACTGAACGGCGCGGCGCTCGACCCGGCCAGGGCCTACCGCGTCGCCATGAACTCGTTCATCTCGGGGGGCGGCGACAACTTCACGGTATTCAAGCAGGGCATCAATGTGCTGCAACTTCCCAACGTAGTCGATGTAGACAGCTTTGCCGCGTACCTGAAGGCTAACCCTAACTTGGCGGTGGGGGCACAAGACCGCGTGACCAAGACCAAGTAACGCGCCCCGCCGTCTGTTTCGTTGGCAACCCCGTGTATTGGCGGGTTGCCAATTTTACACCCGGAATCCGTTTCTCTCTTGCTTTAAACCCGCCGCAGTCTCAATGAACTGAAAACCACCCCTGAATAGCGCCTGCCCTGAATAGCGGCTGCGCTGTGCCCGCACTCGATAAGCGGTCGGGGGTGGTTTTTTCCTGCACCCCGTGCCAAATACAGCAATGTAGAAAGATCACAGCTGTTTTCTCTAGTTTTGCAGTAACGGCTTGTTGCTCGTATCAGCGCTGGGGGTCTGGGTGCTCATTTGAACTGGGGCAGACTGGCTGCCCTGAGAGCCACAGGCGACGAGGAGCGAGAGACTGGCAAGCAGACCGAAAACCTTTGCGTTCATAAGGAGGGGACGTGGAAGGTCGTTCATTAAGAGTGACGGTTCCACCAGGAGCGCAACCAGCCCCGAAACGGGGTGTATTGCCCCCCGAGTGTTTTGCGAACCTGGCTGTCGGTATGGCGGGCGATGGCCAGCACTTTCTTGTTGAACACATCTGCACGAACTTTGGAAGATGGCCGGGTGTCCAGTTGCCGCAGTTCCTGCTGTTCGGCCGTGGCGATTCCGGCCAGGGCACGGCGCTGTTGGCTGCTCAGGTGAACCTGGCGAGCCATGTCTTTTTCCATGGCAGGTAGGTTTGGCTGGCTGTACAGGTAGCCGAGGACGGGCTTATCCATCCAGGGGTCGTAGGAAGTGTTCGTGCTGGCGTTCGCGCTGGACGCGCCGAGCATGAGGTTGAAGATGACGATGAATTTGAACCAGGTGGGCATGGGCAAACTCCTTGAAGCGGAAGGCGGGGCCTCCTGAACGTGATGTTAGGTGGGGGACGGTGTGCGGGCGTTTAGGGAACGGCTTAGGGCGAAGACCGGGTGACTGTGACCTGCGGCGGTTCTGGCAGCTTAACGCTGATAGGCTCCTGAGCTGTGACGTTTTGCATTAGATTATGCTGGTGTCCCGCATCGCTGTATTGACTGACTCTTACAGCGACCTCAATGAGACCCAGGCCGCCGCCTTTAGCGTGCATCTGCTGCTGCTCCGGGTCAAGTTTGGTGGCGGCGAATGGCTCGATCATCCTTTTCCAGGGGCACACGCTCTTGATAATGAACTGCTTTTTAAGCAGATTAGAACCGGGGCTAAAGTGCCCACGTTGCTGTTGCCTTCCCTGGAAACGTACCTGGGCTGCATAGACAGCTTGCTAGAGACGCACGAACACGTTCTGATTCTGCATACTGGCCCGCTGCTGGGGCGCATGTACCGTTTTGCCTTGCAGGCCACGGCGCATCTGGCTGACCGGGTGACTGTCTTCGGCGGCGGCACGACTTCCGGGGGGCTTGCTTTGCAGGCCATTCGCGCTGCCGAGCTGGTGCGTAAGGGTCACGACATCCCGGCCATCGTTCGTCTGCTGAGAGACTTTCAGGCCCAGCACTGCGCGCAGGTGTGTCTGAATACCCTGGAATATCTGCGCCGTGGGCACCTGATCAGCAGTTTTACCGAGATGTTCGGCACCATGCAGAACATGAAGCCCATTTTTGGTGTGGTCGGTGGCCGCCTGAGTCCTGTGGCCAATCTCCGGGGCGAAAAAGCGGCACTCGCGCAGATGGTGCAGGACATGCAGAGTTACGCTGCTAGGCATCCTGGCGCCCGCATTGTCTTTATGCACAACGGAGAGTCCAAGGCGCTGGCTGTCCTACGAGTTGAGGGTCAGCGCCTGGGATTGACCGAAGTGGCCGATCTTGAGATAGGCGCGGTGATGTCATCGTTCGTGGGGCCGGAAGCTTACGCCTTTTGCCTGGAACCTGAAATCCTGCCTCTCTTAGCGTCTGACCGCAGGGACTAGTCGAAGAGGCCACACCATGAGCGTGCGGCCTCAAACGCCCCTGCTGAGACTAGCGTTTTTGCAAAACAGCGACACAGGTCGTCATGCCAAGTTGACTCGTGATTTTACAGCCGGAAAGCGTAATCAAGTAGTTTCCGTTTGAAAAAGTGACTGGCGTTCCGGTAGGTGCAGGGGCAGGGGAGGGGATCGCCACGGTAGCGGGCGCAGGTGCTCCGAGGGGCCTGACTGGAACGTTTTTCACGTTCTCGTTGCCGATAGCCAGGGCCGAAAAAGTAGTGATCTTGGCGGGCACATTAAACAACAGCGAAACCTTGATGGGTGTGCCGTTGTAGACCCTGGCCTGCGGATAACTTCCCCAGTCCCCTCCACCGACTGAAATTTTGGGCTGCGATTGTGTGCCGTCAGTGGTAAAGGCGGTGTAGTCGCTATAGTCCAAACGGCCATACAAGATTTGTTTTTTAAGCAGGGTGTAGGTCAGGTCACACTGCACGCCATCTCCCGTGCCATAGCACGACTGCAACCTGTATTGCCCGTTTTCGGTGGACCACGTTTGGGCCATGGCTCCACCTGCCCACAGAAGGAAAATTGCTCCAGTCAGCATCACTTTTTTCAGGTGGTCCTCAGAAAAACACGTGAACGCCCGGTCTGCCCATAGAGCTGTCTTGACGGCTGCCAGACTTCCGGCGAAGTCTTCAGGCCACTACAGGAAATTTGTGTTCCAGACGAAGAAAATCCAGTGTGGTTGGTTCTGGCTGGGGAGCCTGCTGCCAGCCGCCGTAGACAAGATTTTCTGGCCTGTTGGGACTTCAGGCGCGGAGGCCAGGAAGAGTCATACGGACTGCCGCCTGTTTCGTTGACAACCCGCAACGACGCCAGGTGGGCCACTCCACGCCCGGAAGCCGTTTCTCTCCTGCCCGATCTGCCGCGCAGCCCTACAAGTCCGCTCGGGTTCAAGGGTTTTGCAAAACTTTAAACCGGAGTGCGTATCAAATGTTAAAACCCCCGCTTGAGCAGGGGTTGTTAACTTGGTGCCGATGAGGGGACTCGAACCCCTACGGTTTCCCGCTTGATTTTGAGTCAAGTGCGTCTACCATTCCGCCACATCGGCCCGGTGAGATAAGGCGAAGGGGATGGTAGCGCCTGCGGGGGCTGTAGGTCAATCTCTGTGCAGGCTCAGCCGGAACCCAATATCGCGGCGATACTGCGCCCCCGGAAAGCTGATCTGCCCGGCCAGCGCGTAGGCTTTTTGCAGCGCCCCCGGCAGGTCGCCCGCCTGCGCCGTGACTGCCAGAACGCGCCCCCCGTTGCTGAGCAGCTGACCGCCCTGTTCGGCGGTTCCGGCGTGGTAAATCTGCGTGCCCGCAGGTGCCTCCGGCAGTTCCAGGGGGATGCCCTTTCGCGGCTCGGCGGGGTAGCCCGGCGCGGCCAGAATGACCACCGCACTGGCCCCCTCACCGAAGCGCACCGTGGCGGGGTCAAGCTGGCCCCGAGCGGCGTCCAACGTGTGCTGGGCGAGGTCAGAGTTCAGTAGCGGCAACACCGCCTCGGCTTCCGGGTCGCCAAAGCGGGCGTTAAATTCGACCACCTGTGGCCCCTGCGCGGTGAGCATAAGCCCGGCGTAGAGCACGCCCCGGAACGGTATTCCCTCGGCGCGCATCCCGGCCAGCGTCTTTTCGATGATGTCGCGGCGAATCGTTTCCAGCTGCTCATCTGTCACCGGAAACGGGCAGACGACGCCCATCCCGCCCGTCATCGGGCCTCTGTCGCCCTCAAAAATAGTTTTGTGATCCTGGCTTGGCGGGGTCAGGGCGTAGCGTTCGCCGTCGCTGAGGGCCAGAATGCTGACCTCCTGCCCGGTCATAAAGTCCTCGATGACCGCGCCCGCGCCCTCTTGAGTAAAAATGTCGCGCAGCGCGGCCTCCGCCTGGGCGTGGTCGGCGGCGATGGTCACGCCTTTGCCCGCCTTGAGTCCGGCGTCCTTGATCACGGTGGGCAGCGTCTGCGCCCGGGCGTGGGCCAGCGCCGGGCCCAGACTGGTAAACGACTGATGCCCCGCCGTGGGAATTCCGTGGCGCATCATGAACGCCTTGCTCCAGGCCTTGTCGCCTTCCAACTGGCTGGCTGCGCGGGTCGGGCCGAAAGCGGGAACGCCCCGGCGGGTGCATTCGTCTACCACACCCGCCGCAAGGTACGCTTCCGGGCCGACGATCACTACGTCGATTTTTTCGTTGACCGCCAGTTCAGCCAGACTCGCGGCGTCCTGGGCGCTGCTAAGCACGCGGGCGAGGCGGGCAATCCCCGGGTTGCCCGGCGTGCAGCTGACCGCGTGCCCGTGCCGCACGCAGGCGTCTACGATGGCGTGTTCGCGCCCGCCGCTGCCGATGACCAGCACCCGCATTACGGGGTACCCTCGCCCTGGCTCTTGGCCTTGCGTTGCCAGTAGCGCATCAGGCCCTGCACGCTCATCCACGGCGGGCAGGCGGCGCTGTAGCGCCCGGGTAAGTCGGGGTCTTCTGCGGCAAGCTCAGAAAGCAGTGCCTCGGTGAACTGGGCCGAAATCCACTCGAAGCTCCTGCCCTGCGCCAGCGCCTCCCGCACCCGCTCGGCGTCCGCGTTCATGGTCGTCAGCAGGCCGTCCCAGTGCTCAGGCACGTTGGCATAGTGGCCAAAGTGCGCCAGGTGCAGCGTCCGGGCGTCCAGCACGCGCAATTTCTGGATGCTGGCGCGCCAGTCTTCCAGATTGATGTCGGGCGGCGGGGTAGGCGTGCGCGGCGTCTGTTTGTCGGCCAGCCGAATGCCGCCCACGTCGCCCACAAACAGGTCGTCGCCCACATGGTACGAAACGTGGTGGACGGCGTGGCCCGGCGTGTACAGCACGTGGATGTCGCTCTGGCCCAGCTTCAGGCCTTCGTCGCCTGCCAGTACGGTCATGCGTTCCGGGTCAATCGGGCGCAGCTCGCCCCAGAGGCGGTTCATCTGGTCGCCGTAGATCTGGGTGGCACTGGCGACCAGCTTTTCCGGGCGGGAGAGGTGGGCCGCGCCGCGCTCATGCACGTAGACCTGCGCCCTGGGCACCCGCTCTAGCAGGGTTCCCGCCGCGCCCGCATGGTCGAAATGAATGTGCGTCAGCAAAACGTGCCGGATGTCGCCCAGCGAGGCCCCGAAGCCTCGCAGCCCTTCTTCCAGCGCGGGCAGGGTCGTGGTGGGGCCGGTATCGACCACCGCGAGGCCATCACCTGTATCGAAGACCGAAGAGGCGATAGCGCCGGGCGTGTCCTGAAACAGCAGATCAACCGTGTGGATGTCACTCATGCTTTCCCCAGCAGGCGTAGTGCGGCCAGAAGCGCCGCCGCTGCATATTGAATGTAGGCGAAGAGCCGAATGGTCCCCACGTTCGCCGCCGTTTTTAGCGGCCCGAGCGAGAGGCCCAGGATAAGGGTCGCGCTGAGCACAATAGCGACCACGACCAACCAGAGCACCATGCCCCCCAGGATAGCGGCTTCCTGGGGCGGCGGCGGTGGCCCCAGCTCATGTGCTCCCATTTGTTCGCGCTAGCATGGGTCTTCCGATGCCTGCTTCCCAAGACGCCGCCCTCACGCCTACGCAGCACGACCTCGTTGGCAGCTTGCAGGCCATGCTGCCCGACCTGAGCCTGGGGGCCATCCTGGGTTTTGCCACCGGAGTCGCCGTCAAGTTCGTGGGGCGCATCGTTTTGGTGGGTGTGGGGCTGCTGTTCATCGCCATTCAGCTGCTGTCGATAGAGCATATCGTCTCGGTGGACTGGCTCAAGTTGCAGTCGCTGACCGAACCGTGGTTTCGCCAGGGCGGTGAGGCCGGGATCAGCTGGTTTACCCGCGTCCTGACCAGCCGCCTGCCCTTCGTGGGGGCCTTTATCGCCGGGCTGCTGCTAGGCCTGCGCCGCTGAGGGCGTGCCGCTGTTGCCCCTGCCTATGTCGACGCTGCCTACATCAACGCTGACCACATCGGCGCTGCCGATTGCCGAGGTCGTTCCCGAACTGAAAGCGGCCCTGGCCCGCCACCCGCTGGTGGTTTTGCAAGCCCCGCCCGGCGCGGGCAAAAGTACAGCGCTGCCCCTCGAATTGCTGGCCGAGGACTGGCTGGCCGGGCAAAAGATCATCATGCTTCAGCCCCGGCGGCTGGCTGCGCGGGCGGTAGCGGCGCGGCTGGCGGCGGGCCTGGGTGGACCGGTGGGCGAAACGGTGGGCTACCGCGTGCGCTTCGACTCGCGGGTCTCGGCCCGCACACGGCTGGAAGTCGTGACCGAGGGCCTTTTGACCCGCCGCCTGCAACGCGACCCCGAACTCTCGGGCGTAGGGCTGGTCATCCTCGACGAGTTTCACGAACGCAGCCTGAATGCTGACCTTGCGCTGGCCCTGCTGCGCGAGGTTCAGTCGGCCCTGCGAGACGACCTGCGCGTGCTGGTCATGTCGGCTACGCTTGACCCCGCCCTGCCTGGACGCCTGGAGGCACCGCTGGTCGAGAGCCAGGGCCGGGCCTTTCCCGTCGAAATCCGTTATCTGGCCGCCGACCCGGTGGGCCGCGTGGAAGATCAGGTGGCCCAGGCCGTGCGCCGGGCGCTTGAAGCTGATGAGGGCGACATCCTGGCTTTTCTACCGGGCGTGCGCGAGATTCGCGGAGTGCAGGCGCGGCTGGCTGATGTAGACGCGCTGGTTCTGCCGCTCTACGGCGACCTGCCGGTCAGCGAGCAGGCGCTGGCGCTGGCCCCCGACCCGGACGGGCGGCGCAAGGTGGTGCTGGCGACCAGTATCGCCGAGACCTCGCTGACCATTGACGGCGTGCGGGTGGTCATCGACGGGGGCCTGAGCCGTCAGCAGGTGTTTGATGCGGGCACCGGCCTGACGCGGATGGTCACGGGCCGGGTCACGCGTGACGCCGCCACGCAGCGGGCTGGACGCGCGGGCCGCACCGCGCCGGGCGTGGCCTACCGCCTCTGGAGCGAGCGCACTCAGCCGCTGCTACCCGCCGCCCGCCCGCCCGAGATTCAGGAAGCCGATCTGGCCCCGCTGGTGCTGGAACTCGCGCAGTGGGGCAGCCCCGACCCGGCTTCGCTTGCCTGGCTGGACGCCCCGCCGCCTGCCCGCGTGGACTCGGCCCGCACTGTGCTGCGCGAGCTTTCGGCGCTGGACGACGCGGGCCGCGTGACGGCTCAGGGGCAGCGCCTGCTTGACTTTCCGACCCATCCCCGGCTGGCGCACCTGCTGGCGGGCGGCCCCGACCCGGCCCTCGCCGCCGACGTCGCCGCCGTGCTGGAGGAACGCGACCCACTTCCCCCCGGCTCGGGCAGCGACCTCTCGGAGCGGGTGGCGGCGCTGCGGGCGTGGCGCGGCGGTGGCAGGGTGGTAAACGGGGCCGATGTGACCGTGCTAGGACGCATCGAACGTCTCTCTAGGCAGTGGCGCACCCTGCTGAAAGTGCAGGCCGATCACCGGCAGCCCGACCCCTACGCCACAGGCGAACTGATCGCGCTGGCGTACCCGGAGCGCGTGGCCCTGGCGCGTGAGCAGGTCGCGGGGCGGCCGCGTGGGCGCTATCTGCTGGCCGGGGGACAGGGCGCGGCGCTGCCCGAGGGGGACGCGCTGGCGGGCGCGGCGGCGCTGGCAGTGGCCCACCTCGACGCGGCTTCTGTGCAAACGGGTTCCAGGCACGGGGATTCCAGGCACGGAGATTCTAGGTATGGGCAGGCCGAGGGCCGCATTTTTCTGGCTGCGCCGCTCGACCCGGCGTGGCTGGCGGCGCGGGCCTACTGGCAGGGCGTGGTGCGCTGGGATAGCCGCACAGGAACCCTATTAGCCCAGCAGGAGCGGCGCGTCGGGGCATTGGTGCTGGACACCCGGCCCCTTAAAGACCTGCCCGCCGGGCAGCGTGTGGCGGCGCTGGCCCACGCGGTCAGAAGTGAGGGCCTGCACCTGCTGAACTTCTCGCCCGAAGCCGCGCAACTGCGTGCCCGCGTGCAGTCGCTGCGGCACTGGCGCGGGGAAGACGTGTGGCCTGACTTCTCGGACGCCGGGCTGCTCGGCACCCTGGAAACGTGGCTGGGGCCGCTGCTGGAGGGCGTGCGAACCCGTGAAGACCTGGGCAAGCTGAACCTTTTGCCCGCCCTGCAAGCCCAGTTGACCTGGCCCCTGCCGCAGCAGCTTGACGAACTGGCCCCCACGCACCTGAGCGTGCCCACTGGCAGCCGGATTCGGCTGGACTACCGCGTGGGCGGCGAGGCCCCGATTCTGGCGGTCAAGTTGCAAGAACTCTTTGGGCTGGCCGACACCCCCACGGTCAACGGGGGGCGCACGCCTGTGCTGCTGCATCTGCTCAGTCCGGCGGGGCGGCCCGTGCAGGTCACGCAGAACCTGCGCTCGTTCTGGGACAGTTCCTACTTCGAGGTGCGCCGGGAGCTGCGTGGGCGCTATCCCAAGCACCCCTGGCCCGATGATCCCTGGACCCACGCCCCGGTGAAAGGCACCAGAAAACGCGGCGTGTGATACGGACTCCGGGCGTGGAGTCGGCTCCCCCGGCGCCCCTGCGGGTTGTCAGCGCAACCGACGGCAGTAGGGCAGTACAGGCGGTGCCTTCTTGGGCAAAACCGACTCGCTTGAGCAAGCCTGCCCGTTTCTTGACCAAAACGGCCTCTTGGTCAGAACGGCACCCATGAAGGGGCCTGCCCGCTTCTTAGTCAGAACGGCACCCAGGATGGGGCCTGACCGCTTCCTAACTGCACCAGAATTGAGCGGAACCTTTATAACGAGTCCCTCGCAGGTGGAGAAGAGCTAAAAACTTTGTTCTGGTCGCACTTTGTAGGACGGGATTTTGAAACTGTCCGAACCACTGATGAGTGGCACGGTGCATCAGTCGCAGCGAACTGATGGGCCAGGCAAGGGCGACTTACCCTACCGAACCGTTTTAAGAAGCCCCGTTAGCAGCTTCTGCATGGCGTCCAGGACGGGCCGCGAGCGCAGGCATGAGGCCAGGGCACGGGTGGCGTGGTGCTCGTCGCCGCTCAGGGCGTCCTGAAGGTGGCCCAGCACGGTGGGGTGCAGGCGACCCTGCCTGAACAGCAGCTCGTTGAGTACATCGTCCACCGGCAGGCGGCGCAGCAGTTCCCCGTCGCCGCTGATGATTTCGATGATCGCCCGGCCCCGTGCGTCGGCTTCCAGCAGGGCGTGCAGCGGCGTTCCGGCGCGGCGGCTGATCTGTTCGATGGTGGGCAGCAGGGCGTTGATCAGGTTGACGGCCAGGCTGCGTCCGATCAGGGCGGTGCGCGTTTCGTGGTCCAGCGTCACGGGCAGTTTCTGGGCCAGGAGGCGGGCCAGCCGGTCGCCCTCGGCTAGCAACAGCTCACTCATACCGGTTCCGATCCCATCCCCCAACGTGAGGGATGAAACCTGACGGGAAGGAGTAGGAAGGAGGACAGATTTCGGCAAATGGACCCGTATCCGGCGCTGTTGCGACTACGGGGGAAGAGGACGGCAGTCCGTATCATCCCAGTTGACCCAGCAGCTGCCTGGCAAACGCCTCGGCCCCGAACTTGCTGGGCGCCTCGTGCCGTTCTTCCAGCGTTTCCTGCCCGCTGGCCGCGCCGATAGTCTGGAGGCGTGGCGGCACCGTCAGCGCATCGACCCGCTCGACATTGACCCGCTCGACATTGACCCAGACGCGTTCGCCCTCGATTTTCAGGAAGCGGTTCATAGCTCTGAGCTTAGCTCAGGTTCGTTGCCCCAGGCAGGGCGAGGTCTCGGCGGTATTCCGGAAATTCACGCGCTCGCCGGAGCTATGCCCAGCGGCCATACGGATTGCCGTCTGTCTCGCCAACAACCCGGCGCATTGGCGGCTTGCCAACTTCACGCCCGGAACCCGGTTTTCTCCTGCTTGCCTTCACCGGAGTCCGTATAACCACAGAGAAACCGGAAGCTGTCCTTGACAGAAATACCCTGGGTCATCTGTGCCAGGTCTGATGTCCCCCTGAAAGAGGTAGTGTAGTCTTGGAGACATGAATGTCATTGGTAAAGTGACCGTCCTCCCACAGTTGCCTACGGAACTGGCGCGACTCTCGGAGCTTGCCT
>NZ_JAGLBG010000057.1 GCF_018260405.1 Deinococcus sp.
GCTCCAGCGATTGTGCGCCTGATGAAGAGGGCAGCATGGATACTCCGACGATATGGGCCTCAGACAGCCTCTCATACGAGATTATAACAGTCCGGCGTCACGAAGGAGCTTCTGCGCCTTCTCAATGTTCTTGGGCAGTGCGGCGGGGTCAACCCTGGGGCTGCGTTTCACCACGTCGTTGTACGGAAGCATGGTGGACGGCTGAATAATATTGCCCACCACTGGATACTCGAAATTTACGCTCAGGAAGAAGGTCTGCGCGTCTTTGCCGCTCAGGGCTTGCAGGAAGCGCAGGGCCGCCGTACGGTTCTTGCTGGTCTTGAGAATGGCCGCACCTGTGGCATTACCCAGGTTGCCAATGTCGCCCGCCTTGAAGAAATAAGTGTCCACGGGGTAGTTCAGGCGGTTGACGCGCTGAATGTAGTAATGGTTAGTCAGGGCTACGTCGATGTCGCCCGCCCGCATGGCTTCCAGCATGCCCACGTTGCTGGTCTTGTAGTCCTTGGGTTGCAGGGCTTTCATGCCTTCAATCCACCCCTTGGTGGTGGCCTCACCGTGCATAGCAATCATGCCCGCTAAAAAGTCCTGAAAACTCGGGTAGCTGACTGTCCAGCCGATTCGCCCTTTTAGGGCCGTCATTTTGGGCAGGTCAAGGATGCTTTCAGGAAGGTCAGCCGCTTTAATTTTGTCGGGATTGTAGGCCAGTACCCGGAAACGTACCGTGGTGGGCAGCCAGTCACTGGAAGTCGGGAGGTAATCATCGCTGACATTGCGGGAAATGCTTTTGCTGAGGGGACTGAACAGTTTGGCCTGAGACAGTTCGCCCAGTGCTCCCAAGCTGTTGCCCCAGTACACGTCGGCGGGGCTGCGGTTGCCTTCTTCCTGCAAGGCAGCGACCAGTTGAGCGTCGGTGCCGTAACGGACATTCACCTTGATGCCAGTCTGGCGCTCGAACTGCTGAACAATCGGGTTGACAAAGGTCTTGGCGCGGCCCGAGTAGACCGTTAGGCTTTGCTGAGCCAGCGCGGAAGAAACAAGGGATAGCGTGAGGACAGGGACGATAAATTTCATATTGCCGAATCCTAAGTTAATTGGTCGGATTAGTCAAGTTTTTTAAGTTGACTGATGGGTCTGTGTGAGTACTCGCTTACGAAGATTGATACGCTACGCCTACTGGCTTGCATTATAAGACCTAATTCATAAAATAGTAATTTATGACACTTTTCGCCTATTGAGGAGTTTGCATAATCTATACAAACCCTGCGGGGGAGTAGTTGTCTCACACTTCCATGTGAGAGGTGTATCGTCGCCAGTACGGAAGCCAAAGGTTTGTCGACTATACACAGCAAAAGGCAAGATTTGGCAAGAACGCGATAAACGCACCCTTGACGGTTTTTTTGGTCACACATCAGGCGGCCTGAGTACTACCGTTCCCAGAAGGAGTTACATTAACACGCCCGGATGACCGGTATCCCTCAGCTGGAGTGACCTCACTGCAACCGCTGGATGCAGTCAAAGTCCGTATAGGGTTCACCTCCCCCGTTATTCGAATGGCCACCCAGCAGTTTTTTTCTGTCCTATCAGTCTGTGCCGCCAATTCGGGGGGAGCCAGACTAGCCCCAATGTGCCCCCATGTGTTATGTTATTTACATAAGGAGGCAGAGTAATGTTGCATATTGAATTCCTGACCGATCTGGGAGCCAAAGTTTCTGTGGATGTCGAAAGTAGCGATAAACTGCTCGACGTGCAACGCCAATATGGCCGCCTGGGCTGGACGAGTGGCGAGATTCCCAACGGGGGGTATCAGTTTCCGCTGGAAAACGAGCCCGACTTCGACTGGTCACTGATCGGGGCGCGTAAATGGAAGAACCCCGAAGGCGAGGAGATGGTCATTCACCGGGGCCACGCCTACCGCCGCCGCGAACTGGAAGCGGTAGACAGCCGCAAGATGAAGCTACCCGCCGCCATCAAGTACAGCCGTGGGGCCAAAAGCACCGACCCCGAGCATGTGCGTGAGAAGTCGGACGGCGATTTCGAGTACGTCACCCTCGTTATTTTCCGGGCGGGCAAACGCCAGGAACGTTATGCCGTGCCAGCAGGCCGCCAGTCGTTCCAGGGCCAGCCACAACCGGCCCGGCAACCTCAGTCCGTGGCGGCTCAGCCTGTCACGCCTCAGGCGGCGCGGCCCCAGCCATCCAGCACCCCTGCACCACGCGCCATCCGCGCTCCGGCCGAGGCCCCAGCCGGTGAGGAAGAGATTCCCTTTTAAAGCATTTTGCAAAAAGATGGTCAAAAGAGCACCATCTTTTTGCCGAGTGGAACAGGTAAAAAGAAAGAGCAGGACGTAGAGTAAAGGGGGGCGGCGGTGTTTTTCCGACGTGCCCATCATTCGGAGAACTGCTCTAAATTAACCGAGCGAGCAGCACCCGCAAAACGTTGATCAGGCTGGACTTGCAAAGCAGAGAATGAAGGAGGTGGCGGTGATGTTCCGACACCTGCGTAATTCGGAGTTCACTGCTCTAGAGCTGCTTTTCCAGCATGGCCCACACGTCGGCAGGCCGCCAGTCCTCAGGCTTGAGCTGCTTGCCGTCGCTGCGTTTGGGGCCGCTCGCCTTGCTCAGATTGGCCCGGTGGACTTCGGCAAAGACCGCGTCGGCGTCTACTCCCAGCTGATCCAGTGCGCCGTAAGTCACGTACAGCAGATCGGTCAATTCATGTACCAGCGGCGTCAGGTCGGTCGGTAGAAGCTGCGTTTGAATCTCCAGGTGCGTTTGCAGCGCCACAAATTCGTCCTCCACTTCTCGCCACTCCTCGGCAATCAGCGTGCGGCGCAGCTTCAGCAGCCCGGCGTCCGGCACGGTGGGCCGGACAGGAGAAGGCTGCCCAATGGCATGGTGAAATTCACGGAGTCGCTCGGCGTTGGTCATGGGCCAACTGTAGCAACCCGGAGGGAGCTGCCGGGCAAACAGACAATTCCAAAAAAAAGCTCAAGGTCTTTGAGGAGGAGTGCCCCTGGCGGTCTGTTAGGGTCAACCGTATGACCATTCCAGATGACACTGGAGCAGGCAAGGTAGGCGGCGAAGTGCTGATCAGTGGACTGGATACCGGGCCAAGCTACGACGAGCGCCAGAACCGCACTCCGACAGACAAACTGATCGGTCTGAGCTCCCAGTCACCCGAACTGGAACCCGAGGACGAAGACGGCTGATCCGGATTCCGATTGAATCGTGAAATAACCAGATCTAATCGGAAGCTGTAATTGCCTCAACTCAGTGGCTTCAACTCAGTCGAGCGGAGAGCGGCGCAGTTCCTGTGAACGTATGTTAAGGGTCAGGGCCGCCTGCTTTGCTCCGGCCAACGACACTTTGAGGGTCACCGGTAAAGTCAGTTCCTGGAGTCGGCAGACTTTTTCATGCTGGTCACAGACAAACAACTGGGCGGTTACCGACGCCGGATACTGGCCTGCTTTGGCGCGGGCAGGCACCCGCATTTTAAACAGCACCGGCTCGACTCCCGCAAAGTAATCGGCCCACTGCGGCTCGGTGCGGGCAGGGCCACGCAACCCCGCCTGAGCTTTTTGCCAGGGCGTGACCAGAAGCAGGCTATTGGGCGCGGCGCGGTTGACCAGCACCGCCGGGGCCATATACCGCACGCTGAGACTGACCACGCCACCTGCCCGCACCGTCACCGCTATGGGCGCAGAAGCGGCAGGCAGCAGCCCAATAGGAAGCCCAGCAGAAAGTGCAAAAGAAAAGGCGGCCAGGAGCACGCCGGGAGTGTAACACTTGCTGGGTAAACCCCGACCCATATAGCGCAGTTCTCCGAATGATAGGCACGCTGGAAAAACACCACCGTCCCCTTCGTTCTATGTCCTGCTCTATTTTTTTCACTCGTTCCACTCGGCAAAAAGATGCTCAAAAGAGCACCGTCTTTTTACAAAATGCTTTAAAAAAAGAACCCCAAAAGGTTCTGTCTTCTGAACCAGGCGGCAGGAGTTGCACCTGCCTACAGCCTGAGCGCTGCCTGTTCGCACGCCCGTTGGTTGGAGGTGGGCGTCTCCCTCCCGGCTCCTGCCCGCTGTCTTGTCGCGTGACAGGCCTGCAAAGCCACTGTGCAGTATTCAGCATGGAGTCTGACAAAACATGTGCCGAACGTACAGAGGTCTTAAGCCAGGTGGCCTACTTTCAGAACGCGGCCCAGCTCCTGAGTGGCCCAGCTGCTAAGTGGCCCAGCCCCTGAGTGACGCAGTCCTCAAGCGGCCCAAATACTCGGAGGCGGGGCGACAGTGCCAAAAGTGTGCGGATTGGCGCGCTAACCTCTCAGGCAACAGGCCAAGAATCCTTCTGCTTGTTCTACTTGCCCTGCCGCTGGCTGCCTGTGCGCCCAAAATTACGCAGGGTGTTTTGCCAACCGACCCCGACGCCGCCGCCTTCGACCTAAACTACAACGCCAACAAGACCGCCGGGGTTCTGACCTTCGCCACCGGTCGCCAGGCGGTCAACGACGCCACACTGACGTTCAGCGGGGCTGACCTCAGCCACATTCGGATCAAGGAGGCCCAGTGCACCGCCACAGGAACCCTGCTCACCTGCGATATCGGTGCGCTGGACATGAACAAGCGGTATGAGGTGAGCGTGCCGGGCGCGGACTGGGCCGAAGTGACCTACACGCGGCCCAACGGCGTGCAGTACAAACTGACCGCCGACGAAACGGAAGCTGCCCGGCAGTAAAGTCCGCGCCAATCTCTACTCACGTCCATTTGTTCCCCGTACAGGAACGCCGCCGCACTTTTGCAGATGCGGGTGAGTGCTACGCTTGTTAGTGCTATGGAAACCTTCGACGTTCTGGTTATTGGCGGCGGCCCTGCGGGGTACGTGGCTGCCATTCGCGCCTCGCAGCTCGGCCTAAAAACGGCCTGCGTGGACGCTTTTACGCGTGACGGCAAGCCCAGTCTGGGCGGCACCTGCCTGAACGTGGGTTGCATTCCCAGCAAGGCCATGCTGGATTCCAGCGAGAAGTTCGAGATGATCACCCATGAAGCCACCGAGCACGGGATTCAGGTGCAGGGCGCGACCGTGGATCTGAGCAAAACGCTAGCGCGCAAAAAGGGTGTGGTCGATAAGCTGACCAGCGGCATCGCCTACCTGTTCAAGAAGAATAAGGTGACCAGCTACTACGGCCTGGGCCAACTGCTGCGCCAGGACGGTGACGCCTGGATCGTCAGCGTGAGCCAGGAGGGGGCCGCTGACACCGAGGTCAAGGCCAAGAACGTGATCGTGGCGACGGGCAGCAACCCCCGTGAACTGCCGCTGGCCCCCTTTGGCGGAAACGTGGTCGAAAATAGCGGCGCACTGGCCTTCGAGCAGGTGCCCGGCAAGCTGGGCGTGATCGGCGCGGGCGTGATCGGGCTGGAACTGGGCAGCGTATGGCGCCGCCTGGGTGCTCAGGTCACCATTCTGGAAGCCATGCCGAGTTTCCTGGCCGCCGCCGACGACGCGGTGGCGAAAGAAGCGCTCAAGCAGTTTCAGAAGCAGGGGCTGAACTTCCACTTCGGCGTGAATATCAGCCGGGTCGAGCAGACTAGCGCGGGTGTCAGCGTGACCTACGCCGAGAACGGCCAGGAAACCACCGCGCAGTTCGACAAGCTGATCATTAGTATTGGCCGTGTGCCCAACACCGGGGGCCTCGGTGCCCAGAACGTCGGACTGGCCCTCGATGAGCGCGGTTTCGTGAAGGTAGACCCCCACTACCGCACCAACCTGAGCGGTGTGTACGCCATCGGCGACGTGATCGGCGGCGCAATGCTGGCGCACAAGGCCGAGGAAGAAGGCGTGGCCCTGGCCGAGATGATCGCCGGGCAGGCTGGACACGTGAACTACGACGTGATTCCCTGGGTCATCTATACCAGCCCCGAGATCGCCTGGGCGGGCCTGACTGAAAAGGCGGCCAAGGAAAGGGGACTGAATGTACGTACCGGTCAGTTTCCCTTTAGTGCCAACGGGCGGGCCCTGGGCCACGGCGACCCACGCGGCTTCGTGAAGGTTATTGCCGACGCTCAGACCGACAAGATTCTGGGGGTTCACATGATCGGCCCCAACGTGTCCGAACTGATCGGTGAAACAGTAGCGGTCATGGAATTCGGCGGAAGCAGCGAGGATCTGGGCCGCACCATCCACGCCCACCCGACCCTCAGCGAAGTGGTCAAGGAAGCGGCGCTGGCCGTCGAGAAGCACGCCATCCACATGTAAACGAGCAGCAAAACGGAGGGCGGCGCGGAGTAATCCAGCGCCGCTCTCGATTAATATCCAGCAGACCAAAAAAAATCCGCCCTTTGCAGGCGGTGATAGAAATAGGATAGCGTGAGATACAGCGTTTGTCAAATTTATGCATCTGGCCGGATTTTTGCTGTTCAGCACACTTCTTAACACCTGGGGGCAAGAGGAAAATACAGAGAGTTTGGTTATGCGGACTGCCGCCTGTTTGGTTGACCACCCCCTCAGGCACCGGGTGAACCACTCCACGCCGGGAACCCTTTTTTCTCGTCAAACACTCATCTAAGCTGTCTATACTGCTTGGTCTATGCCTCAACTGTCTGCGTGACGCTGTGTCAGCGGGATACTGGGGCCTTCGGCGGGGATCGCTAGACGCAGTGATGACCGGCACCGTGAAGGAGCGTCTCAAAATGCATAAAGTAGCTATTGTAGGCCGACCCAACGTCGGTAAATCCAGCCTGTTCAACCGCCTGATAGGCCGCCGTGAAGCCGTGGTTGCCGACTTTCCCGGTGTGACCCGCGACGCGAAAGAGGGGCTGATGATGTACCACAACCACCGCATTACGCTGATCGACACCGGCGGGCTGTGGAGCGGCGACGAGTGGGAAGAGGCTATCCGTGAAAAAGCCGAGTGGGCCATGGAAGGGGCGCAGGCAGTCATTTTTGTGCTCGACCCGCGCGAGGGCCTGAGCGCCGCCGACTACGAGGTGGCCGACTGGCTGCGTAAGCTGGGCAAGCCCGTAATCGTGGTTGCCAACAAGATCGACAGCCAGAAGCACGAAATCTATCTGGCCGAACTGTGGGGCCTGGGCTTCGGCGATCCGGTGGCGATCAGTGCCGAGCACGCCCGTGGCCTGGACGAGTTGCTTGACCGGGTCATGACCCACCTGCCCGAGGACACCGAGGATGTGCCCGACATCGCGCCGATCCGGATTTCCTTGATCGGGCGGCCCAATGTGGGCAAGTCGAGTCTGCTCAACGCCATTACGCAGTCTGACCGCGCCATCGTGGCCGATCAGCCAGGCACCACCCGCGACAGCCTGGACGTGGAATGGGATTACGGCGGGCAGCGCTTCGTGCTGGTGGATACCGCCGGGATTCGCAAAAAGCCCGACACCGCCATCGAGGATTACGCCATTCAGCGCAGCGAGGCCGCGATTGCCCGCAGCGACGTGATCTGGCTGGTGCTCAACGCAAACGATATGGGCGACCACGAACTGAAGCTGGCGAACCTCGCCTACGACAGCGGCAAGCCCGTGATTGTGGTGGTCAATAAGTGGGACCTCGTGCCCGACGCCGACCTCAAGAGCACCGAGAAAGACCTCAATCAGAAGCTGCACCACATCAGCTTCGCGCCGCGCGTGTACACCAGCGCCATCAACGACTACGGCATTCACGACATGCTGGCCGAGGCCATGAAGCTCTACGAGAAGTGGCAGTCACGCGTGCCGACCAGCGAACTCAACCGCTGGCTGGAAGTCTGGCAGATGCGCCAGGCCGTGCCGAACTTCCACGGCAAGAAGCTCAAGCTGTACTTTATGACGCAGGTCGAAACCGCGCCGCCCACCTTCGCCATTTTCTGTAACCGCGCCGACTTCGTGACCCGCGCCTACGAGGGCTTCTTGCAAAACCGTATCCGGGAAGACCTGCAACTGGCCGGGGTTCCGGTACGGCTGAAGTGGAAGGAAAAAGGCCCGTACAAGCGCGGCAAGAAAGGCGAGAAAGACGACGAAGAGTAAGCCGTGCGCTGGCCCAGAGTCCTGCGCCTTGTCTACGTTCTGGCCCTGGCTGGCGCGACCTTTAACCACTCGCGTGAACTGTGGCAAGGCGGCTGGCTGCCGTATGACTACGCGCCGCTCTGGACGAATATCTTCTGGACAGCCTTGACCTTCCTTGACCCTCTGGCGATTTGGCTGCTGCTTCGGCAAAAGTCGGCAAAGGCGGGGCCTGCGGGGGTGTGGCTTACGCTGGGTATCATGCTACTGGACGTAGCCGTCAACCTAAATTTCGGTTTGCAGCACGGTCATTCTCTCTCAAGTTCTCTGGCACTGCTGGCCCAGGGGATTTTTTTGGGCTTCGTACTGGGCAGTGCGCCGCTGCTCCTGCGTAAAGACTGATTCCTTCCCCTCAGCTAAGCCAAATCCTTTAGTGTCCGTGCGCCCTATCCCTTATTTCCCAAAAAGGAATCTAGAATGCCCCATATGACCGACCAACCCCGGATTCACCTCGGCACGCTTCTGCGCTCGGACGCCGACGCACACGCCGAAGGCGAACTTGACCACCTGAATTATGAGCAGGGCAACGAATACCAGACCCTGCACTTTGCCGAAGCGGCGCCCTACGAAATCGATGTCAATTCGCTGGGCGGCGACGACATGTATCTTCAGGGCACCTTTGAACCGACCCTGGTGATGGAGTGTGCCCGCTGCCTGCGCGAGGTGCATGTGCCGCTGGAGCTGCAACTTGGCACCCTGATGCGCTACGACCCGTCGGTGGAAAAACCCCGCCTCGACGAGGCCGACACCGGCGAAGAAATCCTGCTGTTCGGTGAGCCGGACGTGGATCTCAGCGGCTACCTCGCCGAAACCACCATTCTCGCCGCGCCGCTAAGCGTGCTGCACGCGCCCGACTGTAAGGGGCTTTGTCAGGTGTGCGGACACGACCTCAACGAAGGCCCCTGCGAGCACATGGCGCAGGTGCCCGTCGAGGAAATCGACGACGACCTCGGCACGCCCGAAGGCACCGTCCATGTCAGGCAAAATCCCTTCGCGGCCCTCAAAGACCTCGATCTGCCTGAATAATGACCGACCCACCCGAATTGACGCATTTCGTAGGTGGCCTGCCGCGCATGGTAGACGTGTCGAGCAAAGCCGTGACCGCGCGGACAGCGACCGCCGAAGCCTGGGTGCGCCTTCCCCCCGCAGCCCGCGCCGCACTGGAAAACAGCACTAACCCCAAAGGCGACCCGCTGACGGTAGCGCGGTTAGCCGGGCTGGCGGGCAGCAAAAAGACCAGCGACCTGATTATGCTGTGCCACCCGATTCCAGTCACCGGAGCCGACGTACAGGTGACCCTGGAAGAAGGCGGCGTGCACATTGTCGCCACGGTCAGAACCACCGCGCCCACTGGAGTAGAAATGGAAGCGCTAACGGCGGCCAGTGTCGCCGCGCTCAACGTCTACGACATGCTCAAGGCCGCCAGCAAGGCCATCGAGATCACCGGGCTGCGGCTGCTGTCCAAAACAGGCGGTAAAAGCGGCGACTATCAGGCCAACGAGTATTGACGAAATCACCGCGTTATCAATAAGCGTTAGCTTGTGCCCTAGACAGCTCACGGGAACCCTGGGCCGCCTGACCTCGTAAACGAACTGATATGAAGGATCTGCCACACGGTTCAGTTGGCCCCGCAGGAGAACACCTGCTGGAGCTGCTGCACCGTGAGCAAGAAGGCGCACTGACCTCCGCCGAGCAACACCAGCTGGACGAGCGTAAAGCCGACCCGGAGGTGCAGTCGGCCCGCACCGCCCTGTGTCGGGCCGTGATGTTCCTCAGCGGGCCTAATCCGCCACTGCCGCGCAGCGTGGCCGCTGATGTGGCCGCACAGATTCACCTCAGCGCTCAATTGACCTCCCCTCCCCTGCCCCGTTCCGTGGCGAGCAGCGTGGCCGCGGAGGTCGTCCTTTCGCGCCAGTTGCCCGCCCCCCCGGTTATGCCCCATTCGGTAGCGGCGACAGTCAGCGCCGAGATTCAGATGGCGCAGGTGCTCGGTGCCGCTCCGGTTATTCCGGTTTCGGTGGCCGCGTCTGTCCTGGCCGACATCGCACTCAGCCGCCAACTGGAGCAGCTTAAGCCTGTGGCCGTGCCCCAGCATTCTGTGGCGGCGTCTCTCGCGCTCAGAATGGCCCAGGACAGGCCAGGAGAATCGGGTGTTCCGGGGTTTCCCACGGCTAGTACGCCAGGCTTACCTCTAGCGTTTGCCAGTCAACGCCCCGCTCTGTTGGCCGAGCCGCTGCCGGTTCAGAGCGGAGCACCCCCGCCCCTTGGCCGCGCGGCGCAAAGCAGACCGCGCAACCCCGCACCACTGCTGCTGCTGGGGGGCCTGCTGGCCGGGGTCACGTTGCTGACCCTCACGACGGCGTGGCCCAATCTGGCGGCGGGCGCGGTGGTGCTGCATGCCCTGCTGGACCAGGTTTCACCACTGGCGGGCGTGGGGCTAAGCCTGCTGCTGCTGACCAGCGCCCTGGTGACCTGGAAACCGACGCCGCAGCTGCGAACAGCGGGCGCGGGCGCTTTTGCGCTGGCCGCCACGCTGACCATTCCGGCGCTCTACAACGTGGCAGGCGGTGGCCGGGGCCTGACGGTGGGACAAAACGTTACGGTGAGCGGTCTGGTACGCGGCAACGTGATCGCCATCGCGGGGAACGTCGAACTGAAACCGCAGGCCAGGGTTGAGGGCGAGGTCGTGACGCTGCTGGGCGACGTTCACCGCGATCACGGGGCGCAGGTCGGAGGCCACGTAAATGCCCTGCTCGGTCAGGCCCCCGGCGACGAAGCGGCCATTCAGACGCGCCCAGTCAGCGACCTGAGCCTGGCGACCGCCGCCGCCTTCCGGCCCATGCTGGGGTGGTTGGGGGCCGCCGCGTGGCCGCGCATTTTTGTGGCCCTGACCGGCGGACTGCTGCTGCTGCTGTTTGTGGCGGGGGTGGCGCCAGTGCTGGCCCGCAAGCAGCGGCACGCCCCTATACGCACGCTGTCACTGGGCGTTCTACTGCTCTCAGCGCTCATTCTTCCAGCGCTGGGGCTGGCCCTGATCGGCTGGCTGGCTCCGGCCCTGCTGGGCACCGCTCTGGTCACGCTGCTGCTGGCCCTGGGCCTCAGCGTCAGCGTGTATGACGCGGGGCGCACCCTGGCCTACCGGATGCACCTGCCCGTGCCCGACGTGGCGGGGGCACTGCTGGGCCTCAGCGCCTTCGCCGCCAGCCTGAGTTACGCGCCGCTGGCTTTTACCCTGGCCCTGGTTGGCGGCGCGTGGGGGGCGGGCACGCTGCTGCTGTCACGCAGACAGATGCAGACATTTCAGGGCTAATACGGACTGCCCAATTGAACCGGGCTGGGCACCACTACGCCCCAGGGGTATATACCGACTACCGTCTGTTTTGTTCACCACCCGCAAGGACGCCAAGTTGCCACCTCCACGCCCGGAACCAGTTGCTCTCCTGTTCGCTCTGCAGCGCAGCCCTACGAAGCCGCTCGAATTGAACGGTTTTGCAAACCTTTTGACCCGAGTCCGTATTTAGCGCTGGCACACCTGCGTGACCGGCGCAATGGCCGCGCCGTAAATCTTGCTGTAATCGTTCAGGGCGCTGCGGGCCTGGCTACTCCCTGCCGGGAGCGACGCGTCCGGGCAATGGCGGGTCGCCCAAACCTCGCCTAGGGCTGCACTGATGGCCGTAGTCAGCGCGTCGAGCTTGGGCCTCACATCGGTCACAAGGTCGGGGGCGTGGGCAAATTTGGGGGTTCCCGCTTTGGTCCACTGGTCGATCAGGGTGCGCTGGGCCGCTTTGCTGGCCTCAATCTGGGCCGCCCAGTACGCCTTGACCACGCTGTCATCCACGCCGGGCAGTGCTTTGACCCCGCCGTCGATCACGACTGCCTCCCGCGCCAGATCCTCGACCGGAGCGCCGCTGACGTACTTGGCCTGGGCGACCTCGTAGGCCACGTCCAGGCGGCAGGCGGTCAACTGAGCCAGTAGCTCGGCCCCCGCCGCATTGGTCCCCAGGTCAGGGCAGGCCTGCGCCAGCGCCGAAGTAGTCTGGGCGGCAGTCTTGAGCGGCTCGGCGGTGTAGGCTCCCAGCAAGGTCGCCTGCCCGATGGTCTGGCGAACGGCCCCCTGAAGCACGGAGACCGGAGTGGCTCTGCCGCTCAGAAAGAGCGTCAGGCGCTCTTGGGCCAGCCGACCGCTCGGGGTGCTGGCGACCCCGGTGACGTTGAACCCCAGTTTACGTAGCCCAGTAAGCAACTGCCCCAGCCCCAGCCCACCGTCGGCGCGAGTAGGCAGGTAACTGACGACGGCGCGGTCGGCGCTGGCCGCCGAGTCCAGTTCGTTTTTCTGAACCACCAGAAAGCGCGTGGTGTTGGCCTTGTCGTCCTGAATCCGGGCAGCCAGCACGCCGAGCTTATAGACCCCGGCGGCGGCGGGCGCGGCAATGGCGGCCATGGTCTTGCCGCCGTCCTGCGCGACCTGTTCGGCAGCGGCGGCAGTGCTCTTGGCCTCAACGCGCTTGACGTTGGGAAAGTTGGCTTTCAGGTAATTGGCCGACTGCAAGAAAGGCTGCGGGTGGCTGACGATGGTCGTGATGTCGCCCGCCCTGGTGCCCGGATTGACCAACAACATATTGTCGATGGGCAGGTCCGAGATGCCAATGACGCGCCAAGCCGGAAGTTTAGCGAGCAGAGTGAGGGTTTCGGCCACGTAGCCGCCTGTGGAATTCTCGATAGGAATCAGGCCGTAGGGCGCTTTCCCGGCGCCGACTTGGTTGCTCACGTCGGTGATGCTGCTTGCCAGCGTAGGCGTCCAGCCATGCGCCCTGGCGACGTCCTGTGCCACCTGATCGGAGTAGGTGCCGACCGGGCCGAGGTACAGAAAGCTCTGAGCGCCCGCATGAGCGGCGCAGACCAGCAACGTGGTCAGAATTAGTTTTTGCATGACCTGCATTATGCGGCTCAGGCGGGCAACCACAAGCCCCCCTCCTACTTTGCACGTTCGGGGCGTGTCCCCGCCGCCCGGTCAGCCCCCGGCCCGGCAGCGGCGCTATCCTCTGCCCTGTCTATGAGACTCGCGGAAACGAAAAAAACAGGCGGCTGGCGTACTGGCGGGCCCACCTGATGTACCTGGCCGTTTCAGGCAACATCGGCAGTGGCAAAAGCACCCTGACACAGATGCTCTCGGAGCGCTACGGCCTGCGCCCAGTGTACGAACCCTACGCCGAGAACCCTTACCTGGAAGACTTCTACCGCGATATGCGGCGTTACTCCTTTCACTCGCAGGTCTACTTTTTGAGCCGCCGCCTGGAGCAGCACCTGAACTTGGTGACCGGGGCACGGTACGTCATTCAGGACCGCACGGTGTTCGAGGACGCCAACATCTTTGCCCGCAACCTGTACCAGCAGGGCGCCATGGAGGAGCGCGACTGGCAGACCTACTGGGGGCTGTACCAGGGCATTTTGCCTGCGTTGCGCGTGCCTGACTTGCTTATTCATATCGGGGCCAGTCTGCCCACGCTGCGCCGCCGCATCTTGTTGCGCGGGCGCACCTACGAGCAGGCCATCCCTGACGCGTACCTCAGCGGCCTGAACGGGCTGTACGACGGCTGGATTAGCGCCTTCGACGCCTGCCCGGTAGTGCGCGTTAACGGTGATCGGCTGGACTTCGTGCATGACCCGCAGGCTTTCGAGTGGGTCTGTGAGCGCGTTGCGGCGCAGGGCTTCGGGCTTCCGCTGCTGCGCTGAGCGCCCGCTGCTACGAACGGCCGCTTGAACCGGGGCCTTCTGGATTCAATCTGAGCGGAAGCGAGAAGGAAAAAGGTGGGTTTCGCGGTACAGGCGGTACCTTCTTAACCAAAACGGCTTCTTGGTCAGAACGGCACCCGTATGGGGCCTGACCGCACCCTTGAAGGGGCCTGCCCGCTTCTTGAGCAAAACGGCACCCTTGAAGGGGCCTGCCCGCTTCCCGCCTGTACCAGAATTGAGCGGAATGGGTATTAGCCCGTCTGAAGCGGCCCTCCCTGAAACGGAATAGGCCAGTTCTGGCGTTCCTGGCGGGCCACAGACTCGTGCAGGCACAGGATGGCCGCGTTGCCACGTGCGCCGCGTTCCTGAATGGCGCGGGCCGTGGCCGTGTCGAGGTACGCCAGCCGCAGCAGTTCGGTGCTGCTCAGGCCGTCGCGGGTCTGGCGCACGCCGCGCTCACGCCGGATGGTCGCGCTGTCGGTGCCCAGTACGCTGCGGTTGCTAATGCTGCCCAACTGTCCATACACCCGGCCCTCGCCGCCGTGCCGGGCCACAGTGCTCATCAGTTCGCGCCGCGCTCCGCTGCTTTCCAGGCGGGCGGCCAGCCAGCGCCGGGCTTCGGGATCGGGGTTGGCTTCGGCCACTTGCGCGGCCAGTTTAATGTCACCCTGCATGGCGCGGGCCAGCAGCTCCTGCGCCCGCCTGCGCCAGCGCCGGGCCTCCGGGGTATCCAGCACAAAGGCCAGCCGTGTGAACTCGGGGACGCTGAGGGTTGGTTCGGGGCCAGCGCCGAAGTCGCTTTCGCCAGGTTCGAGGCCGTGCAAGGCGGCAAATTCTGCCCAGTCAGCAGGCATAGGCACTCCCAGCGCCAGCAGCGCCGTGGGCGCGTAGAGCTGCCCGTCTGCGCTGGTGGGCAGGCGTTGTGAGCCGAATTCCAGGGTCAGGTGCAAGTTCTTCATGCCAATATTCTAACATAGATTATGCTTATAGCATAATAAAATCTGCTTATTCACGGCACACAGCTGGAACTATAAGCGACCTGGGTTCGGCAAGACGGCGGGGCTGAGGAGGCGCAGCACGCCCCACACCGTGTGTATGATCGCGGCGGCTATTGCTGGCGTTCGCTGCGCCTGTTGACGACGCCCCACCAGTTGACCCAACGTGAACCGCCTGACAGATGTGCGGAGGCCTCGCGTTCCATGCGGATACCGCCCGCTTGCCCTGAAACGGGTTCCGGGCGTCAGGGTGTTATGCCATGCAGACAGGGCGATCAACCCTGTTCGGTTGATCGCCCTGCGGGGGGGTTCAATCAGCGGCGGATGCTAACGGTGCGGTGCGTTGCGGCGCTGCGGGCTCCGAACACGCTGGCGGCGATGGTCAGACCAGAGGCGAGCAGCCAGGCCCAGCCAGCGGTGCTGGCGGCGGTGCGAGCGGTGCGTTCTGCGGTTTGAGCAAGCTGCTGCGCCTGCTTCTCGAGGCGGTCTACTTCCGTGGTAACGACCGTGCGAACTTCCTGTGCCTGCGCAGCGCTTAGGCCCTGGCGTTCCAAGCGGGCCACAAACTGCTCACCAGTCAGGGCGTTCTTGATGGCGGTGACGCGGGCAGCGGCGAAGTCAGTAATGTTACCCAGATCCTGCTTACCCAGGTCGTACTGCGTGCGGCGGAAGATACCGCTCACGACGTTGGCCGTGGCCTGCACCTGCTGCTCGTTCAGGTTGTCGCTATTCCCGGCAATCAGTTCAACAATGTCGTCCTGATTGATGCCGCTGATGAAGTCCTGCACGCCGCCGCTCTGCGCGGTGGCCGTACCGGCGGCGGCTGTGGCCGCTACGCCCGCACCAAGAACGTTCCCGGCGGTGCTGGTAACGGTGCCTAGCAAGCGGCTGGCGCTGTTCAGGGCGAACAGGGTGCTTAGCAAGATAAGCATGCCAGCGGTTATGAGGCCGGTCAGGGTGGCGTCATCGTGGGTCATAGCAGCGATCCCGTCATCGTTACGGGTGGCGGGCGCAGCGGCGCGCACGGCGGTCAGGCCCGCAGCGTACGCACCGACCAGGGCGGCGATGGCCGACCAGATGACAGCCGCCATGCCGACGCCGGAAAGGGTGAGGCCGGTCAGGGCCGTGATGACGGTGCCTAGGGCCAGCAGGGTGAAAGTGGTCACGAGGCCCATCACCAGGCCAGCAAGAACACCTCGCCAGGAGAGGCGGTGGGACAAATAATCTGCGTTCAAAGTCATACTTGGCATGGTACGGGACGGTGAGAACCGAGCGGTCAATCCATAAGCGCCCTCTAAGAGAATCTCAAGAAAACGGTAGCACCCATCTCATACGCCTTCCGGTTAAAGGCTTTGGAACAACACTTCCACCCGAGCCGACCCCTAGAGCCGACCCTTAGCGCCGCACCGCAAAGCGGGCAAGAGCAAACCAGCTGCCGGGCGCTGCCAGTTGATCATCCGGTGTCCTTGCGGATGGTCAACGCAACAGATGGCAGTCCGTTGCATCCTTCAGATTCCAACCGGCACTGACGTGTACGGTGTTCTTTTCCTTCTCGCATCCGCCCGGATTGAATCTGAGAGGCTGTCTGAGGCCCATATCGTCGGAGTATCCATGCTGCCCTCTTCATCAGGCGCACAATCGCTGGAGCA
>NZ_JAGLBG010000058.1:0-341 GCF_018260405.1 Deinococcus sp.
GGCGGCGGCAGCAATGCTGGTGACGGGGGTCAGGGTGGCCGGACCTTCTTTAGTGATGGTGGCGGTCGAGATGCAGGCGGACTGGGTGGTGCGGTCACGGCGCCGGTTATCGGCCGACTGCTGGCAGGTGGGGGCGGCGGCGCTGGGGACACGAACGGTGATGGACCTCCTTTTACCGAATCAGTGACGTCTGGACATACCCCAGTTACCACCAACCTGTCGAGCGGCGGCAATGGTGGCGGAATCATTTTTATCCGCGCTGATACGCTGAGTGGCAGCGGCACAGTGCAGAGTAACGGCGGTAACGGCGGTGATGCCAGGGATGACGGCGCAGGTGGCGG
>NZ_JAGLBG010000058.1:351-11323 GCF_018260405.1 Deinococcus sp.
TGGCGATAGTGGCCCGTCAGTCCACCGCCAGCCTGACGGTAACCGTCCTTGGGGGCACGGGCGGCTACTCTGGACACCCTTCGGGCTCCGGGTATGGTACCGGGGGCGGGGGTGGCGGCGGCGCGGTCTTGCTTTCTAGTGGCGTAACGCTAACGCCAACCGTTGCCGGTGGAGCCAACGGCCTGCTGTATGTCCCCAATGATAATGCGGGTGCCTACGGCGCTACGGCTGGCGCAACGGGAAGCAGTGCGTCCTTTACCCCGACCCCGACCGACAACGTCCCGCTGCCTGGCGTGTGCGTTCCGCAAGTGACCGTGGTCAAAACAACCTCGACCCCCACACGGTACAAGGGCACCGACACGCAGGCGACCTACACCATCAAGGTCAGTAATGCACCAGGGCGCGGCGACGCCCTGGGCGTAACGGTCAGCGACCCGGCACTGCCAGATGCTTTTACCTATGACAGTGCCTCGGAAGTGGCACTCGGCACATCGCCAGCTCCAATTGCAACCCGGCCCAGTACCACCAACCCAACCGCAGGCAGCACGGCCCCCGCCTGGAGCAGTTTTACCATCCCTGGCGGCGGCTCGGTGGCCATTACCTTCCTGGCAAACCTGAATAGTACCCCTGTCAGCACTACGGCTTACCAGAACTCAGCGAAGGCGACTTACCTTGACCCCACCCGCACCGTCAGTGACGGCACTGCCACTGCCACTTACGATTCGGCGAGCAGCACGGGCGAGGACGTGACCATAAGGAACAAACCTACAGTGGTCTTGGAAAAATGGGTCAGGAATGTCACCACAGGTGCGAACTTCACCCAAGCCAACAGTGGATTGCCTGGACAGACGTTGGAATACTGCATCAACTTTCGTGAGACAGGGGGTACAGATGCCAATAACTTTAAACTGTCTGACAGTATCCCCAGCTTCACCGACGTTCTGCCTAACGCCTATGACCCCAACACCCTAGGCTACGGTGTGCGGCTTTACAGCGGCATACAGTTAACTAATACCGCTGCATCTACTGCGCCACCTTCAGCGCCGCTTATTCCCACCACTGCCAGCAGCATCAACCTGACCTCTGCCTCCACGGACACAGATGGCGCAGAACTATCGCAAGCGGGCGGCCTGACGTACGCCACCAACCTTTTGGCAAATGGCCAGGGCATCGTTTGCTTCCAAGCAAAGATTAAATGATTGGTCAGAGGTAGGCACCTGCCGGGTAGAGAGTGCATCATGATTCACCTCTACCAATGAAGGCCGTCCGTATGAGTCCAACCGTGTGCCCAGCAGTCGGCCCCGTCGCCTCAGCACGGGCGACCCGCACGGCGCTGGTAGACCTGAACGTGGCGCTAACGCGCTGGAGGACTTCGCCGGGGAGAAGGTCAGTGGCTAAGGTTCACGGCCCCCTAGCGAACAACAATATTAATGATTCGTCCGGCCACGTAGATTTCCTTCACGACGGTCTTGCCTTCGGTAAAGCGCTGAACGTCGGGCAAAGCTTTAGCAGCGGCCAGCGCTTCTTCCTGAGTGGCCGTCCTGGAGATATTGACCTCGCCGCGCACCTTGCCCGAGACCTGCACACCGATGGTCACGGTGTCGCGGGTCGCCGCCGCCTCATCCACGGTGGGCCATGAGGCGGTATGCACGCTGCCCTGTTGCCCGCCCCCTCTTTGCTGATACAGTTCCTCGGCGATGTGGGGCACCACTGGGGCCAGCATCAGGTTGAAGATGCTCAGGGCCTCTTCCCAGACGGGCGTGCCGTACACGGGGCTGCGCTTGGCCTTGACCAGCGTATTGGTCAGTTCCATGAGCGCGGCGATAATGGTGTTGAAACTCATGCGCCCAAAGTCGTCGCCCACTTTTTTCAGGGTGCTGTGAACGGCGTAACGCACCTCGGCGTCGGTCAGTTTTTCTTCCGGCCCGGCCACTTTTTCCTCGAAGAACAGGTTCCACACCCGGCTTAACCACTTGCTCGGGCCGTTGATGCCCTGCGAGTCCCAGGGCCCGCCCAGTTCCCAGGGCGCAATAAACATCAGGAAGGAACGCACGGTGTCGGCGCCGTACTCGCGCACCAGATCGTCGGGGTCCACCACGTTGCCGCGTGACTTCGACATCTTTTCGCCGTCTTCACCCAGGATCATGCCCTGGTTGCGTAGCCGGGCAAACGGTTCGTGCTGGTCGGTCAGGCCCATGTCGCGCATCACCTTGGTCCAGAACCGGCTGTACAGCAGGTGCAAAATGGCGTGCTCGATGCCACCGGTGTACAGGTCTACGGGCAGCAAGTTGGCCTTACTGGGGTCAAACGGCCCGTCGTGGTAGTGCGGCGACAGGTAACGGTACATGTACCAGCTGCTGTCCACAAAGGTGTCCATGGTGTCGGTATCGCGCTCGGCTGGGCCGCCGCAGTTCGGGCAAGTGGTCGCCAGCCACTCCCGGTTATTTTTTAGCGGACTCTGACCGTTTGCCTCGAAAGTCACGTGGTCGGGCAGCTTGACCGGCAACTGATCTTGCGCAACGGGTTGCAGGCCGCACTTTTCGCAGTGGACAAACGGAATCGGCGTGCCCCAGTAGCGCTGGCGGGCAAACAGCCAGTCGCGCAGGCGGTAGGTGGTTTTGGCCTTCGCCACGCCCTTTTCTTCCAGTTTGGCGACAATGGCTGCGATGCTGGCCTTGCCGCCGGGCAGCCCGTCGAACTCGCCGGAATTCACGATCTGCCCCTCACCCGTGTAAGGCTCCTCGGGGTCTTGCGGCATGGCCCCGCCCCCTTCCGGGCGGATCACTTCCTTGATAGGCAGGTCAAACTTTTTGGCAAAAGCGAAGTCGCGCTCATCGTGGGCAGGCACGGCCATAATCGAACCCGTGCCGTAGGTGACCAGCACGTAATCGGCCACCCAGATGGGCAACTGGTGCCCGGTGATGGGGTGCGTAGCAAAGCTGCCGGTGAACACGCCCGTCTTTTCGCCTTCCTGCTGGCGCTCGACGTCGGTTTTGCGCCCGGCGGCGGCCACGTAGGCTGTCACGGCTCCTTGCTGCTCCTCGGTGGTCAGGGCTTTCACTTTGGCGTGCTCGGGAGCCAGCACCAGAAAAGTCGCGCCGATCAGGGTATCGGGACGGGTGGTGAACACGGTTTCGGGACCAGCGGGCGTGCCGAAGGTCACTTCTGCGCCGACCGACTTGCCGATCCAGTTGGTCTGCATCAGCCGGACTTTTTCAGGCATGTCGGTGTGCGAAAAGTCCAGCAGCTCGTCGGCGTAGTCGGTAATTTTCATGTACCACTGGCTCAGGTTACGCTTCTCTACGGGCGCGCCGCAGCGTTCGCAGTGGCCGTTAACGACCTGTTCATTGGCCAGCACGGTCTGGTCTTGGGGGCACCAGTTGACAAAACCGTCTTTTTTGTACACCAGCCCGCGCTTCCAAAACTCGATGAAAAACCACTGATTCCAGCGGTAATACTCGGGGTCGGAGGTGGCGAATTTGCGCGACCAGTCGATCATGGTGCCCATGCGCTTAAACTGCCCGGTCATGTACTCGATGTTTTTATAGGTCCAGACAGCGGGATCAGTCTTATTTTTGATGGCTGCGTTCTCGGCAGGTAATCCGAAGGCGTCGAAGGCCATAGGAAACAGCACGTTGTAGCCGCGCATCCGCATCCAGCGGGCGCGGGCATCAGGCGCGACGTTGGCGTACCAGTGCCCAATGTGCAGGTTGCCCGACGGGTACGGAAACATGGTCATGGCGTAATACTTTTCGCCTTTTCCGTTCTCGTCGAAGGTGTACAGGCCACTCTTTTCCCAGCTGTCTTGCCATTTTTGTTCGGTGGCGTGGGGGTTATAGCGCTCGGGGCGGGGTTCGGTGATGTTGGGCTTGGTGGGTTCAGTAGTCATAGGGTCTCCTTAAGTCGGCCTAAGTCGGCCTGCACAAACGAAAAAAACGCCCCGGCCAATGCAGCCGGGGACGGATCACACAAGCGCAGTGGCTAGGTGAGGCGTCCCCGGAGCAGAAGTGCAGAGCGGATCATGAAGGCAGTTTAGCGCATAGGCCAGCGCTACGAGAATAGGACGGAGTCGCTACGCGGAAAATTCAGGCTCCGGGCAGCCGCAACACGCCTTCGAGCGCTGCGTAAGCATCCGGACGGGCCAGAAACACCAGTTCGTCATCGGCGGTAAGGCGCAGTTCGGGGCGCGGAATCCTGACCGCGCCGTCCCGCACGATGCCGACCACTTCCACGCCGGGCGGCAGCGCCAGCAGATGCAGCTTAGTGCCGTCCCAGCTGCGAGGCACGGCGCGGCGGTACAATTCCTGCTCGTTTGCGGAAGACAAGGGGGCCTCTGCACTGCCGGAAAGCTCAGCCGGGGAATCAGCTGGACCATCAAAAGGCACCGCTGAGGCCACAGCGCGGCGCGGCGCAATGAAACGCACGGTGTCTGGCAAGACCGCCAGCCCGGTTCCGAGGTGCAGGGGACTGACTGCCCGCGAACGCACCTGCCCCGGTACGATGCCCGATTCGCCGCTGAGAAAATGAGCCAGCCCCGCCGCGACCAGAGCAACGGGCAAGGTCGCGTCTCCGCCCCAGGCCATCGCCAGCAGAGTCGCCCCGACAGGAACATTCAGGGTGACGGTTAGAAATGAAACTGCGCCGATCAGGCCCGCCAGCGACGAATCCACGGACAGCAACTGCCCCAGCCCCACGCCCAGCAGCCCACCTGCCGCCAGAGAGGGAAAAACGCCGCCTCCGAAGGCAATTTGGGCCCCTAGCGCCAGCAGCAGCCAACGCCACAGGCCCATCTCCGCAGCTTCCGTACCTAAAAAGCCGCTTAGGCCCAGCTGCCACCAGCCCATGCCGTCCCCCAGCAGACTGGGGGTGCTATAGAGGGCCACAACCGCCGTCAGTAGGCCAAAGAGACCACCGAACAGGGGCCGTAACCAGCCGTCGGTCCAGGCCGCCGGAATCAGGCGGCAGGCACGCAACAGCAGCCAGCCCGCCAGCGTGACCCCCAGCGCCACCAGAAAAAAGGCGGGGGTTTGCGAGAGCGCGGGCACTTGCACGGCGGGCACGCTGAGCAGCGGACCGAACCCGTAACACACGCCGTACACCGCGTAAGCCGCCACTGAGGCCAGCACGCAGGGCATCAGCACCTCGAACTCGAACTCGAAGCGGCGGTAGAGTACCTCGGCGATCAATACGGCGGCGGGCAGCGGCGCGTGCAGCACGGTGCCCAGACCCGCCGCTGCCCCGGCCAGCATCAGCGTACGGAACTCGACGTTATCGAGCTGCGTGGCCTGCCCCAGCAGCCGGGTCCCCAGCTGACCGACCATCACGAAAGCCGAATCCCGGCCTACCAGCAAGCCTGCGGCCTGTCCCAGCAGCGTACCGGCCAGCGCCCGAAGCTGCCCGGTCAGGCCAGGCCACTGCCCCCGGTTGTGATACCCGCGCACCAGTTGTGAAAACGGCGCCCCCGGTTCGGCGGGTACCAGCCAGGTGTAGAGCGCCCCCAGAAGCGGCAAAAACAGCAGTCCCCAGGGCAGCATGTCGCCAAAGGCCATCAGCAGGCCGCCGTCGCCGGTGGTGCCAGGCGGGGAAAAGCCGGTCAGCCACGCGCCCAGCGGCAGCAGCCAGCCCAGCAAAGAGCGCAGCAAGATACACAGGCCACCGATCAGCAGCCCCAGCAACACGCTCAGAACCACGATCCGGCCCGTTTCCAATCGAGTGAGCATGGCGCGGGCGCGGGGCAACGGGGAACGCATCGGAAGCCATTGTAGTGGGTTAGACGCACAGACCACGGTTTTCGGCTGACGCCAGCAAGACGTGCGGGCGGCTCGCCTCAAGCGTGTCCCGTTGTTTGCTCCGCGCCCGCGCTGCTGTACGCAAGTGGCCCTGCCTGTGCCCGCTGTCAGGTGGCCCCCAGAGCTGGCGGGTGCTGGGGCAGCAAAAAAGCCGGAGCCAAAGCCCCAGCCTCTTTTTCCAGCATCTAGAGCATTTTGCAAAAGGGTGGTGCCCTTTTGACCCTCTTTTTGCCGAGTGGAACGAGTGAAAAAAAAGAGCAGGACGTAGAATGAAGGGGGGCGGCGGTATTGTTCCGACGTGCCCATCATTCGGAGAACTGCTCTAAGAGCCTGTAGGGTAGAGCGTAAAGGAGTTGCTGGTTACAGTGGCGCGGATTCGATCCGAGGAAAGCGCCCGAATCCGCGCCACTTCCACCAGAAGCTCCTTAGCTTCCACCCGTCATCAGTTCAAAACGCCCGTCCCAAACTTGAACCCACCATCCAGATAATCTATGTTCAGCACGCTGCCATCCCCTATCTGGCCGCCCAGAATCTCGCGGGCCAGCGGCGTTTCAATGTACTGGCTAATCGTGCGCCTCAGTGGCCTCGCGCCGTAGGCGGGGTCATAGCCCAGTTCGGCCAGCTTGTCCTTGGCGGTGTCCGAAAGGTGAAGCGTAATCCGGCGCTCAGCCAGGCGCTTACGCAGGCTACCCAGCTGAATATCCACAATCTGGTGCAGCTCTGTGGCGGTCAGCGCGTCAAATACGATGATGTCGTCTACGCGGTTCAGGAACTCGGGGCGGAACTCGCCGCGCAGCGCTTCGAGCACCGCCGCCTTAATCTGCTCGGCGTCTTGCCCGGCGCCCTGCATGTCCAGAATCAGCGGGCTGCCGATGTTGCTGGTCATGATGATCAGCGCGTTGCGGAAGTCCACCGTGCGGCCCTGTCCATCGGTCAGGCGGCCATCATCCAGCACCTGAAGCAGCACATTGAATACGTCGGGGTGCGCCTTTTCAATCTCATCAAACAGAATCACGGCGTAAGGGCGGCGGCGCACCGCCTCGGTCAGCTGGCCGCCTTCCTCAAAGCCCACGTAGCCGGGAGGCGCTCCAATCAGGCGGGCCACGGTGTGTTTTTCCATGTACTCGGACATGTCAATGCGCACCATCGCGTCCGACGAGTCAAACAGGAACTCGGCCAGCGCCTTTGCCAGTTCGGTTTTGCCCACCCCCGACGGCCCCAGGAACATGAAGCTGCCCAACGGACGGTTGGGGTCGTTGAGGCCAGCACGTGCGCGGCGAATGGCGTCCGACACGCTGACAATGGCCCGCTGCTGCCCAATCACACGCTTGTGCAGCTGGTCTTCCAGGCGCAGCAGCTTTTCGCGTTCGCCTTCGAGCAGCTTGTTCACCGGAATACCCGTCCAGCGGCTGACCACAGCGGCAATATCCTCGTCGGTGACTTCCATGTGGGCAAACTCGGCGGTCTTGAGCTTGTGCTCTAGCTCCTGCACGTCCTTTTCCAGCGCGGGTAGGTCGCCGTATTCCAGCTTGGCGGCCACTTCCAGGTCGTAGTCGCGCCGGGCTTTTTCAATCTGGGTACGCACCTCGTCGAGCTTCTCGCGCTTGGCCCGCAGCGCCGCCACGTCCTTGCGCTCGGATTCCCAGCGGCTGCGCACCTCGTTCAGCTCGTCGGTCAGCGACTTGAGGCTCTTTTCAATGTCCAGCAGGCGGTTTTGCGAGTCTACATCCTTCTCGCGCTTCAGGGCCTCGCGCTCGATTTCCAGTTGCAGCTTGCGGCGCGAGAGCTGGTCAATGCGCTCCGGGCTGCTTTCCAGCGCCATCCGCAGGCGGGCCGCCGACTCGTCGATCAGGTCAATGGCCTTGTCGGGCAGCTGCCGGTCGGTGATGTAGCGGTTAGACAGCGTGGCGGCGGCGACCAGCGCCGGGTCGGTAATCTCCACGTTGTGGTGCGTCTGGTACTTTTCCTTGATGCCGCGCAGAATAGAGATGGTGTCTTCCACGCTCGGCTCATCCACAAACACCGGCTGAAAACGGCGTTCCAGCGCGGCGTCCTTCTCAATTTCGCGGTATTCGCTTAGGGTAGTCGCGCCAATCAGGTGCAGTTCGCCGCGTGCCAGCGCAGGCTTAAGCATGTTGCCCGCGTCGGGGCTGCCCTCGGTCTTGCCCGCGCCGACGATAGTGTGAATCTCGTCCACGAACAGGATAATCTCGCCCGCCGACTTGATTACCTCGTCTATCACGCCCTTGAGCCGTTCCTCGAACTCGCCCCGGAACTTGGCCCCGGCCAGCAGGCTGCCCATCTCCAGCGACACGATTTTCTTACCGCGCAGCCCTTCCGGCACGTCGCCGCTGACAATTCGCATGGCGAGGCCCTCGGCAATGGCGGTCTTGCCCACGCCTGGTTCGCCAATCAGCACCGGGTTATTCTTACTGCGGCGCAGCAGAATCTGCATGGTGCGGCGGATTTCCTCGTCGCGGCCAATCACAGGGTCAAATTTGCCGTCCCGCGCCCGCTGGGTGAGGTCGGTGCCGTACTTGTTGAGCGCGTCGAATTGCTGTTCGGATGTCTTGTTGGTCACGGTTTTCCCCTTGCGTTGTTCGGTCACAGCCCTCTTCAGGCTCACTTCGTCGGGCAGACCCCGGCCCCGGTACTCGCCACGCAGCGCCAGCAACAGCGTATCGGCGGCCACAAAACTGTCACCCAGTTGCCCGGCAATGGTGTCGGCCTTCTGAAAAGCGCGGTTCAGGGCGGAGTCAAGGTAAAGCTGGCCGTCGCTGCCCTGCACTTTGGGCAATTTGGCAATTTCGGCGTCCAGCGCGGCGCGAATCTGGCTCAGGTCACCCCCGGCCAGGGCCAGAGCGCGGGCGGCGGTGTCGTTGTCGGTCAGGGTTCGCAGCACATGAAAGTGCGTGAGGTTCTGGTTGTGGTTCTCTTGCGCGAGCTGCTGCGCCGCGTTGATAGCGACGGCACTCGCCTCGGTAAAGCGTTCAGGATTCAAATTCTTGCCTCCATTGCACGGCTGTTCCAGTCCGGCTTGGTCTAAGGGGTTAAAAAGCTAATACGGATTTAGATTGAACTAGGCAGTTTTGGACTAAAGCCCAGCGAATGCCAGTGGAAAAAAATACGGGTTTCGCGGTATGGACTTGTAAAGCTGCCCGGCAGAGGCACATCTAGTGCTTTTCCAGGTGCGCCGGAATCCAGCGCAGTCCGTATAAGAGGATTCTAGACCCACGTCTGTCATGAGGATAGTATCAAACTTGAGTGTCCTATTGTCAAGTTTATTGAGGGTTTAGAAATGTAGTTGGTCATGGATTAGCTACGGTGAGCATGGTCAACAGGAGAAGGCAGAGCGAAACTTTCTGTGTCTCATACGGACTCCGGCTGGCCAGGTAGCGTGGTCAAGTGGCGCGGCGAGTGCTAGCCCGGCCAGGCGACCCTTGTTGTTCCGACGTTCCCATCATTCGGAGCACTGCTTTAAGACGGCTTCTTGCTCCCTGCCACCAGTTCCATCATGCCGCCGCCCGTTTGCGGAGCGCCGCGCCAGGTTCCGCTCACCTCAATCGGGCCTTCCCAGTACGTGACCCCGGTGCTGCGGCTCACCAGTTCCTGGTTGTCATGGACGGCTTTCACGTCGAGGTCAAATTCGTCGGCCCGGACTTTCCAGTCCAGCACGTACTCGTGGCCGCTGGGGGCGCTCCAGATGCGGCCCGGCGTCATGACCACGTTGGTGGCGGCGTGCGCGATTCCCTGCTGGTCCACAACGCTGCCGAAGGTCTGCACCACCTGACCTTCAGCGCTCAGAACGCGGTAGAGCATAAGGTCCTCGCCGCCCGAGAGCTGCACGCTCATCCAGTCCCAGCGGGCGCCGCGCCCCGGGGCCATGCCGCCCCACTGGTGGTCCAGCCACGCCTGTCCCTGAACAGGACGTCCGGCGACCGTGCCGGTTAGGTGCAGGCGGGTGACGCTCTGGTAGTACATGGCTCCCGTGACATTCGGAACGCCGCTGTAGCCAGGCGGGTGAATAACTGGGGGCTTCTGCGGCACAGCGCTCAGAACCAGTGGCCCGGCGGCGAGGTTAAACCGGGCCGTCTGGCCTGCCCCGTTCATCACCTGGTCAAAGGCCCAGTCACCCTGCTGAAGCCGGAGCGGTGGATAGCTCGCCTTGCCCCGCCCCAGATCAAGCGGCTGCTCCAAAAAGGTGAGGCGGCCAGTCGTGAGGTCAGTGACCGCGACGTGGGCAAAGTACAGATCAGCCGGGAAGCGCGGCGTAGACACCTTGAACTGCGCCCAGTGGAAGGCCAGCTTTTCGCCGGGCAGGTAGCCGCTAAGGTACCACCACTCCATCAGGTCACCATGCGGCCCGAGGTCATCGGCACGCGGAGCGACAGCCGGATCGAAAGAAGGCTTAAGGCGCGGGGCACAGCCGACCAGTAGCGCCGCTGCCGCACAGATCAGGATTTTGTTCACACCGTCATCCTAGCCGCTTAGGTTTCTGAGAGCAGCACTCCACTCAAGGTCTAGCCTCAATCCGCTATGCTCTGCGGTGCATGACTCGACTTGACACACCCGCCCCGACGGCCCTACAGAAATTGTGGAAAGAAGTGCTCGAACCTATCGTCTTTGCGGTAGTGATCACGCAGTTCATCGCCACGCTGGTCGGGGTGGACGGCACCAGCATGATGCCCAACTTGCGTAACCGCGAGCGGGTTTTCGTTCCCAAGTACGAAACGTGGCTGCACAAGGCGGGCGTCGGCAGCTTCAAGCGCGGCGACATCGTGATTTTCAAGCCGCCCGCTGAGGCCGCCAAGCAGATTCCCAACCTGCAAAAAAGTGCGCTGGGCCTGTATACCTACCGCCCTTTCCTCATCAAGCGCCTGATCGGGCTGCCCGGCGACAAGATCAGCATTGCGGGCGGCGAGGTCAGCGTGAACGGTACCCGGCTCGACAGCAGCTGGACAACCGACTACTGGCGCGAACAGGGCTGCTGGGACACCCAAAGCGACCTGGCGAACTCGATTGCTTCGGGGCGCATCGGCGTGGTGCAGCAGGCGCAGGAAATCACCGTGCCCGCCGGACAGTACTTCGTAATGGGCGACAACCGCACCGCCAACGGCAGCGAGGACTCGCGCATGTTCGGCCCGGTGCCCCTGCGAGACATCGCCGGACGGGCCGCCGCCGTC
>NZ_JAGLBG010000058.1:11333-15884 GCF_018260405.1 Deinococcus sp.
CAAATACGACTGCGCCACGGAAAGTGTAGCCTCGGTCAGCGGGCCAACCAAGCTGAACTGGCGTGTGCTCAATCGGCCCGATGCGTTCGCGGCGCTTAACAAGTAATACGAACTACCGATTGAACCACGCCGTTTCGGATTTAGAGCATTTTGCAAAAACATGGTGCTCTTTTGACCATCTTTTTGCCGAGTGGGACGAGTGAAAAACAAGAGCAGGACGTAGAATGAAGGGGGCGGCGGTGTTGTTCCGACGTGCCCATAGTTCGGAGCACTGCTCTAAGCCGAGCGGACTTGTAAAGCGGCGCTGCGGGCGAGCAGGAGGGAGACGGGTTCCGGGTGTGGGGTTGCCCCGGCGTAGTGGCGGGACGTCAACGAAACAGACCGTTCGTAGAGTAGGGCGGCTGCCGCCCTTTCATCCCGTAAACTGTCAGGGTTGCCGCCTGCTGGCGGGTCAAGGAGAAAACATCATGGGACTTGCAATTGGAATCGTCGGCCTCCCCAACGTGGGTAAATCAACACTGTTTAATGCCATCACCCGCGCCGGGGCGCTGGCCGCCAACTACCCCTTCGCCACCATCGAGCCGAACGTAGGCCGCGTGACCGTTCCCGACGAGCGCCTCAGCGCCCTGAGCAAGGTGTTTACCAAGGGCGAGCGCGTGCCGCCAATTATTCCGACCTTCGTGGAATTCGTGGACATTGCGGGGCTGGTCAAAGGAGCGAGCAAGGGCGAGGGCCTGGGCAACCAGTTCCTGGCGAACATCCGCGAGGCCGACGCGATTGCCCACGTGGTGCGCTGCTTCGAGGACGGCAACGTGATTCATGTGGCGGGCAAGGTCGACCCCCTCGACGATATCGAGACCATCAACACCGAGCTGATTTTGGCCGACCTGGGGGGCCTCGAAAAGCGCGTGCAGGGCCTCTCCAAGAAAGCCAAAGGCGGCGACAAGGAAGCCAAGGAGCAGCTGGAAATGGCCGAGGCGTTCCTGAAGGTGCTGGAAAAGGGCGAACCTGCCCGCAATGCCCAGGTCGAGGGCAAAGTGCCCAAGGACTTCGGCCTGATTACCACTAAGCCGGTGATTTATGTCGCTAACGTGGGCGAAAGCGAACTGACCGAGGACAATGAATACGTCAAACAGGTGCGCGAGTACGCCGCCAAAGAGGGCGCGCAAGTGGTCAAGATCAGTGCTCAGATCGAGGGCGAACTGGCCGAGATGCCCGAAGACGAGGCCCGCGAGTTCCTGCACGACCTGGGGGTTGAGGAAAGTGGCCTCGACCAGCTCGTCAAGGTGGGCTACGAAACCCTGGGCCTGATGACCTTCATCACCAGCGGCGAAAAGGAAGTTCGCGCCTGGACGATTCGCAAGGGCGAAACCGCGCCCGAGGCTGCTGGAGAAATCCACAGCGACCTGCAACGCGGCTTTATCCGGGCCGAGGTCATCGAGTGGGACAAGATGGTCGAGGCCGGGGGCTGGGCTGCCGCCAAGAGCAAAGGCTGGGTTCGCACCGAGGGCAAAGAGTATGTCATGAAAGACGGGGACATTATGAACGTGCTGCACAACAGCTGATACGTATTCCGCTCCATTCCACTCGCAGTGGGGAAGCGACCAGGCCCCATCATGGGTGCGGTCAGGCCCCATACGGGTGCCGTTCTGACCAAGAAGCCGTTTTGGTCAAGACAGCGACCAGCTGGGGCCTAAAACATAAGGGGGCAGGGGCCAACGCCTCCGCTCCCTTTTTCTTTAACGTTTACCTAGCGGGCTGGGTCAATTTCTTAGCCGCGCCGACGTACAGCTTTACGCCATGCTCCAGCGCCCGCTCATCTACAGTGAATTTGGGATGGTGGTGCGGGGCCGCGCCTGGCCCGCCCGCGCCAATGGCGATGAAGGTGCCGGGGGCCTTGGTCATATAAGCGCTGAAATCCTCGCTGCCCATCTGGGGTTTGCCCTGCGCGACCTGCACTTCCGGCAGCACCTCGCGGGCCATCTCCCGCAACTCGCGGGCCACGTCGTGGTCGTTGACGGTGGCGCGGTAGCCCATCTGGTACTTGAGCGTGTAGGTCGCGCCAAAAGTGTCACACACGCCCTTGATGATCTGCTCGATCTTTTTGGGCAGCTCCTGGCGCACGTTCTCGTCAAAGGAACGCACCGTGCCTCCCAGCGTGACGGTATCGGGAATCACGTTCTTGGCGTTGCCGCCATGAATGGTCGCCACTGTGATCACCGCCGTATCCACCGGGTCGAGCTGGCGCGACACCACGTTTTGCAGCGCCACCACAATGTGCGCCGCCACGATTACCGGGTCGATGGTCTGGTGCGGGCTGGCCGCATGACCGCCCTTGCCCTGAAGAATCAGCTCGAAGCCGTCGGACGACGCCAGCAGCGGCCCGCCCTGAATCGCCACCACGCCCGTCGGCACCGGACTCATCAGGTGTTCGCCCACCACCACGTCCACACCGTCCATGATTCCGGCGTCGACCAGTTGCTGCGCCCCGCCCGGAAAAGATTCCTCGGCATGCTGGAAGATAAACCGCACCTCGCCGCGCAGCTGTTCCGGATGCCCCGAGAGCAGTTTGGCCGCGCCCAGCAGCATCGCCGTGTGGCCGTCGTGCCCGCAAGCGTGCATCACTCCGGGGTTTTGCGAGCTGAATTCCAGACCCGTTTCTTCCTCGATGGGCAGGGCGTCCATATCGGCCCGTAGCAGCACAGTGCGCCCAGCCCCAGCCGTACCCTTAAGGACGGCCAGCACGCTGGTTTCGGTGGGCCGTGAGATAGTCAGATTGGGCAGCTTCTGCAACTGCTCCTGCACGAATCGGGCGGTTTCGTGCTCGTGAAACGAGAGTTCGGGGTGCTGGTGCAGGTGCCGCCTCCAGGCGACGACTTCCTGCATGACAGTTTCGGGGCTGGCCTGAGCTGCGTTCGCCTGAGCTGGGTTGGCCTGAACAGTCGTGTCGGTCATGGGTTTTCTCCTTTGCTTTGAATGGCCCGGTGGATAGTCCAGACTTTAGCGCCCCAAGCGACGGACGCGGGGAAGCGGCCAACACTGGCGAACGGTTTCAGCCCACTGCTGTAGGAACGCCGCAACTCCTCAGCAGGGTAAGCACGGCAAAAAACCAGTGCCGATTAGGTCTACACCTAAATCTACGCTCATAAGCAGCTCCCGGTTAAGGAGCTGGCGGGTGTAGCTGAGGGAAGTATAGGCCACCTGGGTGCTTTTCCCGGATAAGCGCAACTGTACCCGGCAGCCCCTTAGGGCGCGGGTTCAATGCCAGTAGCGTACAGGTCAGGGCCGCGCCGCTCCAGCCGCACGCGGGGCAGGGGCGCGTTGGCCTTGCCGAACACCGCCGCACCCGCCTGCATGGGGTCAAACACGCTGAAATGGCAGCGGCACCCCAGTTGTGGGTGGCCTTGTCCCTGCGGCGGGCGGTAGTTGAAGGCAAACGCCAGCACTTCTTCGTCGCGCACGAGGTTGACCGTGCAGCCCAGGTGCGTGCAGACGCGTGAAAATGCCGCGTAGTGCTGCCCACCCACCGTGAGGCCCCCGGCGACCTCAGCAGGCATACGCAGCAGCGTGCAGGGGCGGCCCGCGTACCTGAAATTAACCTCGGCCCAGTCGGTGTTCAGGTCGCTCAGCGCGGCGATTTTCTGGGCCGCGCCCGCCTCAAACGCCGGGGCTGCCGCGCTCCGCTTACCGAAAGTGACCCGAGTGGCATACCAGCCCATATATCCGAACGCCCCAAAGGTGCCTGCCACCGGCAGCAGCCACCAGCGTTCCAGCAGGGCGCGGCGCGTGACTTTCATGGCCGCTTCACAATTTGGGCAGGCCGAGCTTTTCCAGGCCCACGTTCAGGCGCTCACGGTTCAGGCCGCCCCGGTCAAAGTGCTGCACCTTGCCCGCTCCGTCGATAAAAAAGGTATCCGGAATCCCGGCGATACCGTAAGCGATGGCCGTATCTGCACTTTTGTCCTGGGCATTGGCGTAATTCAGGCCATGCTGCGCGATGAACTGCCGGGCACTAGCTTCATCGGTTTCCTGAAACAGCACGCCCACCACCTTGAAACCCTGTGCCGCCTGCCGGGTGCCCAGTTCATGAAAGAGCGGCGCTTCTTCCTGGCAGGGGCCGCACCACGACGCCCAAAAGTTCAGGATGACCGGCTGCCCGCGCAGCTTTGAGAGCTGCACCGTTTGGCCGTCCAGCGTGTTGAGGGTGAAATCGGGGGCCGCCCGACCGATCAGCGAACTGGTCGCGGGGGCCTGTGGCGCGGGCCTCAGCAGCAGCCAGCCCAGCAACGCCACGACCAGAAAGGCCAGCAGCGGCGGCAAGAACCGGGGCCAAGAGCGCCTGGGGCGCTCAGCGGAAGCAGGAGCCGTCATCAGGTTACTTGCTGTCCTGAAGCATCTTCTTGAGATCGTCTTGGGTCTTGGGCACCTGGTATTCCTCGCTGTGCTTCACAACCAGATCGTTGGCGTAAAAGGTTTCGCCCTGGAAGTGCCCACGCACCACCACCCCCTGATTTTCCTTGAACAGGTCACTGACCGCGCCGTGATACTGCA
>NZ_JAGLBG010000059.1 GCF_018260405.1 Deinococcus sp.
CTAGGGTAAGCTGCGCGTTCCACCGTTAAAGCCTAAAACATTTCCCATGGTTAGGGCCTCAGACAGCCTCTTATATGTGGTTTCAGTCGTCGCTGCGATTGGCAAAGCCCAGCATCTGCATAAATTGCAGGAGGGCCATAGCGAACCCGGCCACGTAGGTCAGGGCGGCGGCGGTCAGCACGTTGCGTGCGCCGCCCTGGGCCTCGGGGCTGCCGCTCAGGCCACGCTCGTTCAAAAAGGCCAAGGCGCGGCGGCTGGCGTCGAACTCGACCGGTAGCGTAATCAGGTGGAACAGCATGGCGAAGCCGAAGAAAAACACCCCGACCCACATCAGGCCGCTCAGGTGCAGGAAAATCCCGGCCATGAACAACCACGGGGCCAAGTTCATGCCCAGACTCAGGGGCAAAGCCATCTTGCCGCGTAGCACCAGGGCGGGCATATGCGACTTGTCCTGAATGGCGTGCCCGACCTCGTGCGCCGCCACAGCCATCGCCGCGACACTCGCCACCCGGAAGTTCGATTCCGAGAGGTTCACGGTCTTCTGGCCGGGGTCATAGTGGTCGCTCAGGTTACCCGGCACCATCTGCACTGGCACGTTTTGCAGCCCGTTGGCGTCCAGCATCATGCGGGCCACATCGGCCCCGGTCATGCCGCGTGGGTTAGCGACCCGGCCCCACTTGGTGTAGGTGCGGCTTAGGTAGCCTTGGATAAGCAGCGAGGCGACGAAGACCAGTAGGATCAGTGGTGTGTAGGCATCAAAAATCATTGTTTACTCTCTTCCTCCACCTAAAATCTTAGCGTACCAGACTCAGATTCCATGAGAAAAAGGCCCCGCCGACTTGACCAGGTCTTGGGAGAGCCTGCGGCGCTGTCAGTGTTAAGGATTTGGCAGGTGAAGAAGCAGGTGAGAGGCTGTTTGAACCCTGCCTGGGGGAAGCGAGGAGCCAAAAGGAACTCTGAGCAGAAGTGAAGGGGGTTTGGGCGCTTTTCCCGGAACGCGGAACTGTCCCCGGCGGCCACCTAGCCCTGTAACTTGTAGCTAAAGACCATAAACCGGATGGCGGTGCGTTCTTCGTTATCCACGTCAAGCTTAATAAAGGCGGGTTGCACGGTGAGGTCAAGCTGCTCGGCACTCAGATAGCCCCGCGTAATCGCCAGAGCCTTGACCGCCTGATTGACGGCCCCCGGCCCGATGGCCTGCACCTCGACCTGTCCGTGCAAGCGCAGCAGGGCGGCTATGGCCCCGGCGACGGAGTTGGGGCGGGAATTGGCCGATACACGTAAAGTTTCCAGAAAAGATCAGCTCCAGAGAACGCTAGAAAGTCGGGAAAGAGAAAAGAAGAAGTAGCTACGCGGCACGGTAAACACGACAAAAAAACAGTGTCGATTAGGTCTTTAACGAAATTGCGTGCAGAGATACGCTCATAGCATCACACCATCTGTAGCCTATCTCTAATCTTGAGGCAATGTACTCTAAAATACGGATTTCGCGGTATGGACTCCTATCACTTGCCCAGCGCCGCGTTCAACTCGTCGCGCAACCTTTGGGCCGCCTCACGGCTGGCAGTCACGTCCAGCTCGCGGGCGTACTGCACGGCGCGGCTGGCGCTGGCGAGGGCACCCGTTCCGTCAGGCATAAAGGCGGGCGCGAGGTCGGCGGCGGCGGCTCCCTGTGCCCCAAGCCCCGGCAGCAGCAGCAGCGCACAGGGCATCAGTTCCCGGAAGCGGGCAAGGTCGTGTGGGTGCGTGGCCCCGACCACCGCGCCGACGCTGCCGTATTCGCCTCCCTCCTGCTCGTTCAGGCGGGTGATCTCGGCGGCGACCTTTTCGCTGACGCCGCCCCCCTGCAAGTCGGCTTGGCCTGGGTTACTGGTCTTAACAAGCACGAAAATCGCGCCGCCGTTTTGCCGCGCAGCCTCGACAAACGGTGTGAGGGTTTCAAAGCCCAAAAACGGGTTGACCGTCAGGGCGTCGCCCGCGTGAGGGCCGCTCAGCCAGCCCTGCGCGTAAGCCTCGGCGGTGCTGCCGATGTCACCGCGTTTGGCGTCCAGAATGATCGGCAGGCCCAGGGTGCGGGCGCTGGCGCAGACTTCTTCGAGCAGGGTAAAACCACCCAGGCCCAGTGCCTCGAAAAAGGCCAGTTGCGGCTTGACGCACGCGGCATAGGGCGCGGCAGCCTCCAGCACGTCCAGCGTATGCTGGCGCAGCCCACCGAAGTCATGGTAAGCGTCCCGGCGCGGGTCGAGGCCCACGCACAGGCGAGTGCTGAGTTCCCTGGTTCGTTCGGTGACGGCAGCAGCAAAATTCATGGTTCGGAGGCTAACACGTCCGGTTCTGGTGGTTGCGGGCTACAGCTACCGGGCAGCCAGGAACTCGCGCCACCGTCAAAAAGGCGCACGGCCTGTCTCCCGGCTTGTTCCGCCCCGCAGCAAGTCTCCTTGCCAGAGTTCCAAAAAAGCCTGACAAGCGCGGCGCAGCCCTCCATTTAACCCCAGCCCGTATCAGTCGCGTTTGCCCGCCCCGCCCGCACTGCCGGTCATCATCAGGCCCAGCTGGGTTTCTGTGGCGTCGGCAGCGGCGACCTCACCCGCGACCTGCCCTCCGTACATCACCAGAATGCGGTCGGAGAGGTTCATCACCTCGCCCAAGTCGGCGCTGACCAGCAGCACGGCCAGCCCTTGATCGCGGGCCTGGACGATGCTGGCATGAATGAACTCGATGGCCCCGATGTCTACCCCGCGTGTGGGCTGGCTGGCGACCAGGATTTTTGGCCCCTTGCGCATCTCGCGGGCCACGATCAGTTTCTGTGCGTTGCCGCCGCTGTAGCTTCCGGCGGGCAGGGCCGTGCTGCGCGGCCTGACGTCGTATTTTTCAGAGAGGTCGCGGGCATTTTGCTCGATTACGTCCTGTTTCAAAAAGCCTAGCGGCCCGGCGAAGGGAGGGCGGTCTTGCTCGCCCAGAATGTAGTTTTCGGCGGTGGACATCTCTAGCACCAGCCCACGCTCATTGCGGTCTTCGGGAATATGCGACAACCCCGACGCCTCGACCTCACGCACCCCATGTGCCGGGCGGCCCAGGTAGGTGATCTGCCCGCTCTGCACCGGAATCAGGCCAGTGATCGCCTCGACCAGTTCGCTCTGACCGTTGCCCTCCACGCCCGCGATGCCTACGATTTCGCCCGCACGCACCTGAAGACTGACGCCGTCTACGGCATTGCGGTGTTCGCCGCGCACGACCACATCCCGCACGTCGAGCGCGACCTCGCCGGGCTGCGCGGGGGCCTTGTGCACCTTCAGGCTCACGTCGCGGCCCACCATCATGCGGGCGAGCGTTTCGGTGGTCGCGCCCGCCGCCGGAATACTGCCGATCATCCGACCGTCGCGGATCACGCTGATGGTATCCGAGATGTGCAGCACCTCGTTTAGCTTGTGCGAGATAAAGATGACCGCGTTGCCGCTCGCCGCGTACTGGGTTTTGAGAAACTCGAACAGTTCGTCGGTTTCGCTGGGGGTAAGCACGGCGGTGGGTTCGTCCAGAATCAGGATGCGTGCGCCCCGGTACAGCGTCTTGAGGATTTCAACCTTCTGCTGCTGGCCCACCGGCAACTCGCCCACCAGCGCGTCGGGGTTCAGGCCGAAGCCGAATTGCGCCACCAGCTCGGCCACGCGCCGCCGCGCCGCGCCGTAGTTGATGCTGATGCCCTGGGTCGGTTCCGCGCCCAGGATGACGTTTTCGGTAACGGTGAGGGTGTCCACCAGCTGAAAGTGCTGGAACACCATCCCGATGCCTTTGGCAATGGCGTCGGCGGGGCTGCTAAACGTCACGACCTGCCCGTCCACCACGATCTCGCCGCTGCTCGGCGGCTGCGCCCCGTAGACAATTTTCATCAGGGTACTTTTGCCCGCGCCGTTTTCACCGCACAGCGCATGCACGCTCCCCCAATTGACCTGAAGACTGATGTCGTCGTTGGCAAGCACCAGCGGAAAGCGCTTGGTGATGCCGCGCAGTTCGAGGGCCATGGGGGACTGGTGACGAACCTGGCTTAGCACGTCGGTGGTCGGAACGGTCATGGCAGGCAGTTTAACGCGGTCACTGTGTCTAGAGACTGCCCCCCCACACCCTTTGGTTCAGAAGTGCCCTAGCCCAGGCAAAAGCTGCTAGCGTCGCACAAGTGTCTACCTACCCCGGCCCCGAGGCCCTGATCTATGGCCTGCCCCTCGCCTTTCTCGCCGGATTTATCGACGCGGTGGCGGGCGGCGGCGGCACCATCACGCTACCTACCCTGTTTTTCATGGGCCTTAGCCCGGCGCACGCGGTGGCGACCAACAAACTTCTGGCGATTTTTGGGTCGGCCAGTTCGACCTACCAGTACGCCAGAAGCAGACACATCGAAACGGCGCTGGTTGTGCGTCTGATTCCGCTGGCCCTGCTCGGCAGTGCGCTGGGGGCGTATCTGGTGCATTTTATTGACCCAAACATCTTCAAGACGCTGGTAGGCGTGGTCATTCTGGGCGTGGGGGCGCTGGTGCTGCTAAACAAGCGCCTGGGCCTCGAGGATCGTTACCCCGGCCTCACCGCCCGCACGCTGGCGATCACGCTGCCCGGCACATTCATTATCGGGCTGTACGACGGCTTTATCGGCCCCGGCACCGGCACCTTCTTGATGTTCGTGTTCACGCTGGCGGGCTTCAATCTGGTCAAGGCCAGCGGCAACGCCCGCGCCATCAACTTCGCCACCAACGCGGGGGCTTTCGTGCTCTTTTTGCTTCAGGGCAACATGGTTTTCTGGATCGGCCTGCCGATGGGCGTCGCCAACGCGCTGGGGGCCTACGTCGGCGCAAAAATGGCAATGCTGCGCGGCTCGGCCTTTGTCAAGTGGATGTACGGTCTGATCGTGGTGCTGGTGGCGGCCAAGCTGTTCGCGGGCCACTAGAGTATTTTACAAAAAGATGGTGCTCTTTTGACCACCTTTTTTTTTGAGTGCAATGAGTGAAAAAGAAAGAGCAGGACGTAGAATGGCAGGACGTAAAATGAAGGGGGCGGCGGTGTTTTTCCGACGTCCCCTTCATTCGGAGAACTACTCTAATACAGGCTGCCGGTTGATTCGGCTCAATCCCGAATCACTCCGAGCGGACGCGAGAAGGAACACCCGACGGACTGGGCGGTGTGGAGCCGCAAGCGGCGGCCCTCCCGACTGCGGCAGAGTGAAGCGGCAGTCCGTCTGAGAACAGCGCCCAATGAGTCTTCTGGCCCACTTTCCCGCTTCCCCGGCAGGCGCACAATAATGCCATGAGTGAACAGGCCATACTGGCGGGCGGCTGCTTCTGGTGTACCGAAGCCATCTTGAAAGACGTGCGCGGCGTCGAGAAGATCGAGAGCGGGTATATCGGCGGGCAGGTCGCTCACCCCACCTACCGGCAGGTCTGCGGCGGCGATACCGGGCACGCCGAGGCGGTTCGCGCGACCTTCGACCCGGCGGTGGTCAGCTACGGCGACCTGCTGCGGCTCTTCATGGTCACGCACGACCCCACCAGCCTCAACCGGCAGGGGGCCGATGTGGGCACGCAGTACCGCAGCGCCGTGTTTCCGCTGACGCCCGAGCAGGAGGCGCAGACCCGCGCCGTGTTCGCTGAACTGGAACAGCAGCAGGTGTTCGGCAAACCCATCGTGACCAGCATTGAACCGGCCACCACCTTTTACGTCGCCGAGGACTATCACCAGGACTACTATGCCAACAACCCGGATCAGGGCTACTGCATGGCTGTCATCGCGCCCAAAGTCGCCAAACTCCGCGCCCACTACGGGCAACTGCTGCGCTAAGCGGCCTGGCGGCCAGCCGTCTTTGGCCCGGTAAGTCTCTAGAGTGCGCCATAACGCGCCTCTCCCCGGAGTAGAACGAGCAGGCAAAAAGAAGCGGCGGCTGGAAGTGAAGTGGATTCGGGCGCCTTCCCCGGATACGCGGAGCTGGAACCGTAAGTTCCTTAACACCTGCGCTACCCCGCCGCACGGTGTTATGCTGGGAAAGTCTGAGTTGAATGTGGTGTAGGTCAAGGCCCACCCACCGCCCCTCACCCGGTTAAGAGTGAGTGGTCAGCACCCCGAGGAGGACTAAGGAATGTATAAGGGAAGAGAAGGCCAGTGGGCATTCCTGCTTCACCGTATTTCAGGGTTAGCCATCCTGGTTTACCTGCTGCTGCACGTATTCAGCATCGGCTCGATGATCTTCGGTGAGCCGTTTTACATGAAGATTCACAACACCTACGATTTCGTGCTGTTCCGGCTTGGCCTGGTCGCGGTCGTGGCGGCGGTGGTCTATCACGCTTTCAACGGCCTGCGCATCATTCTGATGGACTTCACCAGCATCGGCGTTTCGGTGCAGCGTCAGGCGTGGTACGGCGTGCTTGTCATAACGGCTGTGGCCACGGCCTACGCGCTGTATAAGCTGATTCCGCGCATCCTGGGGGGCTACTAAATGATCCGCGCCCGAACCTACACCGACGCCCGTACCCAGGCGCATAGCAACGCCGAACTGAACTGGTGGATTTTCATGCGTGTCAGCGGACTGATCCTGATGTTCCTGGTGCTGGGGCACGTCTATATGACCTTCATTCAGGTTAGCGAGTCCGACGCCACCTACGACGCGGTGATCAACAAGCTGGGCAATCCGGCCTGGAAGCTCTACGACTGGCTGATTCTGGTGTTGGCACTGCTGCACGGCACCAACGGCGCCCGCTACGTGATCGAGGATTACGTGCGCTCGCGCCCCAACCGCGCCTGGGTCAAAATGTTCTTCTTCACGCTTGTCGGCCTGCTTTTCGCTTTCGGCACCGTCGGCCTGATGGCTGTTAAATAAGGAACTTTAGCTATGCATCATCGTTATGACGTAATTGTGGTTGGCGCGGGCGGCGCAGGACTGATGTCAGCCCTCTACGCCGCAAAAGGTGGCGTAAGCGTCGCCTGTATCAGCAAACTCTATCCGACCCGTTCGCACACGGGCGCGGCGCAGGGCGGCATTGGCGCGGCGCTGGGCAACATTCAGGAAGACCACTGGGAATGGCACATGTTCGACACCGTTAAGGGCGGCGACTACCTGACCGACCAAGACGCCGCCGAGGTGTTCAGTAAGGACATCATCGACGTGGTGTACGAACTTGAGCACATGGGTCTGCCCTTCTCGCGCACGCCAGAAGGCAAGATCGCCCAGCGCAAGTTCGGGGGCCATACCCGCGACTTCGGTAAGGCAGCGGTGGAACGCAGCTGCTACGCCAAAGACCGCACCGGCCACATGATTTTGCAGACCCTGTACCAACAGAACGTCAAGGAAGGCACGCTGTTTTTCAACGAGTTCCACGTGACCGACCTGCTGATCGAAAACGGGCGCTGCACCGGCGTGGTCGCCTACGAACTCTCGACCGGCGAGCTGCATACCTTCCATGCCAAAGCCGTGATTCTGGCAGCGGGGGGCTACGGGCGCGTGTTCAAGATCACCTCGAACGCGCTGACGCTCACGGGCGACCTCATGAGCATCTACTACCGCAAGGGCCTGCCACTGGAAGATATGGAGTTCTACCAGTTCCACCCCACCGGCCTCGCCAAGCTGGGGATTTTGGTCACGGAAGGGATTCGCGGTGAAGGCGGGATTTTGCGTAACAGCAACCTCGAACGCTTCATGGAACGCTACGCCCCGTCGATCAAAGACCTCGCGCCGCGTGACATCGTGGCCCGTTCGATGACCACCGAAATTCGTGAAGGGCGTGGTGTGGGCAAGGACAAGGACGCCATCTACATCGACCTGACCCACCTGCCGCGTGAAGTGATCGAAGGCAAACTGGCCGAAATCACCGATCTGGCCCGCACTTACCTGGGGCAAGACCCGGTCAAGGACCTCGTGATGGTGCAGCCTACAGCCCACTACGCGATGGGCGGCATTCCCACCGACCTCAACGGCCTGTGCCTGAGCGACGGCAACGGCGGCAGCATTGAAGGGCTGTATGCGGCGGGCGAGCAAGCTTGCGTGTCGCTGCACGGAGCCAACCGGCTGGGCACCAACAGCCTGGGCGACCTCGTGGTGTTTGGCCGCCGCGCCGGGAAGTACGCCGCCGAGTATGCCCGTCAGGTTGAATTTGGCGACCTGCCCGACGACCCCGAGGCCGACAGCCGCCAGGAGTTCGAGCGCCTGCGAACCAGCAACGGTAAGGAAAACGCCGCCGGAATCCGCAAGGATTTGCAGGAAACCATGATGAAAAATGTCGGGATTTTCCGTAACGGCAAGGACATGGCGTACCAGGTCGAGTACATTAAGGAACTCAAGGCCCGCTACGCCAACGTGGCCGTGGCCGACCCCAGCCGCAAGTACAACAGCGAACTGATCGAGGCCCTGGAAACCGGATTCCTGCTCGACTGCGCCGAAGCGATGGCGAGCAGCGCCGTGAACCGCACCGAGTCGCGCGGCGCCCACGACCGCGAGGACTTCCACTCGCGCGACGACGTGAACTGGCTCAAGCACACTATGGCGTACAAGGACCTGAACAGTCCTGACAATGTCATTATCGGTTACAAGCCCGTAGCCCTCAAGGGCTTCACGCGCTCGTTCGAGCCTAAGCCCCGCGTGTACTAAAGGCGTGTAGCGTGTGGTGTGTGGCGTGCCGAGAAAACACAAGGTTTTTCTACACGCCATGAGCCACCAGCCACATGTTCCGAAAGGGAAAACCATGACCCAGACCCCTGTTATAGATTCCGCAGTTAACCCCCCGGTCGCTGCCGCACCCGCCGCTGTCGACGTGCCGATGATGCGCCTGCACGTCAAAATTCTGCGTTTTAACCCCGAAACCGACAAGAAAGCCCACTGGGTCACTTACGATATGGAAGCGCAGCCCGGCGACCGCATGGTAGACGTGCTCAACGAGATCAAGTGGTACAAAGAAACCGGCCTGGCCTTCCGTCGCTCGTGCCAGCACGGGATTTGTGGCAGCGACGCCATGCTTATTAACGGGCGCAACCGCCTGGCCTGCAAGACCCTGGTGCGCGACGTGGCGAAAGACGGAGGCACCGTGACCGTCGAACCCATTCGTGGCCTCAAGGTCGAAAAAGACCTGCTGGTGGACATGGAGCCGTTTTTCGACGCCTACCGCGCCATCATGCCGTACTTTATTCACCCGACGCCCTTTCCGGCCAAGGAGCAGTACCAGTCCGAGGCCAACGCCGAGAAGATGGCGCACTCCTCGAACTGCATTCTGTGCGCGTGCTGCACAACCTCGTGTCCCATTTTTTGGGTCAACGGTTCGTACATCGGCCCCGCCGCGCTGGTGCAGGCGCACCGCTTCATCTTCGATACCCGCGACGAGGCCAAGCAGCAGCGTCTGGGCGTGGTGAACCAGAACACCGGCGTGTGGCGCTGCCGCACCGCGTACAACTGCACCGAAGCCTGCCCGCGTGGCATTCCGATTACCCAACTGATCGAGGAAGTCAAGCGCGAAGTGATGTTCGGCCAGTCGTAAAGCAGCCGGAGTAGAGATGGAGAGGCCCTAAGGGGTCTCTTTTTTTGCGCTCTTGATTTAGAGCAGTTCTCCGAATGATGGGCACGTCGGAAAAACACCGCCGCCCCCTTCATTCTAGGTCCTGATCTTTCTTTTTCACTCGTTCCACTTGGCCAAAAGATGGTGCTCTTTTACCATCTTTTGGCAAAATGCTCTAGACAGTAAATCGCAGCAAGTCTATAGTCGGCGTACTGGCAGTAAGATGTTTTGAACATATTTTTAAGTGACCGTTAAACCTAAAGCCCCCGCCCAGTTTCCCAGGCGGGGGCTTTCCTTACCTATTCTATTGTCCTAATCGGCTAACGCTTACGCCTTGACTTCGCCCTGGCTCTTGCTCAGGATGCCGCGCAGTACGGTTTGCAGGATGCCGCCATTCTTGTAGTAGTCAATCTCTACAGGGGTATCGATGCGGCACATCACGGTAATGTCGCGGGTTTCCCCGGCGCTGTCGGTCACCTTCACGGTGATGTCCTGACGCGGCTTCAGGTCGGCGGGCAGCACGAACTCGAAGGTTTCCTTACCGGTCAGCCCCAGGCTGTCGGCGGTGTCGCCTTCCTTGTATTGCAGCGGCAGCACGCCCATGCCAACCAGGTTAGAGCGGTGAATGCGCTCGAAGCTCTCGGCGATGACGGCCCGGACGCCCAGCAAGAAGGTGCCCTTGGCAGCCCAGTCGCGGCTGCTGCCCATGCCGTAGTCCTTGCCTGCCAGCACGACCAGCGGGGTGCCCGCGGCCTTGTAGTTGACGCTGGCGTCGTAGATGCTGCTGACCTTGCCAGTGGTGTAGTCGGTGGTAAAGCCGCCTTCGGTGCCGGGGGCCAGCTGGTTCTTCAGGCGGATGTTGGCAAAGGTGCCGCGCGTCATGATGCGGTCGTTGCCACGGCGGCTGCCATAGCTGTTGAAATCTTTGGGCGCAATGCCGCGCTCGGCGAGGTACTGCCCGGCGGGGGTGTCGGCCTTGAAGCTCCCGGCGGGGCTAATGTGGTCGGTGGTTACGCTGTCGCCAACCTTGACCAGTACGCGGGCCCCCTTGATGCTCTCGATCTCGTGAGCGCCGTCGGCCAGGGTGTCGAAGAAGGGCGGGTTCTGGATGTAGGTGCTGTCTTCCTTCCAGTCGAACAGGTCGCCCGCGGCCACCGGAATGGCGTTCCACTCCTTGTTGCTCTGCTCGATGCCGTCGTAGACCTTCTTGAACATGTCGGCGGTGATGCTGCGGTCCATCGCTTCTTGAATCTCGGCGTTGCTGGGCCAGATGTCTTTCAGGAACACGTCCTGACCGTTCTGGTCTTGACCGATGGGCTGGTTAACAATGTCGTTCACGACCGTTCCGGCCAGCGCGTAGGCAACGACCAGGGGCGGGGAAGCGAGGTAGTTCGCCTTGATGTGCGGGTTGACGCGGCCTTCAAAGTTGCGGTTGCCCGATAGCACGCTGGCGACCACCAGATCAGCCTCATTGATGGCCTCGACGGTGGGTTCGGGCAGTGGGCCGGAGTTGCCGATGCAGGTCATGCAGCCGTAGCCTACGGTGTTGAAGCCGATCTGGTCGAGGTAGCTTTGCAGGCCAGCCGCCTCGAGGTACTCAGTCACCACGCGGCTGCCGGGGGCAAGGCTGGTTTTGACCCAGGCCTTGCTCTTTAGGCCCTTCTCGACGGCCTTTTTAGCCACCAGACCAGCAGCGATCAGCACGCTGGGGTTGCTGGTGTTGGTGCAGGAAGTAATGCTTGCCAGCGTCACGGCGCCGTGCCCGATTTTGATGTTGGTGCCGCCGATGGTGCCCTGGGCGCCGAGCTTGTTCTCAGGCAGCTCGAAGCCACGGTTCTTGACGGGAGCCGTCAGCGCCTCGTTGAACACGGTATGCATGTCCTTCAGGTTCACGCGGTCCTGCGGGCGCTTGGGTCCGGCAAGGCTGGGAACGATGGTGCCCAGGTCGAGTTCGATGGTCTTGGTAAACACGGGATCGGGCGTTTCGTCGGTGCGGAACATGCCCTGGGCCTTGTAGTAGGCCTCGACCAGTTCGATTTCGTCTTCCAGGCGTCCCGTGCGGCGCAGGTACTTGAGGGCCTCGTCGTCCACGGGGAAAAAGCCCATGGTCGCGCCGTATTCGGGAGCCATGTTGGCAATCGTGGCGCGGTCGGGCAGGGTCATGTTGCTCAGGCCCGCGCCGTAGAACTCGACGAACTTACCCACCACGCCAGCGCTCCGCAGCATTTCGGTCACGCGCAAAGCGAGGTCGGTGGCGGTCGCGCCTTCGGGCATCTGGCCAGTGATCTTAAAGCCGATTACGTCGGGCATCAGCATGTAGATCGGCTGGCCGAGCATCACGGCTTCCGCTTCGATCCCGCCGACGCCCCAGCCCACGATGCCCAGACCGTTAATCATGGTCGTGTGGCTGTCGGTACCCACGAGGCTGTCGGGGTAGACCACGGTGCCGTCGTCCTCGGGGCGGCTCTGCACGCCTTTGGCGAGGTATTCCAGGTTAACCTGGTGAACGATGCCGCTGGCGGGAGGCACTACGCCGAAGTTGTCGAAGGCCTGCTGGCCCCAGCGCAGGAACTCGTAGCGTTCCATATTGCGCTCGAATTCCAGTTCCATGTTGCGCTGAAGGGCCATTTCGGTGCCGAACTCGTCAACCTGCACCGAGTGGTCAATGACGAGGTCAACGGGAATCAGCGGGTTGATTTTACTGGGGTCGCCGCCCAGTTTGACCATCGCCGAGCGCATGGCGGCGAGGTCCACCACGGCGGGCACGCCGGTAAAGTCCTGCAAAATCACGCGGGCAGGCTTAAAGGGAATCTCGACTTCGGGGTTGGTGGCGCTCCACCCCGCGACGGTTTCCACGTCTTCACGGCGCACGTCGTAGTCGTTGGCCTCGCGCAGCACGCTTTCAAGCAGCACGCGAATGCTGACGGGCAACTTGCTTACGTCGTGGCCCTGGAGCTTGTTCAGGTTGTAAAAGTAGTACTGCTTACCGCCGGGAACGGTCAGCGTGTCGCGGGTGTTAAACAGATTCATTGCCTTGTCTGCCATGAGTATTCCTCCTCAAGCGCGTTGCCTACAAAAATGGCATCTATTGACGCTTGTTTGTTCTCCCATGATAAGACGAACCGGCGCTTGACGGGGCGTTACTAGGAAAGGCAGCAGGCCGGAAATTGTCACCCCTGTGGAGACAACAGAGGTTGGGCTGTCTTGCACGGCGGGGCTGCTCCTGATGCGCTCCCGCCCTGACTGCTGATGATGCCAACTGCGCTCACACGCGCTTATGGGCCTCGCCGCGAGCGGCGGATTTGCCGGGACGTTTTCACCCTGTCGCTGTTGATGTGCCGGGTAGGCTTGCTGCGTCCGGGTGGGGCAATCCAGACATTATATGGATTCCGATTGATTCGGTGCAGTTCTGAATCAATCCGAGCGGATGTGAGTAGGAACAGCATACGGGTTTCGCGGTATGGAGCCACAGACGGCGATTTTCCGACTGTGGCGGAATTTAGCGGAATCCGTATTAGAGCAGTTCTGCGAATGATGGGCACGTCAGAAACCGCACTGAATGAAAGACCCCGCCCAGCCTGAAAGCCGGGCGGAGCCTTTATGCAAGCGTTACTTAATGATATTTTCGGGGTTCAGTTTCCACTGCTTCACGATTTTTTCGGTCGTACCGTCGCGGGCCATGTCATTGATGGCTTTGCGCAGGGTGGGCGTGAGTTTGCTGCCTTTATTCAGGTAAAAGCCAATCTGGTTTTCGGGCGCGTAGGCGTGCGGCACAACCTTGAGCTTGCCGCCCGTTTTGGCCATGATATCGGGCGTAGACACGTCTTGCCCAAAGGCGGCGTCGGCCTTGCCGTTCATCAGGTTTTGAATCACGTTGATGCCCTGGTCGGTGCCAAGCAGATTGACCGGGGGCAATTTATTGGTAGCCAGCAGATTCTTGAGTTCAGTGACTTTTTGCTCGTCAGCAGAGCCGCTTTGGTAGCTCAGGGTCTTGCCCGCCAGGTCACTGAGGCCCTTGATGCTGGTGTTGTCGGCCTTGACCAGCAGGGTGTAGCCAGTTTTGAGGTAAGGCACGGGGTCGGCGGCGGCGCTGCGGGCCGGGGTGACATACAGCGACGACCAGGCCACGTCACAGCGGCCCCCATTCAGCGCAGGAATAATGCCCGCCAGCGAGACTTCTAAGGGCTGAAAAGTCAGGCCCAGTTTCTTGGCAAGGGCTTTGGCAAGGTCAACGTCAAAGCCGACGGGGTTGGTCTTGTCTGCGCCAACGTAGTACTCCATTGGGGCGTAAGCGGCGTTCATGCACACAGTCAGTTTGCCGGGCTGGACGTAGGTGCTGGGCGCAGCGTGCGCAGTAGATAGGGCGGCGGCGAAGGCGGTCAGCGTAAGCAGGGTCTTATTCATGGGGAATTCCTCCGGTTAGTGCAAGTGGCTTAGAAAGCTGCGGGTAATAGGGCTTTGCGGATGGTCAAAAAACTGTTCGGGCGGGGCCTGCTCCACGATTTGCCCCTCATGAAACAGCGCCACCTCATCGGCAATGGCGCGGGCAAAGCGCACTTCGTGGGTGACGACTACCATCGTCATGCCGCCCGCTGCAAGTTCTTCTATCACATTCAGCACTTCGCCCACCAATTCGGGGTCAAGCGCCGAGGTCGGCTCGTCAAACAGCATGACTTTGGGTTCCAGCACTAGGGCGCGGGCAATGGCGACCCGCTGCTGCTGCCCGCCTGAAAGCTCACTAGGAAAGTGCCGCTGATGGTCTTGCAGCCCCATGCGCGTAAGCATCGCGGCGGCTTTTTCGTGGGCGCTGGCGCGGGGCATGTTCTGGGTCAACAGCAGCCCGCTGGCAACGTTGTCTAGGGCGTTCATGTGGGCAAACAGGTTAAAGCGCTGAAACACCATGCCAATGTGCTGGCGTTGCCGGGCGAGGTGCGCTTCGGGCAGGGTTCGGCCCGTTTGGGGGTTCACGCCGAGGCGCTGGCCTTCGAGCAGCACCTCGCCCGCGTCGGCAGGTTCCAGCAGATTCATCACGCGCAAGATGGTGGACTTGCCCGAACCCGATTTACCCAAAATAGCCTTGACTTCGCCCCGGTGAACCGTGAAGTCCACGCCCTTCAACACTTTGTGTTGCCCGTAGCGTTTGTGCAGGTTTTTGGCGACCAGCAGGTCTTTCATGCGGGCCGCCTCGCCGGGAACAAGCCGCGTGCGGCGGGCAAAGACACCCAGCGCATCCGGTATTCCAGCAGCCTCTGCACCAGCATCAGCACGCTGACAATCACGAGGTAGTACACCGCCGCCGCCGAGTAGTACTCAGCATATTTGAAGGTGTTGGACACGTTGATGCCCGCTACCGTCATCAATTCTTGCAAGGAAATCACCGAGGCCAGTGACGTGTATTTCAGCACGGCGATAAATTCATTGCTGCTGGGCGCGGTGGCGACCTTGACCGCCTGCGGCAGCACAATTTTGTACAGCACCCGGCGCGGCGAGATGCCCAGTGAGCGGGCGGCGATTTCCTGCCCGCTGTCCACACTGGCCAGCGCCGAGCGAATAATTTCGGCCATATACGCGGCCTCTACAATAGACAGGCCAATCCAGCACGCCAAAAATGAATTAAACCATTTTTCTTTAAGAGGCGGAAAAAGCTGCGGCCCCACGTTCCAGACCACCAAGAAAATCAGCAGCGTGGGAATGGCACGGAAAAACCAGACATACGCCGCCCCAAAGCCCTCTAAAAAGGCGTTTCCAGAGCGGCGGCACAGCGCGATGCCAAAGCCGATGATTGAGGCTGCCAGCATAGAGAGCAGCGCCAGTGCCAGCGCAATCCCTGCGCCCCGTAAATACTCCATAGAAAAAAGCGCTTTCCAGAAAATCTGGGAGTCAAATTCCACCTTTAGACTCCACCGCTATGTTCCACTGGGTACTCTCATATTGGGGCCTCCAGATTTTATCTGTCCTTAGAGCGTAGTTAATCTTAAGCGGCATGTAGCTGTCAAGCTGTTTAAGTAGCGCCCGGATTCGCTCTGCAAGCAGCTTTACGAGTCTATTTTCACCAGGAGCTTCTACCTACTAGCGCAGCTTTGCAGCTTTGCAAGTCCGCTTGGGGTAATCACCTAGTCATCACCCGGCAGGTACCTATCACGACCTAGTTTTTTTGCTTTTGCTGTCGCAATGTGGTCATCAGTCCGCTATACCCTTCAGAGGCTGTCTGAGGCCCATATCGTCGGAGTATCCATGCTGCCCTCTTCATCAGGCGCACAATCGCTGGAGCAG
>NZ_JAGLBG010000005.1 GCF_018260405.1 Deinococcus sp.
ATTCTGCTCCAGCGATTGTGCGCCTGATGAAGAGGGCAGCATGGATACTCCGACGATATGGGCCTCAGACAGCCTCTCAGACCCCCACCCGTCACTGCCCGTAAGACTCCGGGGCGGTGGCGGTTTTTTGTGGCCTGGCTGGGCACGTACAATTGGGGCGCGTACAATTGGTTGGTACGGATTTTGCTACTCGCGTCCGCTCGGATTGAATCCAAAACGGCCCGGTTCAATCGGCGCTCCGTATTATTTGTGCCGGAGGACATCCATTTGAGCAAGTCTGAGCAACCACAGACCATTTCCGAACTCGAACCCTTGACCCGTGACTGGCTGGCCGCAGTAGGTGAAGACCCTGGGCGCGAGGGACTGTTACGCACGCCCCAGCGCGTTGCTAAAGCCTGGGCCTATATGACTGAGGGCTACGGGCAGACACTGGAAGAAGTGGTCGGAGAGGGGATTTTTGCCGCCGAGGGCAGTGAAATGGTCATTGTGAAGGATATCGAGTTTTATTCTATGTGTGAGCATCACATGCTGCCGTTTTATGGCCGGGCACATATAGCCTATATCCCCAACGCTAAGATTCTGGGCCTCAGCAAGTTTGCGCGGATCGTGGATCTGTACTCGCGCCGCTTACAGGTGCAGGAGCGCATTACCACGCAGGTGGCCGACGCCGTGCAGGACCTGTTGGCCCCCAGGGGCGTGGCTGTGCTGATGGAAGGCGTGCACCTGTGCATGGCAATGCGCGGCGTGCAAAAGCAGAATTCCTCGACCACCACCAGCGCCATGCGCGGCCTGTTTCGCAGCGACGCCCGCACCCGCGCCGAGTTCATGAGTGCAGTGCAGGGCACCTTGCGCGGGCGCTGAGCCGGGCACAATACAGGGCATGGCAAAACTCCCGGTGCAGCGTGAAGGCGACGAAATAGGCACGGATACGGCCCAGCCTGCCATTCAACCGCCCACGTCCCGCCGCGAGTTTTTGCGCTCGGCCACACTGTTTACGGCGACGGTAGCGGGGCTGGGCGGGGGCCTCGAACTGCTCACGCGCCGTCCCTCGGGGGCCGGGGCGGCAGGCAGCAGCGCCGCGCCTCTGGGCCGGGTCAAGCGTCCCTTGGGGCCTTACGACACCTCCGAGGCAGTCACGCCCTACGCGCAGGCCACGACCTACAACAATTTCTATGAGTTCGGCCTCGACAAGTCCGACCCGGCGCAGAACGCGGGTTCGCTACGCACGCGCCCCTGGACGGTCAGGATCGACGGAGAGGTGCGTAAGCCCCAGACCGTAGACATCGACACCTTGCAGTCCTGGTTTCCGCTCGAAAACCGCGTGTACCGGATGCGCTGCGTGGAAGGCTGGAGCATGGTCATGCCCTGGATGGGCTTTGCGCTCGCGGCCCTTATTCGCCGCGTCGAGCCGACAGGCAAGGCGAACTATGTCAGCTTCACGTCGCTGCACGACCCCGCACAGATGCCGGGCCAGCGTTCGGAGGTGCTCCAGTGGCCCTACACCGAGGGGCTGCGGCTGGACGAAGCCCTGCACCCACTGACTTTCATGGCGCTGGGCCTCGACGGGCGGGCGCTGCCCAACCAGAACGGGGCACCGCTGCGGCTGGTGGTGCCCTGGAAATACGGTTTCAAGGGCATCAAGAGCATCGTGCAAATCACGCTGACCAGCGAGCGGCCCGCCACAACCTGGGCGCTGGCGGCCCCGTCTGAGTACGGGTTTTACGCCAACGTGAACCCGGCGGTCGATCACCCGCGCTGGAGCCAGGCTACCGAGCGGCGCATCGGTGAGTTTTCCCGCCGCCAGACGCTGCCCTTCAACGGATACGCCGAGCAGGTGGCGCACCTGTACAAGGGGCTGGACCTACGCCGCAACTTCTGATGGTGGGGTCTTGAAGCGGCCCAGCCGCTGGAACTGGCTGGTTCCCGCCGTTAGCGTAGGCGGGCTGCTTCCCGCCGCAGTCCTGGCCGCAGACGCCGTGCGCGGCTTGCTGGGGGCCAACCCGATCAGGCAGGCGACCCACCAGACCGGGCAACTGGCCCTGATTCTGCTGCTGTTGTCGCTGGCCTGCACGCCGCTGCGCCGCCTGACGCACTGGCCCTGGCCCATCCGGATTCGCAGGGCGCTGGGGCTGCTCGCCTTTTTTTATGCTGCTCTGCATCTGGGTCTTTATCTGCTGGACCAGGACTTAAGCCTGTCGCAGATGGCCCAGGACATTCTGAAGCGCCCCTTCGTGACGGCGGGTTTTCTGGCGCTGCTGCTCCTGCTGCCCCTCGCGTTGACCAGCACGCCCCGCAGCGTGGCCCGGCTGGGGTTTGCCCGCTGGACCCGACTGCACCGACTGGTGTATCCAGCCGTAGGCTTAGCGACCCTGCACTACTGGTGGGGCGTCAAAAAAGACCACACCGGCCCGCTGATCGTAGTTCTGGGCCTGATCGTCCTGTTCGCGGTGCGCTGGCTGGTGCCGGACAAAAGAAAACGGAAGACCTGAGCGCCGCCTTCCGTTTGCCATTTGTGCCTCGTCGTCGGTACCATCACCGGGGTCGGTGCCGATTTACGGACTATTGGGGACCTCGGGACGAACGAAGCGCAGGTAATCAAGCCAGGGCGGAGTGTGGCCCAGTTGCCGGATCATCAAGACGATTTGCGCGGTATGACGCACTTCATGGGTCATGACGTGCCACAGCAGATGATCCAGCGTGGCCGTTTCGCTGGCCGGGTCGTCCTGAATCAGTTTGACCGGGCGGGTGAGGTCAGGCTGGCTGCCTAAAAATTCGCGGGTGCGGCGCGTCACCTCTTGGCTGTATTCGATAATCCAGTTAAGGTCATACTGTTCGGCACGCGGCCTGACCCAGTCATGCTGGTATTGGCCTTCGCGCTGCACTCCGTCCTGGCGGGCAATGGTATGAATCCAGTGGTCCTCGACATCGCTGATATGCAGCAGCAAGTCCTTAATGGAATGAAAACGCTCGCCGCTTTCGATCATGTCACGGTTCTGGTCAGCGGCAGGAAGTGCCCGCACAAAATTCCAGAGCTGCTCGCGGGATGCGGCCATGTAGGCGTAGTACTCTTGGGCGTTCATGATCGTTTAAGAGAATAGCGCGGGAGCAGCGCCGTCACGCGGTTGTGGCCCCATACATTTAGGTTTCTGCAAGTTGGCCAGCGGCTCCAGCAGGCGGCGCACGTCCTCGATGCGTTCGACCTGCACCAGCTCGGCATGCAGTTCGGGGCAATCCGGCAGGTATCCGGGCAGCACCTTACGCAGCGGTTTCATGCTGGCGTAGCGCATTTCGCCGGGGCGGTAGCGATCCGGGGCACTGTAGAACTGGTGTTGTAATTCGGCGTGCCTGAGCGCGGTGGCGGCCCGCTGAGCAGGGGTGGGCCGCTCCGGGTTCTCGTCGGCCAGCGCCCGGAAAATCCAGGGATTGCCTACCGCGCCGCGCCCGATCATGACTGCGGCCACGCCCAGGCGTTGACGTTCTCGGGCCTGCTCTGCGCTCAGGATGTCGCCGCTGCCGATCACCGGAGTCGGCACGCTGGCCGCGACCCGCGCAATGGCTTCCCAGTCGGCCTGCCCCGTGTACCGCTGGGCACTGGTGCGGCCATGTACAGTTATCACGGCGGCCCCCGCCTCCGACAACCCCTGAGCGATCTCGATACTCCGGTTGCTGTCCCAGCCTAGGCGAATCTTGGCGCTCACATCCAGGGTGGTGGCGCTTTTCATGGCGCGGATTAGGTCGAAGGCGACTTCTGGGGTCTGGAGCAGGCACGCGCCACCCTTACCGCGCACTTTGGGCACCGGGCAGCCCATATTCAGGTCTATGGCAGCGGGCGCAAACCACGCCTGGGCCTTTTGCACGGCGTCGGCCAGGATGTCCGGGTCGGCTCCGAACAGCTGCACCACTCGTCCCGTTTCGCCGGGGTACGGGCGGCCCAGATGCAGGCTCTCGTTTTCGCCGCCCAGCGCCAGCCCGCGCGCACTGATCATTTCGCTGACGGTCCAGAGTGCCCCCTGCTCGGCGGCCAGCTGACGCATGGGCGCGTCACTGTACCCCGCCATAGGCGCCAGTACCGCGCCGGGCCGGGCCAGGCGGCGGGCGTAAAAACCGGCAGCAGAAGTGGGTGGCACAGCGTTCATATTCCCTTAGGATAGCGCGGCTGAGCCAGTGGGCGAATGAAGGCAGTCTCAAGCCCGGCCAGTAAGTGAGTGGCATAAAACTGTCATAACGTCGGCGTATTCTCGACTTGTTGGTTAAACCAGCCGCCCGTCGGGTGGAAGGACTCACTACTTTGGAATTCACCCCTGTAGCCCTGCACCTCGCGCCTCTGCTGCACGCCTCCTATCTGGCGGCCCCAAACTATTTTGCGTTGCTGGGCAACCATACCCCCACGCTGCCCGAGGTCGAGGCCGACGTCGCCACGGCCATTCAAGACCCCCGGCGGCATCTGGAACTGCTGCATGACGACGCGGGGCAGCTGGTCGGCAGCCTGGATTACAAGTCCGACTACCCGCAGCCGGGCGACGTGACCATCAACCTGCTGCTGATCCACCATGACCGCCAGAACCAGAGCCTGGGGGCGCAGGCCATCCAGCAGTTCGAGGCGCGCCTGCCACGCGGCACCTGCCGCATCCTGGCCAGTGTGCTGGGCGACAACCCGCGCGGCGTGCGCTTCTGGGAGCGCCTGGGCTACACCTTTGAACTGGACGCCCGCCCCGCGATGACGTGGTACGCCAAACGGCTCAGGCCCGCTGCACCCGGCGAACAGGATCAGGTTGCGCGGCTGGCGCAGCCCTGACCGTTACACTCTGAGCATGATCGTCAAGTACGGTGGCAACGCCATGAAAAGCCTGGAGCTGCGGCGAGCGGTGGCCGCAGAAATCGCCGGTCTGCGCGGCACTTTTTCGGTGGTGGTGGTTCATGGCGGCGGCCCGGTGATCGAGCGCGAACTGGCCGCCCGCAACGTCGCCAGTGAGTTCCGGGGTGGCCTGCGCGTGACCAGCCCGGCTGCCATGGACGTGGTCGAGATGGCGCTGTGCCAGCTGAACAAGCAGCTTTCGCAGGACATCGGTCAGGCGGTGGGTCTGATGGGACGCGACTGCGAACTGCTGCGGGCCGAGGTACTGAACCCTGAGTTGGGCCGGGTGGGCCGCGTGACTGGAGTAAACGCCGAACTGATTCGCACACTTCTGGGCACCGGCCTGACCCCGGTGATTGGTAGCGTGGCTGTCGGGCCGGGCGGCGAAGCGCTGAACGTAAACGCCGATACCGCCGCCGGGGCAGTGGCGGGGGCGCTGGGTCAGGGCATCGTCTTTTTAACCGACGTGGACGGGGTTTACCGCGCCTTTCCCGACCCCGCGAGCCGCGCCGTGCAGCTGACCCGCGCCGAGGCCGAAGAGGGAATCGGTGCGGGCTGGATCGCCGGGGGCATGATTCCCAAGGTTCAGGCCGCGCTGGACGCGCTGGAACGGGGTGCGCCCCACGCCACCATTGCCAGCGGGATGCAGGCCGGGGTGCTGGCGGCGGCGGCGCGGGGCGAGGCGGGCACGCGGCTCATCCCCTGAAGCGGTTGGCAGGCGGCCAAAAGTGCGGGCCATGAGTCTGTTTTGACCGGAGGCCTTATAGACTGGCAAAATGACTCAGCCCGTGACCGTTCCTGCTGGCCTGCGGGCCATCATCTTTGACTTTGATGGCACCATTCTGGACACCGAGACCACCGAATTTCGCCGCTGGGAGGCCCTGTACCGCGAACATGGCCGCGAACTGGCCCTGAGCGACTGGCAGCGTGGGGTAGGCACCTGGGACGCCTTCGACCCCTGGGCTGGGCTACCCGAGCCGGTGCAAGGTGACCGCGCAAACGTGCAGGCCGCCCTGCATGAGCGCCTGCTGGCCGACATCCGCGCCCAGGATGTGCGCCCCGGCGTGCGCGAGGTGCTGCGGGCCGTGCAACCCGCCGGGCTGAAGCTGGCGCTGGCAACCAGCAGTGACCGCGACTGGGTGACAGGCTGGCTGTCGCAGCACAATCTGCTGGAACTCTTCCAGGCCACCGCGACCCGCTACGATGTGGCCCGCGTCAAGCCCGACCCCGAGCTGTACCTGCTGGCTGCCGAACGCCTGCGTGTGCGCCCAGCCGAGTGCCTGGCCGTGGAGGATAGCCTGAACGGGGCCACCGCCGCCGCCGCCGCCGGAATGCGTGTGGTGGTGGTGCCCAACGAGGTGACCCGCACGCAGCCCTTCGACCCGGCGTGGGGCCGCCTGGACGACGGCTTTGTGGGGGGGCTGGCCGGGTTGCTGGGGGCGGTTTCGGGGAATAGGAAAGGGTGATACGGACTAGCGATTGAACCGGGCACGATTGAACCAGGCACTTTTGGAGTCAATCCGGGCCGAGGAGAAAAAGATACGGGTTTCGCGCTAAGGCGGTACGGGCGGTGCCCGCTTGGGCAAAACGGACTCGCTTGAGCAAGCCTGCCCGCTTCTTGACCAAAACGGCACCCAGAAAGGGGCCTGGTCGCTTCCTACGGTCAGGATTTTTGCAGCGCCATGCGTGAAACGTTAGGCACGCGCCCCCTCTGTGCGAGTTGTACCAGTCCACACCGCAAAGTCCGTCTGTTGTTCCTCCTCGCGTCCGCTCGGAGTGATTCGGGCTTGAGCCGAATCAACCGCCCAGTTCGTATTCCCCTTCCAGCAAAAGCCGCAGCCCCTGCCCCGCCTTTTCGCGCAGGCTGAACGTCAGCAGCGGCGTCAGTTCGGTTTCGTCGGGGTTGATTTCAATGACGGTTGCGCCCCCTTGCACCGCTTCCAGGGCCAGCCCCGCCGCCGGGTAGACCACGCCGCTGGTGCCGACAATCAGGGCGACCTCGGCCCCGGCAAAGGCTTGCTGGGCAGCGTCTAGCGCCTCTGCGGGCAGGTACTCGCCAAACCAGACAATGTTGGGGCGCATCCGGTTGCCGTTAGGCGAAACGGGCGGGGTCTGCAACTGCGCGGGCGCGGGCAGTGGGAAAGTCTCGCCGGTCTTTTCGTCGCGGGCGCTGAGCAGGTTGCCGTGCAGCTCGACTAGGGCGCCGCCGTGCGTGCCGCTTCCGGCGCGGGCGTGCAGGCCGTCTACATTCTGGGTCGCCAGAAAAAACCCCGCGCCCTTTTGCGCTTCCAGTTCGGCCAGTAGGCGGTGGCCTTCGTTCGGTTGGGCCGCCAGCACGTCGCGTTAGCGCCCCGCATACCACTCCCAGACCACTGCGGGGTCGCGCTGGTAGGCGGGCGGGCTAGCCAGGTCTTCGGGCCTGAAGCGTGCCCAGTGGCCGGTCTGGGCGTCGCGGAAAGTCGGGATACCGCTCTCGGCACTGATTCCGGCCCCGGTCAGCACAGCGACGCGGCGGGCTTGGGCGAGGGCGGCGCGGGCTTCGGGCAGATTCATGGGGGAAGGATAGTGCGTGGTGCGCGGTTTTTGGGGCGTTTACGGAGGCCAAAGTTCACCGAACCGGAAGATAAGCTCTGGTGGCCCCTCAGGCAAACGCCATTTTGGGGGCAGCCCTACGAACTGCCGATTGAAACGGGCGGCTTTGAATTCAATTCCAGAGCCATGCCTTTGGCCGCTTGCCCCGCTGCTCACCCCTTTGGCCGGGCGACCACCTCCCCGACCCCGCTCACCTCCTAGACTGTCTACTCTGTACCGACCCCAAATCCGCTAAACTGAATTACGGTGCTGTGCGCCGTGCTTTTTTTTGCCTCCCAGCCGTTCTAAACCTTTAGACCGCCGTGGGTTGATGCGAGAAAAGTAAGTCTGGGCGTATGGCAGGAGGCTGAAATGCCCGGTATTGCAATTATTGGTGCCCAGTGGGGCGATGAGGGAAAAGGGAAGATCGTTGATTTCCTGGCCCCGGAAGCGAAATTTGTAGCCCGTTATCAGGGCGGGGCGAATGCCGGACATACTGTCAATGCAGGTGGCAAGACCTTCAAGCTTAACCTGCTGCCCAGCGGCGTGCTGCACGAAGGGGCAGTCTCGATTCTGGGCGACGGCATGGTTATCGACCCGGACAAGTTCATCGAGGAACGCCAAAACCTTATTGAGGGCGGTCTGAACCCTGACCTGCGAATCAGTGACCGTGCCCACCTGGTGCTGCCCCATCACAAATACGTAGACGGGCGCAAGGACTTCGTGGGAACAACAGGCCGGGGAATCGGCCCCGCCTACGCTGACCGTGCCCGGCGTGTGGGCATCCGCTTTGGCGACCTCGCCGATGAAAGCGTGCTGCGTCAGCGGGTCGAGCACCTGCTGGAGGCCAAGCCCAACAGCACCCGTGACGCGGGCTGGACCAGCGTGGAGGTGGCGCTGGCGGCCCTGGCCCCAATCCGCGAAAACCTGCTGCCCTTTGTCGCCGATACGGGCGCTTTGCTGCGCCAGGCCATCAAGGACGGCGAAAACGTGCTGTTCGAGGGCGCACAGGCCACACTGCTTGACCTCAACTACGGCACCTACCCCTTCGTGACCAGCTCGCACCCCACGGTAGGCGGCATTCTGGTCGGCGCGGGCGTGAGCCACAAGGCCATTCACAAGGTCTACGGCGTCGCCAAGGCGTTTAATACCCGCGTGGGACATGGCCCCTTTGTTACCGAAGTGCACGACGAGGCGGGCATCTTGCGGCTGCGCGGCGACGGTTCGAACCCCTGGGACGAATACGGCACCACCACCGGACGCCCGCGCCGCGTCGGCTGGCTCGACCTCGAACTGCTTAAGTACGCGGTGGACGTCAACGGCCTCGACGGACTGGTCATCAATAAAATGGACATCCTGAGCGGCCTCGACACCATTCCGGTGTGCGTGGGCTACGGCAGCGAGGGCCAGCCGATCATGAAACAGATGAAGGGCTGGGCCACGACCGATGGCGCGACCGACCGGGGCACCCTTGCCCGGGAAGCGCAAGCCTACCTCGACCTGATCGAGGAAACGGTGAATTGCCCGGTGGTCATCTTCTCGTGCGGCCCTGAGCGCGAAAAGACCTACGGCGCGGTGAGCTGGAACTAAACCGCGAAACCCGTACTTTTCCTTCTCGCCTCTACTCCGATTGAATCCAAAACGGCCCGGTTCAATCGGCAGTTCGTATCGGCCCACGTTGTCTGGCCCTGACTTCAAGAACTTCAGGAGCAGATAAGCGTCGCAACAGGTAAAAAGCGGAAGCCGGAGCCTCCGCTGTTCACCTGTCTGTCGTTTACCTGTACCTGTCTGTCGCTCAGACCAGCAAGATGACTGGTTTTTCGAGCGTCTGGGCCACGGCAGCGAGGAACTGCGCGGCCTTGGCCTGATCCACGTCGCCCTGAATGCTCAGTCCGGCGCGGCCACCCTCCACACGGCCCACGCTGAGGGTGGTGGTGTGGGGGTAGTGCAGGTCGTCGAGTTCCAGGGTTCCGGCGTCCACGATCAGCAGGTCGGGCTGACCGCTGAACAAAAGGTGGCTGGCCTGAAGCGCCTCGCGCAGGCTGCCTTCGCCGACGCTGTGGGCTTCGTTCGCCTGCACGTCCTGCATGGCGACCGTCTTGAGGCCCAGTGTGTCGGCGTGGCGCTGGGCGGCGCGGGCCACCAGGAGGGCCAGCGGCACGTCCTGCTCCAGGGCTTCGCTCAGCTGGCCGCGCAGGTCGCTCAGCTGGCTCACGTCGGCGCTGCGGCGCAGGTAGGTGCCGAACCACACGGCGTCGCGCGGCACTTCAGGGGTAGCAGCGGTGCTGGGGGCCGCAGGAACGGAAGGAGCGGGAGCGGGGCTGGCGACTGGTTCCGGCTCAGGGGTAAAGCTGGCGGCGGGGGTGGGCATGGCCGGGGCCACCGGCACAGCAATGCGGTTCTCAGCGGGGACCGGAGCTGTAAAGGCCGGGGCCGTGACTGCTGGCTCGGCGGGCGTGGCAGGCATGGCAGGCACAGTGGGCATGGCGGGCGTGGTCAAGGGCGTGCTGGGCGCGGTAAAAGCCGGGGCTGCCACCTCTGGAGCCTTTACCTCAGGCAGCTTGACTTCAGGAGCCGTGAAGCTGGGCGTGCTCACCTGCGGGGCCTGAATGACCGGGGCGGGCTGCACTTCGGGGGCGGGCACCGCAGCGGGCGCTTCTTCTTTGTGGTACAGGCGCGAGAGCAGGCTGCCCAGGCCTCCGGTAGCAACACCAGCCGCTCCGGTTGCCAGCCCCCCAGCGACACCCGGTAGAGTGCTGGACACTGGCGTGCTGGGGACACTCAGGCCCGCCGCACCGAACGCCGGAGCAACTGGGGCCACAGGCGCAGCGGTCGGCACCGGGACACTGACAGCAGGCGGAGGAACCACGTCGGGAGCGTCTTCGAGTTCAAAATCGTCGCTCGCCAGTGCAGGCGCGGACGTACCGGGAACCTGTGGGGCCGCAGGCTGCACACCCGCCGGGCGGCCCTGCTGCACGAAGTCGGTGATGTCGCTGTCGACTCCGGCGCGGCTCAGGGCCGACACGTCGAACATGCCTGCACCGGGGATGTCCTCACCGTTCCAGTCTGGGGGCGGAGCGTCTACGGGGGTCGAAGGCGGCTCGGCCTCGCCGCTCATAACGCGGGACAGGTAGTCCAGAATATCCTGCTCCACGATTTGGTCGCCTGCCCCTGTACCGTGCAGGTCCTGCCATTCGATGCCGTTCGCTTCTGCTAGGATTTTCGCCAGTGGCGCAATGCGTTCCATTATTTCTCCCTTCGCGCATACGAGTTCGTGGATCTGACCAGAGTTGTCTCTGTAACAGGCGTAGTGCGGTGGCAATTGAGCTTCACAGAGAATAGCGTGCCCGCTCACCTCTGACAGCCTTCTTTCAGTAGACCTCTTGAAAAAGTCGCCCGGTTAGTCTAACTAGGTTTGCTCCTACTCGCCCTGCTCGGCGAAAGCGGGGCTTCGGCGCGGCCCGACCCCTCACTTTTGCGGGAGGTTTAGTGGCCTGTGCCCTGGCTCCCACTTTTCCCTGAGGCGTCAGGGGTGACGGTGCTACCCTGCACCCAACTCTTGGCCCGGAGCACTGCACCAAAGAACACGGTGCTAGAGAACAAACACCGTGACGAAGAACGCCGCGCCAAACTGGTAGGGAGAAACGATGCTGATACTCGCAGAACAACACACACGCGGCCACAGGCCCAACCACCTGACCGATAAGCCGGTCGGTCACCCGGAGAGCGCATGACCGGCCCCTTCGTGATCGGGGTGGCGGGCGGCTCGGGCAGCGGCAAAACCACCGTGACCCGCCGCGTGATCGAAACTGTGGGGGCGCAGGGCGTGGCGGTGCTTAATCAGGATAACTATTACCGCGACCAGTCGGATATTCCCATTGAGGCGCGGCTGAAAACCAATTACGACCACCCGGCGGCCTTCGACTGGAAACTGCTGCGCGAGCACCTAGACGCCCTGCTGGCGGGCGTTCCCATTGAGATGCCCGAGTACGATTTCACCCACCACACCCGCGCCGGGGCGACCACACGGGTGCTGCCGGGCCGGGTCGTGGTGCTGGAGGGCTTTTTTGCCCTGTACGACGAGCACGTGCGTGAGCGGATGCACCTGAAGGTATTTGTAGACGCCGACGCCGATGTGCGCTTTATCCGGCGGCTGCTGCGCGATACCCAGGAACGCGGGCGCACCCCCGAGAGCGTGATCGAGCAGTACCTGCAATTCGTGCGGCCCATGCACCTGAGCTTTGTCGAGCCGACCAAGCGCTACGCCGACGTGATTATTCCGCACGGCGGCATGAATGAACCCGCCCTGGACATGCTGGCGGCCCGCATTCGCACCGCCGTCTAACGGCCCCCGCCTCTGTTCCGGCACAAGCAGCTGCCGGGTTATGCGCCGGGCATTTCCCAGCAGCTGTTAGGCGCTTTAGGATGTAAGCCGTGACCACTCCCGATCCGTACCTCCGTGCGGCGACTGAGCCTGCAACAGGGCCTGCACCACGTCCTGATCCAGTGCCAGCTCCCGACCCGGCGCCCACTCCCGATACGGTGCCGCCGACCCCCAGCTTCCACCCGCAAACGCCGCTGCTGCTGGGACTGGTGCTGCTTTCCTTTATTCCCGCCCTGATGTTGACTCTGCAACGCGTGTCTTACGAACGCTCCCAGAAAACCACTGCGATGGTTATGGACTACCCTGCCCTGGTCGTTCAGGCCCGGCGCTACGGCATGGAGCCGCAGGCGCTGCTCGACAAGTACAAGGCCCTGGGGATCAACGGCGTGGCGCTCTATGAAGACACCATTGCCAGCCTGCAACAGCGCGGCGACGTGTATATGCGCAAAGGCACCGACCTGGCCGCTGACTTTCCGGGCCAGGGGGTCAAAACCAGCGACGTGTACATGCGGGCCAGCCCGAACGCCTTGCGCCTGACGCAGCGCTACACCATTCCGACCACGGAAGTCACCATCGGCGGCCAGCGCTGGATCGACTGGCCCACCGACCCGAGCTACCTGCCCGCTGGCCCGAATACCAAGCTGGTGAACGACCTGAAGGCGCAGGGGCTGGTGCTGGCCTACCGCCCTTACACCGACGAAGCCGTGCCCGTGAGCAAGGTCGGCACTGACTGGCCGGACGTGCCCTACATCATCTTCACGGGTGACGAGGTCATCGGGGCCCGCACCCCCGAACTGCTGACCCAGGTCGACCAGTCACTGGGAAGCCGCCTGCCCGCCATCATCGAGGGCAACATTCAAAAGGGCCTCGACGAGTTGGTTCAGACGCACGGCGGCGCGAGGCTCTTTACCGTGGCCCCGAGCTGGCAAAACGCACTGAAGCCCGACCAGATCGCCAGCAAATACAACCTCGCCGCCCGCGAACGTGGACAGCGCCTGCTGTATTTCCGGCCCTACCCGACCATCAACGAAACGGTCGATCTGCTGACCCAGACCACCAGCCTGCTGAAAAACTCGGGCGTGACCGTCACGGCGCCCCGGATTCAGTTCTATAACCCCAGCTCGCTGCTTCAGGCCCTGAGCGTCATCGGGCCGGTCGTGGCGCTGGTGCTGCTAGCCCTTAGCTTTCCGCTGCGCCGCCTGGGGCTGGTACTGGCTGGCCTGACGCTGCTACTGGCGTTCGGGCTGAACGGGTTTCATCCTTTTGAGGGCGCGGCTCTGGTCGCTGCCGTGACCTTCCCGGCGCTGGGGCTGGTGCTGCGGCGCGGCAAGCTGACCGACTGGTTCCTGGCGACGGGCCTAAGTCTGATCGGGGTGTTCTTCGTGTCGGCGCTGGGCGCCACCCACAACAGTACGCTGGGCCTGCAACCCTTCAAGGGCGTGGGCCTGACGCTGCTGCTGCCCCTGCTGCTGGTGGCCGCCAGCTTCCTGCCCCGCCAGGACTTCCGCAAAACGGTGGCCGACGTGTACAACGCGCCGATCAAGTTCGGGGACATTCTGATCATGGGGCTGGGGCTGGGCCTGCTGATGATGGTCTACGAGCGGCGCGGTAACGCCACGGGCGGCAGCACTTCCGACTTCGAGGTCTCGCTGCGCCAGCACGTACAGGACACGATGGTCCGCCCCCGCTTCAAGGAAATGGGCGCTCACCCGCTGGGCATTCTGGGCCTCAGCGGGGCGCTGCCGGGCTACTTCGGGGCCCTGATGCTGCTGGGCGGCGTGATGGGCCAGGCGAGCATCCTGAACACGTTCTCGCATTTCCACACGCCCTTTTTGATCAGCGCGACCCGCTGTTTTATCGGCCTGGGAATCGGCCTGCTGGGCGGCCTGATCCTGACCTACCTGGTGCGGGCCGTTATCAAGCTGTGGCGCGGTTACGGCGCGGCCCAGGCATGAAAATTGTCGTCAGCGGCTACTACGGTTTCGGGAATACCGGGGACGAGGCGATTGCCCTGGCCATTACCCGCGAGCTGAAAAAACAGGGCCACACGCCCGTGCTGCTCTCGAACACCCCGGCCCAGACCGCGCAGTTGTACGGCTGCGAAAGCGTGGCCCGCATGCAGCCCCTGGCCCTGCTGGGGGCCATTAGCGGCGCTCAGCTGGTGCTGTCGGGCGGGGGCGGGCTGCTTCAGGACAAGACCAGCGCCCGCAACCTGACCTACTATTTGGGCATTATCCGCTTGAGCCGCCTATTGAGAAAGCGAGTCGTGGTGTTTAACCAGAGTATCGGGCCGCTTTCGCCTGCGGGGGCCGAAAAAGTCGCGGCTGCGCTTCAGGGTGTGCAGGCCATTGTGCGCGACCGGGGCAGCCTCGACACGCTGCGGAACATGAATCTTCAGGCCCAACTTGGCGGCGATCCCGCGCTGCTGCTGGCGGCGTCTGCCGGGCTGGAACGCGATCTGCACACGGTCATTATCGCCCCACGCGGCGACGTGACCGAGTCGCTGCCGGGCTTGCGGCGCACGGTCAAGCAACTGCGGCACAAGGGTCGGCGCGTCGTGGCCCTGAGCTTCATGCCCGACCACGACGACGCCGCCGCCAGATCACTGGACGCCGACGAGGTCATCAGCACCCGTGACCCACAGGTGGCGCTGGACACCATCGCCCAGAGCGGGTTCGTGATCGGGGTGCGGCTCCACGCGCTGATTCTGGCGGCGGCAGCCGGGGTGCCCTTTTGCGGCCTGACCTACGACCCCAAGGTCAGCGGCTTTTGCCACGACGCCGGGGCGTCCACCCACACCACTGACCCCGACGCCGATCTGCTGGCGAAGCAGGCCTATGACCGGATCACTCCAGACTGGGGGGCGGTCGAAGATATGAAGTTCCGGGCCATGCAGAGCTTCGCGGGGCTGAAGACCAGCTGATACGGACTGCGCTACATTCCGGCACACTTGGAAAGGCATCAAAGGTGCCTGTGCCGAGCAGCTCTGCCGGGGCCATACCGCGAACCCCGTAACCGCGTGGTACGCTACCGCAAGGTGCCCCGCGTGCCCGCCGACCATGACCGATACCCCCAGCAAACCCCGCCGCGAACAGATTCATGATGTCGCCAGTCGCCTTTTTTCCGAGCGTGGCTACCACGCCACCAGCATGCGCGATCTGGCGAGCGAACTGGGGATGCAGGGCGGGAGTCTGTACGCCCACATCAGCGGTAAAGAAGACCTGCTTATCGAAATTGTGAACGGGGCGTCGCGGCAGTTCGACGAGGCGCTGTTGGCCCTTCAGAGCGCCGATCTGCCTGCCGACGAAAAGCTGCGGGAGGCCATGTACCGCCATATTCAGGTCGTGGCCGAGAACCTGGAAAGCGCGACCGTCTTTTTCCACGAGTGGAAACACCTGTCGCCGGAAGCCTACCGCAAAGTGACCCACTGGCGCGACACCATCGATAATTTTTACCGCGAACTGATTACGCAGGGCATCCGGGAAGGGGTCTTTAGCCCGGGCCTGGACGTCCGAATGGCTTCCAACCTGATTCTCTCGGTGGTCAACTGGACCTACACCTGGTATCACCCTGGTGGCCTGCTAAGCCCACGGAACGTGGCCGACAGCTTTGCCGAAATGCTGCTGAGCGGCCTAAAAACACCCCTCCCGCAGGAGCGCCCATGATTCCACCAACGGTCACTGTCGCTATCCGTGAGGCCGTCAGACATGCCCAGGAGCGGGCTGCCCGCCTGGAACGCACGCAGCAGCTCGAAATCGGCGAAGACCTCTTTATCCGGGTTGCGCCGGGGGGCCGCAAATTTCTGCTGTTCAAGCTCGAAGGCGAACCCGAACAGAGTCAGGGGCAAGCCATTGCCGAGGCTCTGGGCCTGCGTGAACCACAATTCGGCTGGCACCAGGGCGCGACTTTACGCTCGCTTACGGTCGCCGAGCGCGACGAGAGCAACAACCACTCACACCGTACAGGGAGCCAGCACAGTAAATTTTCATGAGAGCGGCCCAAATTGAGGCTATGAACAAACTAGTCTTGACCGCTTTGCTACCCCTGCTGCTCGCCGCGTGTGGGATCGGTGGCACGCCCAAGAATTACGACGTGAGCGGCACTATTTCGGGAAAGCAGCCCAGCGGCGCGCTTAAAATGGCTGTGGTGGGCGTCAGCCTCGGCGGCGTGGTCAATACGGCTACGGGCCAGATCGCCATCAGTAGTCCCGACGGCAAAAAATTCAGCGTGGATTATCCCCTTAGCCCCGCTGACGGGCTGTATCAGGTCATCGCTTATATAGACGCCGACGGGAACGGCAAATACAACCTGGGCGAACTACGCACAGCCAACAACAACAAGTACCTTGCCTACGCCAAAAGCGGTGGCGGGCTGGCATCGCTCGTGGGCCTCAGAGCAGGGTGGAATTATGTGATCGGCACGGCAGTCACGCAGCCCAGCCGGATTACCGATTACGACCTGAGCTGGTAAGTCCCTCAAGAAGAAACTAAAGAAGAAAAAGGTGGCCCCCCTACAGGCCACCTTCTTCTTTTGAACTGTTTAGAGACTCTGGTATGCCTTACCCAACAGGATGAGCGCTTTCGAAGGCCGACTTGAACTTCTGAAGGTCCTCGGCGATCTGCTGGCTAGGTTCCTCACCGAATAGTTTGGCGACTGCCGCACCGAGGGGGCCAGCGGGCGGACGGTAGCTAAGGGCCACATGCACGCGGCACTTGCCTCCGTCGAGGCTCTCGAACTGCACGCTGCCCGCATTGTCCACGGTGGCGCCAGGAAGGCTATGCCAGCCGATGCGCTCGCCGGGCTTGTCGTTGACGATCTCGGCTTCCCACTCGACGTGGGTGCCCAGCGGGGCCTTGGCAACCCAGCGGCTGCGCTTGTCATCGAGGGCCGTGACGCTTTCGAGGTGGCTCATAATGTGGGGCAGGTTTTCAAGCTTACGCCAGTAGTCGTATACGGCCTGCGCCGGGCGGTCAATGACCACGCTGTGCTCCACGAAAATAGGCTTGGAGGCCACGCTTCCCCCACCCAGGCCAGCCGCAGCCATCACGGGGTCGTTGCCAGTCACGGCCTTGTAAGCCAGGTAGCCGCCCGCACCAGTCAGCAGCAGCCCAAGCACGCCGCGCTTCTTGAGGCCCATCAGAACAAGTGCGCCACCCGCAGCGCCGGTCGCCATCCGGGTCTGATCCATACCACCCATCACATCGTTTTTAGTCATGTATAAAATCCTCCGTGCCTGACAGTCTAGGACCACGCACTAGCCCTGCGTGTGAACCCTTGCCCAACCTAGATTAACGCCAACACTCTTACGGCGTGCCAGGCCAGAGTTTGTCCACTGCCCCGAAAAGACACAAAGAGGGTTCCCGAGCCACATCACCGCCGGAAACCGCTCAGCGCCCTTTCACATGCCCACGCCTGAAATTGCCCGTGACCCGCGCCATCACCAGTTGCGCGGCCAGCGTGTCGGAAGGATAACGGGAACGTGACGGCGGGAGCGGTCATGCTTCCAGTTCGGCTCATGTGGCGTTGGTCAGAATGCCTGCTCCTTCCAGAGACAGCGCCGCCGCCAGCCTCCAATCTTGGGGGTCTTGAAGCACGCGGCGCGGCGACGGGCCACGGCTTCATCAGGCGCGTAAGTGGGAGCGGGAAAAATTTGAATAACGCCTTGCAGGGTGTCAAAGCTGCTCCTGATGAGAATTTCCAACTCCGCAGGCACAGACGCATGCCGTTCACGCAAAATCTGTACCCACTTGTGCAACTCATAGGCGCTTTCCTGGGCAATGTATTCCGGCTGAACAAACTGGACATCCGGATGCGTCAGCAGGGCGACGCCCGACATTCCAAAGACAGGCGATAGATTTTCTCGGTCATAAAGGCAAAAAGGGGGCGCAGACGCCCAACCGCCCCCGCTCAACCGCCTACAGGCTCAGGCCTCCGCGCTCTCGCCTTCTGTTTGCGCAGGCCCGTCAAACTCGTCCCTGGCCCGCTCCACCAGCGTCAGGATGTCGTAGGTCGCCACCAAAACCTCGTCCTGATTGCGAATCTCGGCGTGCCACTCCACCACACCCGTCGGGCGCGTTTCGCCCACGCGCAGGTCTTTGCGGATTTTGCGCTTGCAGGTCAGGCGCGTGCGGATGGTGTCGCCAATACCCACCGGCTCTACGAACCGCAGGTTTTCCAGGCCGTAATTCGCCAGCACAGGCCCAGGCGCAGGCGAAACAAACTGCCCAGCGGCGGCGGAAATCAGGAAATAGCCGTGCGCCACCCGCTTGCCAAAAATCCCTTCCTTCGCGCCAATTTCGTCTACGTGGGCATAAAAGTGGTCGCCCGTGAGCGCGGCAAAGTTCACGATGTCGGCTTCAGTGACGGTGCGGCGGTGGGTCAGCAGGCTATCCCCGACCTGAATCTGATCGAAGGTCTTGCGGAACGGGTGAACCACGTCTTCTTGCACCGCCGCGCCAGGGACATGCTCACGGGTAATGGCGGCGAGGGTGGTCGGGTCGGCCTGCACTGCCACCTTGTTCATGTGGTGCCCCACACCCGCTATGCCCGCCAGTTCCGCGCCGCCGCCCGCCCGACCAGGGCCGCCGTGCAAAAGCTGCGGCAGCGGTGAGCCGTGGCCCGTGCTTTCCTTCGCGTTGTCGCGGTTGAGCACCAGCACCCGCCCGTGCGTGCTGGCGATGCCCAGCACCAGTTCGGTGGCCTCGGTTCGGTCATGGGTGATGACGGAGGCGGCCAAGCTTCCGCGCCCCATTTTCGCCAGTTTGATGGCGTCGTCCAGCGAGTCGTAGGGCATCAGGGTCGCTACTGGCCCGAAGGCTTCGAGTTCGTGCGGCCCCCTGGCACTCAGCGGGTCGCGGCACAGCAGCAGCGTGGGGTCAAGGAACGCGCCCTTCTCGCGGTCACCGCCCAAGAGTTCCCGAAGACCATCAACATTGCCGCCACCAATGACAATTTCGGCTTCCTGCCCCAGCCTTTCCAATGTCTCGCGCACGCGCTGGCGCTGCTCCACGCTGACCAGTGCGCCCATTCGCACGTCGTCGCGGGCGGGGTCGCCCACCGTCACCTTCGCCAGCTCCTTTTTCAGCGCGTCCACCACGGCGTCTACCATGCCACGCGGCACCAGCGGGCGGCGGATGGCGGTGCATTTCTGGCCCGCCTTGTCCGTCATCTCGCGGGCCACTTCCTTCACGAATAGGGCAAATTCGGGGTCTTCAGGCTTAACGCTCAGGCCCAGCACGGAGGCGTTCAGGCTGTCGGCCTCGACACTGAACGGCACGGCACGGGCCACGATGTTGGGGTGAACACGCAGCTTGTTGGCCGTCGCCGCCGATCCCGTAAAGGCCAGCATGTCCTGTTCTTCCAGGTGGTCGAGCAGGTCGCCCGGCTCGCCCGTGACCAGTTGCAGCGCCCCTTCCGGCAGGATGCCCGAGGCCACGATGTCGCGCACCATCCGCTCGGCCAGGTACACGGTTTGCGGCGCGGGTTTGACCAGGCTGGGCATCCCCGCGATAAAGGCAGGCGCAAATTTTTCCAGCATCCCCCAGATGGGAAAGTTGTAGGCGTTGATTTGCACCGCCACGCCTTCACGCGGCACCAGCAGGTGACGGGCCACGAAGGTGCCGCCCTTGCCCAGTGTTTCCACCTTGCCGTCGGGCAAAAAGCGTTCGTCGGGCAGTTCGCGCCGCGCCATGCTGCTGTACGCAAACAGCGTGCCGATGCCGCCTTCAATGTCCACCCAGCCGTCGCGCCTCGTGGCCCCGGTCAGCGCGTTGAGGGCGTAGTAGTCCTCTTTGCGCTCCATCAGGTAGGTCGCCAAAGCTTTCAGCATCCGCGCCCGCGTGTGGAAGGTCAGTTGGCGAATCGCCGCGCCCTTTTCGCGCCCGTAGGCCAGCGCCTGGGCAAAGTCCACGCCCTCGGAGGAAATGACGGCGACGGGGCGGCCATACACAGCGTCTAGTAGGGTCTGGCCTTCGGGGTTGGCGTGCCACTGCCCGTAAACGTAGGAGGCGGGGCGGAGGATTTGGGGATTAGTGGTCATGTGGTTGGCTCCTTTGTTATTCCTTTCTCTGTAAAACGTATTGGCAGTAATTGGGAAAAGCAGCTTCATAAGGCTCTGCCGAACTGACTAACTCCAAAAATTGTTTTTGCGCGTTAAACTTCGCCCTATAACCCATCGCCTCAGCCACGCTGTCTACGGGAATCCACAACTCGCCCGCAGCTACTCGCGTTGGCACGGCAAGTTTAGGAAGTTCGCTCCCTAAAGCTACGCCTCTGATGTCCCTGGAATGCCAGACTGCCGTTACCCTGTCACTGTTCGGCTCTAAACGAATGCAGGCGGAAATATCAGCCAAATTGTGAACTGCGTCAAGGTAAGGCATCCAATCTAATATGTGGGTGTCTTTGAGTTTGACATACGGGTGATGGGTCCAAAATCTATATTCAGTAACTCTAGGCTGACCATTCAGGGAAATATCCAATCTATTTAGAACGGGTTTTGCTTGTCCAAGAGAAACATTGCTCAGAAACAAAAGCAGTAGAAGAAAATATCTCAGCATAGTTCTCCTCGCTTCGGCTCAGGCTGGGGCGGGGTTGGGGGCTTCACGTTTCACTCTCCCAAGGGTTGAGCAAAGTCGGCTGTTTTTCGTGGTGAAATTTCACCAGCTTTTGCACGTTCTGGGGCTGCAAAATCCTCAACTTTGGGCGCTTTTGCGAATATGTCCCAACCTGTTTGCACTTGCTGCAAAGATTGTGGCGCTTCTGAATGTTTGCTCTGGTTGCCCTTCATTCTCCCTTTGCCTCTCAAACGCTCTTAAACTCCTCAAACGGCTCTTTGCAACTGCCGCACACATACAGCCGCTTGCACAGCGTAGAGCCGAAAGAGGCGGTCAGGGTCACGTCAAAGCTGCCGCAGCGGGGGCAACGGGTCGGCTCTGACTCCAGCGTAATCAGCCCCTCACCAGCGGGGGCGGGCGGCGCAATCCCGTACTGGCGCAGGCGTTCGCGGGCGTCGGGCAAAATGGCGTCGGTCGTCCACGGGGGCGTGAGGGTACTAACCACTTCCACGTCGGCCACGCCCAGCCCGCGCACCGCGTCCTCAATGCTCTGGCGGATGACGTGCAGCGCCGGGCAACCGCTGAAGGTGGGCGTAAAGGTCACGCTGACTTTGGCCCCGTCCACCTCCACGCCGCGCACCATGCCCATGTCCACAATAGACACGACGGGGATTTCAGGGTCGGGGACATCCTGAAGGGCCTGCCAGACCTGTTCCGTTTGGAGCTGTGTCATAGCTTGCTGGTCAGTGGAGAGCGTGCAGGAGGTGGTGGAAAAGCCTGCCAGAGCTTTAGCCCCGGCCAAGTTTCGCCACTCACCACGCACCACTTGCCACTTACCAGACCTCCGCGTTGGGGTGCTGCCGCGCCACCTGCTGCATCTCGGCCAGCAGCGGCGCGAGGTGCTCGGTGTGGTTCTCGCGGGCCGGGCCGGGGAAAGAGTCGCGTGACATCCGCAGGCCGCATTTGTCCTGCAAGTGCTTGACCATCACCGCTTCCCAACGGGACCTGACCCCAGCAATGTCGGGAATGATCCCGGCCTTTACCAGCTCGTCTTCGCCCTCGACCGGCTGGAACAGTTGTGCGGCGTGCGGCCACAGGTCGGCCAGGGCGGTCTGGGTGCGCCGCGTGCTTTCCGGGGTTCCCAGCGCCAGGCGCTCTACCCACAGGGCGGTGTGCTGCACGTGGAATTTTTCCTCGCGCACCGCTTTGGCGGCAACTTCGGCCAGCGGCGCATAGGTGCTGTGCTGCGCGGCTTCGAGCCACAGCGCCTCGTAAGCGTCGTACATGAATTGCCGCAGCATGGTGTAGGCCCAGTCGCCCCTCGGCAACTCGACAAACCGGGTGTTGGTGTACTCGGTGGCGCTCCGGAACATGGCTAGGCGGTCAGGGTCGCTGCCGTCGAGTGCGCGGCGCAGTTCCAGGTACATTCCCGCGTGCCCCAGCTCGTCCTGGGCGATGTTCGCCAGCGCGATGTCCTCTTCCAGAATCGGCGCGTGGCCAGTCCATTCGCCGTCACGGTGGGCCAGAATAATCTCGTCGTCGGCCAGAGCGGTCAGTTTGCGGATCAGGGCCGCCGTCCGAGCGGCGTTCAGTTCGGTCACGGTTGGGGTGGGGGCAGTCATTTGACAGGCTCCTCATTGTGCTTGACGGCGGGCTGTTCGCCCACATGCGGGTGTTCGTTCACGCGGCCCGGCATCTGGCCCGAACGCTTGAGTTCGCCCACGTGCCGCCCGATGGTGCCGTAGTACTGCTGCTGCTTGTAGGTTTTTTCGGTGGCGGGTGCAAACCAGCTTTCCACCGTGCCGGGGTCGGGGTCGGTGGCGACTTTGGCCGCGTCAGGAAAGACCAGCCATGCCAGTGCGTCCGGGTACTGCTCGTGCGCCTGCCTCAGCGCGTCGCCGGGGCCAGTCGCCTGGACTGCGCCGACCAGATCCACAAAGGTCATGCTGCGCTTGTGCGACTTCTTGATGCCCACGTGGTACAGGCCCGCTGTGCCACTCACCGCCAGAACGTCCGGCGTACCCACCAGTTCCTGGGGCGTGGCCATCAGGATGTCGGCCTCACGCACGGCCCACAGGCTCACCGCTGCCGGGCGGCGCACAAACACGTTGCGGGCAGTGACCAGGGCGTGGTCGGGGTCGCCCGCATGCACAGAGCCGATGGCCTGATAGGGGCGTTTCTCGCTGTCCTGCTTGAAGACTTCCCAGCGGGGCCACTGGGTATCATGGGGTTGGGTATCGTGGCGTTGAGTGTCGTGGTGTTGGGTGTCTGGATGGTCAGGTTGGGGTTGGGTCATGTCTTTTTCTCCAGCGGCTTGAGCTTACGCATGGGTTACCCCTGCGCCCCTGCGGGGCATCTCCCCTTAAAAGGGAGGCTTGGGGGCAGGTTTTAGCCCCCCTTTTAAAGCATTTGGGTACAGATAATGCCCTTATGGCCCTTTCCCTTTGCGGGCCAACTCGCACACACTTCTCGCTCATATCACCCAATGGTTTCAGCTACGTGCCTTTCTCGTTTTTGCCCAGAAGATGTAAGACATCTCACCGAAAGAGCGAGAAGCTTTATGTCCTATGGAGTCCAGCAGTGTAAAGCGTGTGCCTTAGTCAGCCCTTGGCCGGGGAGGGCCTTGCAAAGCAAAGAAGGAGGGGGTAAACGAAGAAGGAGTGCTTAGTCCGCCGCCTCACCCTTTGGCCGCGCCATATACGCTTCCAGGGCGTCGCGCACCCACGCGCCCTCGTCCTGCGCGGCTTGGCGGGTGGCAATTCGCTGCTTGCCCAGGCCCCGCTCACCCTTAATGACGGCCCAGAACTCTGTCCAATCAATCGGGCCGTGAATCCAGTTGCCTGCCTCGTCTTGGTGCATATCGGGGTCGGGGACAGTTAGGCCAGCCTCCATCAGCTCGGGCACATGCTCGTTGATGAATTCCTGGCGCACCTCGTCGTTGGTCTTGAGCTTGATGCCCCAGCGGCTCAGTTCCCCGGTATTGGGGCTGTCGGAATCGTGCGGCCCCAGCATCTGCACGGCGGGCCACCACCAGCGGTTCAGGGCGTCCTGCGCCATCTGCTTTTGCTCGGGTGTGCCCTGGGCGTACAGCACAATCATTTCCTTGCCCTGCTTGTGGTGAAAGGTTTCCTCGCTGCAAATGCGAACCATCGCCCGGCTGTAAGGGCCGTAGCTGCACCCGGCCAGCATAGTCTGGTTTTTAATCGCCGCGCCGTCTACCAGCCAGCCGACCATGCCCACGTCGGCCCAAGTCGTGGTGGGATAATTGAAAATAGAGCTGTATTTGGCTTTGCGGGTCAGCAGCGCCTCGATCATTTCCTCGCGGGTGATGCCCAGCGTTTCGGCGGCGTGGTAGAGATACTGCCCGTGCCCGGCCTCGTCTTGCACCTTTGCCATCAGGATGGTTTTGCGCTTGAGGGTCGGGGCCTTGGAAATCCACTCGCCTTCTGGCAGCATACCCACGACTTCGCTGTGCGCGTGCTGTGAAATCATGCGGATTAGCTGGCGGCGGTACTCGGCGGGCATCCAGTCGCCGGGTTCTATCTTTTCTCCGGCGGCGATACGGGCCTCAAAAGCGGCGTGCTGCTCGGGCGTTTCGCCTGCGGAGATGTGCTTGGGCAAATTGGGTTGAGTCTGGGTCATAAGACAACCTCCTAGATCGGATAGAACTTTGGACTGATCTCAGTATACCTAACGAGCGTTAGGTTGTGTGTACTTTCAAAGGTTTAATAAGGCTGCGGATTGAATCGGGCGCGAAGGGATTTAGTCCGAGCGCAGGCGAGCACGAAAAGATGCGGCTTTGGCGCTCTGGCGGTGCAGGCGGCGCCGTCTTGGGCCAAACAGTTGTACCCCGTCCACGCGCAAGGCTTTTGCAAGGCTATGGCCCTCATACTGCGGGACGTGTTCCCCACCTGGAAAAACCTGCCGCATACACCTGGCTCCCGCGCTGCCCTGGTCTGCTTGAGGCTGGCGGGCTGGACGCCCGTGCTGGAGCCGCCGCCCGGCCTCAAGTTCGTGGTCGCCGCCGGGCCACACACTGCCAACGCCGACTTCTGGGTCGCGCTGTTCTGGATCTGGGCCACGCGCACGCCTATGCGCTGGGTCGGTAAGCACCAGCTGTTCAGCGGGCCGCAGGGCAGCTTCATGCGGGCGGTCGGCGGCATCTCGCTAGACCGCAGCAAGGCCAAAGCCAACTTCGTAGGCGCCGTGGTCGAACTGATTCATATGCAGCCCGAAATCGCGCTGGCCGTCGCCCCGGAAGGCAGCCGTGCCTACACGCCCTACTGGAAAACGGGGTTTTACTGCATGGCGCAGGAAGCGGGCGTACCAATTGGCGTCATGGCACTCGACTGGGGCCGCAAACGCATCGGGATTACCGGATACGTGCAGCCCACCGGTGATATCGAGGCCGATTTTGCCAGTATCGCTGCACTGCTGGGGGGCGTGCAGGGCCGCTACCCCAAAAACCAGGGGCCGATTGCGCCGCGCCCGGTGCAACCAAAATCTGTTTAACACCTAGAGCATCGTGCAAAAAGAGGGTGCTCTTTTGACCATTTTTTGCCGAGTGCAACGAGTGAAATAAAAAGAGCAGGACGGAGAATGAAGGGGGCGGCGGTGTTTTTCCAACGTGCCCATACTTCGGAGAACTGCTCTAGGTAACCTAGACTCTGCCCGCCACCTAGCGCCCAGGGCCTGAATCGCCTTTGTCGGTGTCAGGTTCGGCTGGTACTTCGCCCTGATCCTTCAAGCCGCGAATTTCCTCGATAAAGCGCTCCAGACTGTCGAAATCGCGGTACACGCTGGCAAAACGGATGTAGGCCACGTCGTCCAGCGGGCGCAGAAAGGTCATGGCCCGCCTACCGATCTCGCTCGCCGGAATCTCGGCGGCTTGCACGTCGTCTTCAAAGCTGTAGGCAAAGGCTCGGAGCCGGGCCTCGTCCACGGGGCGCTTCTCGGTGGCAAGACTTAGGCCGCGCAGCAGTTTGTCGGGGTTAAAGGCTTCGCGCAGCCCGCTGCGTTTGACCACCATCAGCGGTTCTAGCTGGGCGCGTTCATAGGTGGTAAAGCGCCGCGCACAGCTCAGGCACTCGCGGCGGCGGCGGATACTGGCCCCATCGTCGCTGGGGCGCGAGTTGACCACTTTGCTGTCGGGGGCCGAGCAATAGGGACACTTCATACGGTGGGCAGGGCGCAGGAGGCGGGGGGCGGTGAAAGGGGCAACTTACGGCTCATAGCTCATAGGTACGGCACGATAGTTCATAGGTACGGCACGTCGGGCAGTCGCAGTTTAGGGGCAGCTTCCAATGGAATTTCCAGCACGTTGCCGCGCAGCCGGGTCACGGCCAGGGCCAGCACCGCTTCGGCCACGGGCGCGTCGAGGGCTTCTTCGCCCGTGCTGGCGCGTTCGGGCAGCACCATATTCACGCGCATGTCTTCCTGCTGGGCCTTTTCGACCAATCCGCGTAAAGCCCCGCGCTGGGGGTAGACCTGAAGGCTGCGGTCTTCCAGATGCGGCCCGATAATGGTCAGCCAGGTACCGGGCAGGCGCCGGGCGATGATCTGCGCGATGCCGACGCTGCTTTTGACATTTCCGTTGAACAGCTCCATCCACTCGCCCTCACTCATGGACGTAAAAGACACGCTGGCGCGTTTGTCGGCCACATGCACCACGCCGTGCAAAGCCCCGAAAATCTGGGTGATGCGGCTCTGGGCACTAACAAAATCAAGCGGCACGGTCACATCGGCTTTCAGCGGAATAGCCTCGCCGCCCAGCAGTTCGATGGTGCTGGCCGCAGAAGCCAGGGTTTCGGAATTGTTGCCGATAAGCACCAGACTCGCTCCGGCGCGGGCCAGGGCCGTGCTGACGATCCGGCCATAGCCCTGATCGGCGGCAGTCACGGCGATCACCTTTCCGGCTAGGCTCTGCGGCGTGCCGAGTGCATAGGTCATGGCTTAAAGATAAGGGCTGAGCTGGCCCGGAAAGCGGCGCGAATCATAAATCCGGTTCGCCGTCGAAGTCGTGCTCTGGCACCACCGTCACCACGCCGCCCTCGCCCACACGCCGCCGCTTACGCAGCATGGCGGGTTCCTTGTCGAGGTTGAACACGAAATGGCGGGGACGGCGCTCACGTAACCACGTTTCGAGCGCTACCAACCGGGGCCGGAAGCGGATGAACTCGCGCAGTTGCCGGATCGGAATAAAGCGGGCCTCCTGCACGTCGCGGTCGGGGTCGCGTGGTTGCAGCTCGCCGCTGACCTCACGGGCCGTGTAGAAAAACTGGAGGTGATGCCCCCAGGTCTGCGCCTGAAATTCGACGATAAAGGCGAGGTCGCGCAGTTCGACGACCAGTCCAGTTTCCTCGAAAGTTTCGCGGCGTGCGCCGTCTTGCACAAGTTCCCCTGTCTCCAGGCCACCTTTGGGCAGCGACCAGCGCCCACGCTCGCGCACCAGCAAAATCTCGTCGCCGCGCAAGATGATGCACCCCACTCCGATGCGGGGAGCGGCCAGCGGCTGCTTGTGCCCACGCTTGCTGGGAGCCGCCGGAACAGGCACAGCGGTGGTGTTGGTCACCTGTCCGGGCCGCAGCGTCGCCGGAGCGGGGGCCGTGCGCCGACGCCGACGCCTGCGCTGATTGTTGTTCTGGGCCGCGCCGCCTGCCGGGGTTCCTGGCTGGGCTGCCTTGTTCTTTTCTGGTTTGGGCCGATCTTCTGCCATTACACACCCTCCGGCGCAAGATCGTTGAAGCGAACGTGTGCGCTATGAAATTGCAACTTAACGGTGCCGACCGGGCCGTTGCGCTGCTTGCCGATGATAATTTCGGCGATGCCCTGCTGGTCGGTTTCTTTGTTGTAGTACTCGTCACGGTAAATGAACATCACGATGTCGGCGTCTTGCTCGATTGCGCCCGATTCACGCAGGTCACTAAGCATCGGCCTGTGATTGGGACGCTGCTCTACGGCACGCGACAGCTGCGAAAGCACCATGATCGGCACTTCGAGCTCACGCGCCAGCCCCTTGAGGCCGCGCGAAATGGTGCTGATTTCCTGCTGACGGTTGTCGCTGCCGCCGTTGCTCTTGCCGCCCGACATCAGTTGCAGGTAATCAATCACCACCAGTCCCAGCTGCCCATGCTGCGCCGACATGCGCCGGAGCTTGCTGCGCAGGCCGTTAAGGGTCAGGTCTGGCTCGTCGTCGATAATCATTGGGGCCTCGGCCAACCGCCCCGCCGCGTGCGCCAAGCGCTCGAAATCGCGCTCATTGAGTTGCCCGCTGCGAATGCGGTTCATGTCCACGCGGGCCTCGCTGCACAGCATTCGCAGGGCCAGTTGCACGCTGGGCATTTCCAGACTGAAAACCGCAACCGCTTTTTCGCCGCGCAGAGCAACGTTCTGGGCGATAGAAAGCGCGAAGGCGGTTTTTCCCATGCTCGGACGCGCGGCCAGCACATTCAGACTGCCCTTCTGGAGGCCCGAAATTTGCTCGTCGAGGTCCTTAAAGCCGCTGCTCACGCCGTCGGGAATGCCTTTGTTGGCGTGCAGCAGGGTGATGTACTCGAAAGTGTCCTGCACGACCTCGCTCATCTCGGCAAAACCCTGACTCTTCTTTTGCTCGGCCACCTCGAAGATCAGCTTCTCGGCGCGGTCCAGCAGGTCTTCGAGGGGCAAGTTGGCGTCGTAGCCCAGCTGCATGACCTTGCCGCTGGCGCTAATCAGCTGTCTCAGCGTGTGTTTTTCCTGCACAATGCGGGCGTAATGCTCGGCGTAGGCGGCGGTGGGCACCTGCTCGGACAGCCCGATCAGGTAGGTCAGGCCGCCGATCTCGTCAAGCTGTCCCTTACCGCGCAGGTCTTCGCTGAGGGTCACTAGATCGACCGGTTCGCCGCGCTCTTGCAAAGTACGCATGGCCGCAAAAATCTTGCGGTGTCCCTCGCGGTAGAACATTTCGGGAATGACAGTATCCCCCAGCTGGGTCAGGGTATCGTTGTCGAGCAAAATACTGCCCAGAACGCTAATTTCAGCTTCCTGGCTGTGGGGCGCGACGCGCGGCGTAAGTTCCAACAGGGGCCTCTCTTCCGGCCTCCCCTGACGACCCAACCTGAGTGTGCAGGTTGCGCCCGAAAAGGACCGACAAAGTGAATTTAGGGGTGGAAGGCGGGGCTTCCATTCGCCGTACCCGGAGGCGCGGCTGAACTGAGGGGCAGCATATCACTTTGGCCGCAGTGACCCCCGGGCGTTCTTACTGCAACTCTTACAAAGTATGACAGACCCTACCCCCCCATCCAGAAAGTGGCGTTCTGGACGACCTTCCGGGTTATCAGGCTTACCAGGATGCACCGAGGACTACCCCCAAAACAGGTCTCAGCCCTTTCTCCGTACCGTAAGAGTCCTGTTAGAACACGCTGCGTAATCTGTGGTCAAGCAGGAACGGAAGACATCCGGACACCGCTAAATGCAATAAGTAGGCAACGCGGAACCATACATAACATTATCCGCCGCGCCGAACCAGGAGAACTCACATGACCAACAGCACCCAAGGCTTCACCCTGATCGAACTGCTCATCGTAATCGCCATCATCGGTATTCTGGCCGCCGTTCTGATCCCTAACCTGCTGAGCGCCCGCGCCAAGGCCAACGACAGCGCCGCGATGGCCTACACCCGCAACTGCTTCACCGCCGTGGAACTGAGCCGTAACAGCACCACCCAGGCCCTGCCCGCCAACGGCAGCTGTGAAGGCGCTGCCCTGGGCACCAACGCCCTCAAGCCCACCGCTTCGGTGCCTACTGCTGGTACCTACGCTGCGACCACTGGCGGCGGCTTTATGGTCACCGTTACTGGTGTGAGCGGCAAGGTCTTCACCTTCGACGGCAGCACCATGACCCAGAGCTAAGCTGATTAACCTCAGCTAACTTGAACCCTCACTCCCACCCGGGGTGGGGGTTTTTCAAGCATAGAGCCAAGATGAAAACCAATGCTACCCAAGGTTTCACCCTGATCGAACTGCTGATCGTGATCGCCATCATCGGTATTCTGGCCGCCGTCCTGATTCCCAGTCTGCTCAGTGCCCGCGCCAAGGCCAACGACAGCGCTGCATATGCCTTTTTGCGTCACTGCATTACAGCTATGGAGATAAAACGTGACCAGCAAGGGTACATTGTGAACGCGGCCCGGTGCGACGATCCTCTGCTCACCGACGCAGCCCAGACCCTGCCCTCTTCGGTCAGCAGCACCCTTATTACGCCCAATGCCAACCGTTCAGATTACAATATCTCTGTGACCAGTATTACTGGTAAACTATTCAAGTATGAAAACGGCCAGTTTATTCAGGGCAGCTGAGTCTACCCAAACGCGATCCGGTCAGGTGCCGGGTCGTTTTTCATTGGCTGTTCCGTTGCTCCTGGGGACGCTTTTCGCCGTTCCCCTCCTGATTAACCCAGGTGTATTCAGCAGTTTCGACCAAACGTATCTTTTGCCGCGTCTGTGGCTTATCTACGGTATTGTGCTGCCGTGCGGCCTCCTCCTGCTGGGCCATTTCCGCGTTCCCTGGCAGCTTCCCCGGTCTTTATTGGCACTGGTGGGCGTCTTTTTACTCTGGCTCGCCGTATCGGTTCTGGTGACAGGGGCAGGCTGGCCGGGGTGGTGGGGGCAGGCTGACCGGGCCGACGGCGTTCTGATGCACGCCGTGTATGTCCTGCTGGCCCTCTGTGGCTGGCGGCTGGGAACTGCCGACCCCGAATGGCGACCGAAATTCTCAGCGGCGCTACTGATCGGCGGCGGCCTGCTGGCCCTCACGAATATCGCGCAGCAGTTGCACCTGGCCGGAATCGCCAACGAGTATGCCCTCTCTGGGGTAGCCGCGAACCCTTTTGGCGGTACGCTTGGAAATCGGGGGTACATGGGCGGCGCTCTGGCCCTGTTGTTGCCCGGCAGTCTCTGGGCCATGTCGTATGTTCCTGCCAGATATCAGCGAGCAGGCCAGCTGGCGGTCATGCTGGTGGCCTGGGGCTGGCTCGGAGCGTTTACCCGTGGGGCCTGGCTGGCAGGAGCGCTCGGGCTGGTCTGGCTGGCTTATTTTGAACGTCCCAGTCGTCAGGTCTGGCTTCCGGTTCTGGCCGGTCTTCTGGCTTTTGCACTAGTGACGCCGCTCTATGACAACGCACGGCAGCTTTCCCTGGACGGCTCCGGCGGGCAGGAATTGACCGACAACAGTGGGCGAACCGTGCTCTGGAACTCGGCAGTGTACGGCATCAAACAGAAACCGGTCTTCGGCTGGGGCACGCCCGCGCTGCACCGAGTCATGAGTGTGCGTCCGCCACTGGACCTTCTCCGTGAAAACGGCACTCTGAACGTGGCTGACTACAGGGCAGTCCGGCAAAATGCCCTGTCTGCTCCAATTTTCCTGGTGACCTATCCGGGGGGCAAGAAGGAACGGGTCATGATCAATAATGTCGACAAGGTTCACAATGAGTATCTCGACTACGCCCTAACTTACGGCCTTCCCGCCGCCCTCCTGTTTGTCACCCTGCTCGGCTGGGGCGTCTGGTCCGGACGAACGGCAGCCTCTGGCCTGTCTGCCGGACTGATCAGTTACGCCCTGTTTTTATGCACGTGGCCGGAAATTATCCGTTTTGCGCCTATCGCGTGGTTCATGCTGGGCCTTAGCCTGGCGGCGGGTGCCTGGCAAAACCGGTCGGGCACCGCATAATACGAACTGCCGATTGAACCGGGGGTCGTTTTAGAGCAGTTTGCAAAAAGATGGCGCTCATTTGACCATCTTTTTGCCGAGTGGAACGAGTGAAAAAGAAAGAGCAGGACGTAGAATGAAGGGGGCGGCGGTGTTTTTCCGACGTCCTCATCATTCGGAGAACTGCTCTAGATTCAAGCCGGGCGCAGGCGAGTGGGAAAAGATACGGGTTTGGCTAAATGCTGACGCTTTCTTCGTCTTGTAACGCACCAAACGGGACGCTGATGGCCGGGCGGCTTTACGGAATGCGCCGGACTGGCAGGCGCACCCAGCCCCGCCGCGAAATCCAGCGCAGGGCCACGACCACCAGTGCGCCGCACAGCTGGGCGTCAAAATGAGACATCCTGGGGTACAGCAACCAGACGGCAGCGGCCCCGGCAGCCGCAGCGGTGGCATAAAGCTGATCGCTGCGGTACATGATCTCCGGCACTTCATTGGCAATCAGGTCGCGCACGATGCCGCCGCCCACACCGCTGAGCATTCCGGCGAACACGACCCCCAGCGGCCCCAGCCCAAAATTAATCGCTCCTACTGCACCGGACGCCGCAAACAGGGCCAGACCTAAGGTGTCGAAAAAGCTCATGGTGCGCTCGAAACGCGCCAGCCGCTCTCCCAGGCTGAAGCCCAGCAGCGAACCCACGATCGCCATCCAGAGGTAACTTTCGTCGCGCAAGAACAGTGGCGGTGTCTGGCCGGTCAAGGTGTCACGAATAGCGCCCCCGCCCACCGCCGTGACGCAGCCCAGCACCACCACACCAAACAGATCGAATTTTTTGCGGACTCCGAGCAGGGCGCCCGACATGGCAAAGGCCAGGATACCGATCAAGTCGAGCCAGTGCAGTCCGGTTTCAAGCGTGTGGGGCGTCAGGAGAATCTCGGGCACGGCCACCAGTTTAGGGGCAGTTCGCGCAACGGATGGAATGACCGCTTCCCCTGTCCAGAAAGCTGATCGACCAAGCCTCATTGCTTCGCTTGAAACCGTTCCCCGGAATTTCCCTATGGCCTTCAACCGCCTACCAGATAAGCAGGGGCGAGGCCCGGATAACCTGATACGGACTGGTTCGCTCAATTCGAGCAGACTCCTGGAGCTAGGCCGCAAAGCAGTAGGGAACGGCGCTCTAAAGCTGGAACATCACTTCGCGGTCACGAGGGCCAGCACCCACAGCGCGTCACGGGGCACTGGTAGGGTGCAGGTGAGTTGGCCGCCGCAGCCGGGCCACTTGTTGGGGTTGTCGGGCGTGCCGGGCATCTGGGCACCCACGATATTCAGCCTGCCCGTGATTTTGCTGAAGTAGGTCAACTGATCCAGCGGCGCAGACGCCGTCACACTCTGCGCCACCGTCGGCTTACCCAGTTGCAGTGCAGCGCGACTAGCCTGGAGCGGGCCGGAATAGACGTGCTGTGGCCGCCCCAGATAGTCCAGCGCATACCGCCAGCCCTTGCTGCCGCTGCCGCCCGACACGGTGGCAGTTCTGGTTTTCGCGTCCCAGTTAAGGTTCTGGCCTGACAGCTTGATCAGTGGGGCCAAAGAAGTCAGCTTGAAGGTCTGAGTTATGTTCGGCTCGGTGACTAGCGCCGGAATCAGGCGCAGCGTTTGCCCCCCAACAGACACCGAATCTTTTCCCACAGCGCAGTCCAGGCCAAGCAGGTCGCACGCCTCGGCGGGAGGCACCAGCACCTGACCGGACGCCAGTTGTGGCATGACCGTTTTTGCCCCTACCCAGGCCAGATGTTCAAAACGCACCCGCACCGGCTGAGGCTGCGCGGCCTGCGCCGGGGCCCCAGCAGCCCAGGTTGCAGCGGCCCCGGCCAGCAGCGCTATCTGGGCCAACCAACTGCGTTTTTTCCACTTATCACTTACCACTGTCCGCTCACCTCCCTTCACACCAAATCCACGCTATCGGTTTCGCTGCCAGCGTCCCGGAACTCTATCTTCCACTTTGGCCCCAGGCCGTCGCCGCGCACGCCCTCAGGCGACTGGGGGGCCGGAAAACTGCAATAGCCGCCAGTCTGCTCGGCCTTCCAGGGCTGGGCGTCGGCCTCACTGGTGCCGATGTCGCTGCTGCGCCAGTTCACGCCACGCAAAAAGCTGCCGCTTTGCAGGTTCTGGTGGCCGGTGGTCTGGCCGATGGTGGTCATACGCTTCAGGATAGTTGCGCCGCCAGTTCTACTGCCCGCCGGAGTCCAGCCGAAACTGGAATCCACCGGGGCGCTGAGGGTCAGGGTGGTCTCGGTACGGTCAAGGTTGGTGACTCCGCGAATGAACAGGTTCAGGAGGGTTAAATCGGCGTCGGTGGACACCCAGAAGGTCAGGGTGGCATTCTGGCCCGCCGCCAGCCGCCAGGGGTCGCCCCCGGCCTGCCGCTGGTCAGAGACGGTCACCGCGCTGGGGCCGCTCGGCTGCTGCACCAGAAAGAAGGGTGCCCAGTCGTCGTGCGGGCCATTGACATAGCGCCCGTGCTGAACTCCGGCGTCCACCGCGCCGCCCTTGCCGCCCCAGCCGCCCATATAGATAAAGGCCGTGTCACCGTGCCCGGCTTCTTTGGCCTCATGGACCTCGCCCGCGTCGGCGCTGGGGAGGTACACCTGGCTGGACTGGTAGGCGTAGCCCGGGTTGCTGAACACCCGGCGGTATGGCCCGCTGCGCTCGTCCTTGCAACTGACTTGCACACCCTGAGCCGTTGCAGGAGCGCCGCCCAGCACACCCGAAATCAGCCCCCCGAGGCCGCCGCCGTCACCCGTGGTGGCCTGAGCCGTCAACGGGTGAAAGCGGTGAAAGACCAGCGCCCCGGCCAGAGCAGCGCTGTTGGCGGTGATTCCGTCAGCGGTCAAGATCGCCACATGCCGCGCCTGTTCCGGGGACAGGTGGCGCGAGACGCGTCGCAGCAGCTCGGGGTCGGAGCCGCATGCCTGGGGGGGCACAGGTGAGCGGCGGGGAAGATGCAGGGTCATGCGGTCATCTTACGGGTTGCGCACCGGGCGGCGGCGGCGTCTCCGGCGGCCAGGCCCAGCAAAAATGCCGCTCCCAGCACGCAGGACATGAACAGCCCCCGGTTGGTCGCGCCGTCCAGCTGGGCGTAAAGTTGCTCGTCCAGATACGGGCCGTGAGCGTAGACCGGGCCTAATACCAGCTGGTAGAACACGGAAAACATCATTGGCAGCGGCAAAGGCGACAGCCAGGGCCGACGCAGCACTGCCCAGAAGGTCAGCCCGGCGGTGAGCAGCACGAGCGCTGCTGTCTGCGCCTGAAAAAGCTGCATGACGTGAACGGTCTGCGGCATCCGCGCAGCCGCCAGCCCCGCTTCGTGAAGGTAGCCCCACAGCGACACCCCTGGCATAAAGAGCGCCGCTAGCCCCCAAAACAGCCGCCACGCCCACCCCTGCGGAATGACGCGCCCCAGCCAGCCCGCGCCGAAACTGAACGGCAAAAGCAGCAGCAATGGCACGCTCAGAAACAGCAGAAAGCCGCTCATGCGGGCAGACCTGGGCGGGCCGAGGCTTTTTGCGCCGCCCCCTGCCCCGCACCTACTGCCACGCGGTACAGCAGGCCCGACCCCAGCGCCCCGGCCACTGCGAACGTCAGCAGCAGAAAAGGAAAAGGCGGCACGGGCGCAGGTTAGGGGCTGGCGCGTTCAGGCGCGTCCACCAAAGGGAGGAGCGGCGATCAGAGCGGGCCGGTAGCACTGGAGAGACCAGGGACTCTGCTCCGGTACACTGTCTCCCTGTGACACTGCGAGGCCACCTATGAATCCTGCCGCCTACGGCCTACTGTCCTCACTGATATACGGTGTCGGGGACTTTCTGTCGGGCATGGCCAGCCGCCGCGATTCGCCGCTGCGGGTCGCGGCACTGACCCATCCGCTGAGCGCATTGGCTCTGGGTCTGCTGGCCTTTTTGTTGCACCAGCCGCTGCCCCCGGCCAGCGACCTGTGGTGGGGTGTGGCGGGCGGTCTGGTCGGTCTGGGGGCTATTCTGGCCTTTTACCGGGCGCTAGCGCTGGGGCCGATGGGTGCGGTGTCGGTTAGTGCGGGGGCACTTTCGGCAGCGGTGCCTGTAGCTATCGGCATCATTGGCGGCGAGACGCTGGGTCTAAACGGCTGGCTCGGAGCACTGGCCGTCCTGATCGGCACCGCCATGCTTAGCCTGCACCCCGGCGAACGGGGCGGCAACGGCGTGACCATTGGCATTCTGGCAGGCATCGGCTTCGGCTTCTTCTTTACGCTGCTGGGTCAGGCACACTCCGCGCAGGGCATCTTATGGACGCTGGCGGTGGCCCGCCTCGCCAGTGCGCTGGTCATCTTGCCTATTGCGGCCAAAATGGTCGGGCTGCGGCCCCAGGCTCCGGCGCTGGTCTTCGGCTCCGCACCGTTCGACATGGCGGGCAACCTGCTTTACCTGCTCGCGGTTCAGGGCGGCGGGCTGGCAATCGGGGCGCTGCTGTCCAGTCTGTACCCGGCGTTCACGACCCTGCTGGCGGTTGTCGTGCTGCGCGAACGCCTCAAGCCCATGCAATGGGTCGGCGTGGTCATAGCGATGATCGGGGCTGTGCTGCTGTCTGCCAAATGACCCGCAAGGGACGAGGGTAAAACGGAGAGGATTAAAGAGGTCGGGAACCTTTTTAATTTCGTGTCAGACAGATTTTTTCGGACTTCTTCTATTCCAGGTTATGCAACTGTCCGAACCATTGCTCAGAGCATTGTGCAAAAAGATGGTACTCTTTTGACCCTCTTTTTGCCGAGTGGAACAAGTGAAAGAAAAAGAGCAGGACGTAGAATGAAGGGGGCGGCGGTGTTGTTCCGACGTGCCCGTCATTCGGAGAACTCCTCTAAGCCTGACCGCGCCCGTGCATACTCGCCTCGGCTACGATCTCGTCGGCTGGCTTGTCCTTGACAGCGTGCGCACTCATGCCGAATTGCGGGCCACTGCTCTGGGCACCCTGCAAAATCACGCGGGCCAGTTCACCCAGCGTCGCGCCGCCTGACCGCACGTCCATCTTGAATTCCTGGCGCAGTTCACTTAGGCTCACGTCGTCCAGCATCAGCTCGGTGCCGTAGCGCAGGGTGGTCGGCGGCACGATCAGCAGGTCGGCCTCACCGGGCTTGACCGCGTGCCGGAAGCAGCGCCCGGTCAGCAGCCCGGCCACAGTAGTCACGCGCCCGAAGGTCTTGTTTTCTACAGCCCGCACCTCGATGTCCAGACCGTCAATAGCGCGCAGCGGCTCTACAGCGCGGTCTAGCGACTCGGCAAACAGCAGACCTGTGCCCAGAATCACCTTCAGCGGCTGGGGCAGCGCGGCGGGCAGTTCCGGCAAGCCCTCGGTCAAGAAGTCGCGGATCATACCCACGCCGTTTTCCAGCATAGGAAAGCCCTCGTACTCTTCCTCGCTGGGCAGCGGCTCACCCGCCAGCAGGTAAATCTCGTCGGACGGAAAGATAAAGCGGGTGCCGCGCTCGGCCAGGAACTTTTTGCGCCAGATGTTCAGGCGTTTTAGGGTGTCCTGCGCTTCTTCTCTATTAAAAGTTCTCACGTCGGGCAGGTTGGTGCGGTGGGCAGTCAGGCCGATGGGCACCACCGCCGCCGAGATCACGTTGGGGCGGCTAGACAGGTATTCCACCGTCTCGTCGAGGTTCTCGCGGTCGTTGCGGCCCGGCACCAGCACGATCTGGGTGTACAGGTCGATGGATTCCAGCCGTTCGATCATCTCACGAATCTGCACGGCCTGGGGGTCTTTGACCTTCAGTTTCCACCACTTCATCATGTCCTGGCGCAGGTCCTGGTTGGCGGTGTGCACCGACACGTACAGCGGCGAAAGGTTCTCGTTCAGAATCCGGTTGATGTCGCCTTCGGTCAGGTTGGTCAGCGTTACAAAGGAGCCGTACAGAAAGGACAGGCGGTAATCGTCGTCCATGATGTACAGGCTCTTGCGAAAGCCGCGCGGCATCTGGTGTACGTAACAAAAATCGCACTTGTTGGCGCATTTCTTGATGCCGTCGAACAGCACTTCTTCAAAGTCCAGGCCGGGGTCTTCCCACTCTACTGTGAAAGTGAAGGTATCGTCGAGGCTGGGCGCGGCAGGCAGCATCAGGCGGTGGTGATCCTGCGCGGTGGTCGGCACGCCGGTCATGACCAGCGGAGCCTGCTGCGGGCGAGCGATTTCCAGCGTCACCACCCCACGTTCAAGCTTGTGGCGGTAGTCCAGCACGTCGGTGATCGTCTCGCCGTTCACGCGCAGCAGCACGTCGCCGGGCCTGACCCCAGCGCGGGCCGCCGGGCTGCCTTCCTCTACGGTCTTGATAGGCGCTGGATAAAGCTGTTCTGATAAGTTTTCGGCTGCCGTCATGTATTCACCCCTTTCGAGGCAAATCCGGCGGCCCCGATCAAACAAAGTAGTTTAACAGATTGGGCCAGGGGATTCCAGGAAAATGGTGATATTTGGCTATTTGTGGCGGTAGTTCTGAGCAGGATGGTTTTGAGCATCGCGCCAGACCTCCCAGCCGTTTTTGGAGCCGCCTGAAATATCAACTCCAGGTGTGCTTGGCGAGTCATAAGAATAATCTTTTTCGTAACGCAGTAAGTTGCCCTCAATAGCGCTCAGAGTGCCTTCAGTGAGCATCTTTGCTCGGCGCTTTTCCAAAGATTTTGCGTTTGAACCATTGCCAAGAATGATGTTCCGAGCGGTACTGCCAGCCCGCACGGTTCAAGTTCCATCATCAGGCCGATAAATTGCAGTCGCTTTTGCTGCGCCGATGCTGTAGGTGAACTCGATCTCCTCTGGCTTAAGCGACGCACTTGTTACGCGCTTCAAAAGGACATCCCTTTCAGCTTCTGTAATCCGCCCCATTTTTGCCGCAGCGTCAGCAGCTTTCTCAAAGCTAGCAATCTCAAATTCGCTTTGCGTTTCTTCTACGACCCTGGTTTTCTCACGGCGAATCCGCGCTTCATCCTTGCGTTGTTGCTGGCGGTTGCTGACGGTCTGCACAACGTCGGCAAATGCGTCCCGTTCCCAACTGGGCGGATCGAGTAGGGCCGCTATATCTTCTCCAAAGTTCTGGTCATCACGCGACATTTCTATCGTCAGGGCAATTTTGGCGTTCCAGTCACCATCCAGGCGTTCATCCAGCACACGCCATAGCCGCCCGTTAGTCACAATGGCCCAGCGGGTGCCGACGCTCACGGCGTAATTCAGGGCCTGCTGATAGTCACGGGCTTGCAAAGTTGCGCTCATCCCTTTCAGTTCCAGCGCAAACTGTCCGGTTCCACGGCGAACAAGAAAGTCGGCCCGGTTGCCGGTGACGTTGGTTTCTTCCGGGTGAACTTCTTCAGGATTCCATATGTCAAAACCAGCGGCGAGCAGGAGCCTAAGCACAATGCACTGGCGCACCACTGCTTCGCCGGGTGGATCGTCCAGCCAAACTTGAATGGCTTGTACGGCGCTCTGCACATCTGGAAGAGACATTTCGCGCAATATAGCGACCTTTTCCCGGTTCACAGAAAGCTCAGCACCGACATTTCTAAATCAACTTCCTTTTTTTTGCTGCGCCTCTGCCACAATGCCCCCATGAGTCTTTTTGACGTTGCTATCGTCGGTGCTGGCCCGGTGGGGCTGGCCGCCGCCATCGCCTGCAAACGCGCGGGCCTGAGCTACGTGGTGCTGGAAAAGGGCTGCGTGGTCAACGCCATTTTTGAATATCCAACCTACATGGGGTTTTTTACGACCGCCCCCGAACTCGAAATCGGTAACCACCCCTTCGTGACCGGGCACGACAAACCCGACCGGCGCGACGCCCTGATGTATTACCGGCTGGTCACCCAGCGCGAGGCGCTCAACGTGCGCCAGTACACCGAAGTCACCCAGGTTCACGCGGCCCCGGCGGGCTTTACCCTGGAAGTCGAGGCGCAAGACGGCAGGCCCGGCGTGGTCGAGGCGCGGCGCGTGGTCGTGGCGACCGGCTATTACGACAACCCCCTGTACCTGGGCATTCCCGGCGAGGACAGCGAAAATGTCAGCCACTACTACACCGAGGCTCACCCCTTCATGGGCCTGAATGTCACGGTGATCGGCGCGGGCAACAGCGCGGCAGACGCGGCCCTCGACCTGTGGCGCAGCGGCGTCAACGTGACGATGGTCGTGCGTGCGCCCGAACTCAAGAGCACCATCAAGTACTGGGTGCGCCCCGACCTCGAAAACCGCATCAAGGAAGGCAGTATCGCGGCCCACTTCAATTCCCGCGTGGTCGAAATTCGCCCCGAACATGTGGTCGTGCAGCGCCCGGACAACACCACCTTCGAGCTGCCCACCCACTTCACATTTGCCCTGACTGGCTACCGCCCCGACCTATCCTTCCTGGCTGGGCTGCAACTGGCCGAACAGCCCGATCAGTGCCTGGTGCTCGACGAACATTTTCAGAGCAGCGTGCCGGGGCTGTTTGTGGTCGGATCAGCAGGCTTTGCGGGCAAGACCAATCAGGTGTTTATCGAGAACGGGCGCTTTCATGCCGATCACGCAGTGGCCGAGATCGCGCGGCAACTGGCCCCGGTCGCCAGCACGACCTGAGCGGGTTTGCGGGCAGGTGAAGGTTTTTCAGGCCTTCACGGGCATCAACTCCGTGCGTGAAATACTGGCAGCTATGAAGTTCCGGTTTTCAGTTCCCTTTCTGACCACAGCCCTCGCTCTGGGGGCCGTGGCTTACGCTGTGGCTCCCGGGCCTGCTGCTCCCACCCCTGCCGCCTCCATCCCTACTGCGGCCACCACCGACAGTGCGGCTGCGGCAGGAGCAACGCCTGCTTCGGCACCCGCGCCCACTCCTGCTGCGCCCAGCCCACGGGCAAGCGGGCCACTGCTTATTACGGTGCGTACTCAGATTCCGGCGCTGATTGCAGGCCAAAAGACCACCACCGCCTTTGTCCGCACGCTGCCTATTCCGGCGGAGCGGGCAGCCGAACTGCGGCGCGGCGGTAAAATCAGCACGCAACTTGGTATCGACCTGAACAAGTTCTTCGACCAGCTTGAAAATGCAGGCCAGGACGCCCGGTTCATGCAACTGGAAGATGGCCGCTGGGCCGCCGTGCAACGCAACAACCTTCAGATCGACCGCCAGGCCAGCCGCGCCAACGTTCTGGCAATGCTGAGTGACCCCCAGGCGGCTCAGGCCGATGTGGTCGTGACTGGGCAAACACCTCCCAAACGTACTCTGGAGTTTTTTATCTCCAGGGGCATTACCAACTTCCTGGCGACGGGTCAGACCAGTTATGACGGCAGCGGCGCGGACCGCATCACCAACATTCATGTCGGGGCTAAGAATTTTAAGGACCGCCTGTTTGATGGCAAGACTTTTTCCTTCAATCAGATGGTCGGCCCGATCACGGCGCGTAACGGTTACGTCGCGGGCCTGGTCATTGCAGGCGACCAGACGGCCAGTGGCGTGGGGGGCGGTATCTGTCAGGTCAGCTCTACCGTCTTCCGTACGCTATACGGCGCCGGACTGCCCATCGTGCAGCGCCAGAACCACTCGTATCAGGTGCATTACTACGACCCGCAGGGCCTCGACGCCACCATCTACCAGCCCAGTCTCGACCTGCGCTTTGCCAATAACACCGGTGGGCCGCTGTGGTTCCAGACCGAGTGGGACGACAACGATCATATTCTCAGCGTCAGCGTGTTCGGCAAAGCCCCGCAATACAACGTGGTTATCGAGGAACCCAAAACCCTTAAAACCAGCCCCAGACCCAAAGACCGTCTGATTCCTGACCCCACGCTGGCGGCGGGCACCCGGCAGCAGGTGGATTGGGCCGCTCCCGGCGCAGTGATCGAGGTCACACGCAAGTTCATGCAGGGCAACAAGGAAGTCAAGCGCGACGTGCTGCGCAGCACCTACCGCCCCTGGCCCAACATCTTCAGGGTCGGCACCAAAAAGTAAGACGGACTACGCTAAATTCTGTGACCCCTGACCAAGCACCAGCTGTGCCTCCGCCGGACGGCTCTACGCCTCCACTTTTACCAGAAGCTCCTTTTCGCCTTCTTGTTCTATTTGGGGCAGACGTGCATCATTAAGCAAAAGGGAGAGGCCAGCAAATAGCCTCTCCCCTCCCCCGTTTTGTAACGACCGTTAAAGAGCGGCGTTCAAGTGTCTGCCTCATAGCCCAGAAGCTGTAGCAAGCGGTCGAGTTCCTCCCGTGAGGCGTAATTCAGTTCCACGCGGCCCTTGTCTTCACCGGTAATTCGCACCTTTGTTCCGGTGCGGCGGCTTAGGTCCAACTCAAGCTGACGGTAAGTGCGCGGCGGGTTCACCTTGACCGGAGCGGCTCCCCTGCTCTCCCGTTTCAGCGCTTCGGCCTCACGCACGTTCAACTGACCTTTGGTGATCTGCTCTAGTGCCCAGTCCCGGTCTTTTTCCGGTTGCGTCAGGATCGCGCGGGCGTGTCCGGCAGTGATTTCCCCACTGTCAAGCGCCCGCAGGATATTCGCGGGCAAACTCAATAGGCGAAGCGCGTTGGTGACAGTGCTCCGCCCTTTGCCTACCGCCCGCGCCACGCCCTCCTGGTTCAGTCCGTGATCCATGAGAGCCTGATAAGCCTGCGCTTCTTCCAGCGGTCCCAGGTCTTCCCGTTGCAGATTCTCGATGATGGCGATTTCCAGCGCCTCACGGTCGCCTAGGTCACGCACGATGACTGGTAATTCGGTGAGTCCGGCCAGCTGCGACGCCCGCCAACGCCGCTCACCCGCCACAATCTCGAAGCCGTCGCCACGTGGGCGCACCAGCAGTGGCTGCAACACGCCCTTTTCCCGGATGCTCTGCGCCAGTTCGGCCAGGGCTTCCGGCCCGAACACCTGCCGTGGCTGGTAGCCTGCCTGAGTTATCCTGTCTATGCGGATGGTCTGAACCTGAGTCCCTGCGCCCTCCTCCGTCTTTTTGCTGAGCAGAGCGTCCAGCCCCCGGCCCAGGCTAGATTTTTTCGACACGTTGCAGCACCTCCTCACTCAGGCGCTTGTAGGCCGCTGCACCACTCGAAAGCGGCGCAAAGGCGTTGATCGGTTTGGCAAAACTGGGGGCCTCACTCAGGCGAATATTGCGCGGCACGACCGACCAGAACACCAGTTCGCCAAAGTGCTGGCGCACCATCGTCTCGACTTCCTGGGCCAGATTGGTGCGGCTGTCCAGCATGGTCAGAACCACGCCCAGCACTTTCAGCTTCGGATTCAGCCCCCCCTGCACACGCTCCACCGTTTCCATCAGGCCCGCCAGACCCTCCAGGGCGTAATACTCGGCCTGCACAGGAATCAGCAGCGCATCTACCCCGGCCAGAATATTCACCGTCAGCGGCCCCAGGCTAGGCGGCGCGTCAATCAGAACCAGATCGTAGCCCTGAATACTGGCCAGCAACCGGGCCAGAGCGTCGGGATCATCAGCCAGTTCGACCCCTGCGCCCGCCAGATCCGGGGTTGCCGGAAGCACGTCTAGGCCCTTCTGAGTGCCCGTCACGATGAACTCCTGTACGCGCCCCGGTTCGCCCAGGGCTTCATACAGCCCCTGCTCGGCTCCGCGCAAACCCAGGCCACTGGTGGCGTTGCCCTGCGGGTCCATGTCGAGTAGCAGCACTTTACGCCCGCTGGCGGCCAGATACGCGGCCAGATTCACAGCTGTTGTGGTTTTCCCCACCCCGCCTTTCTGGTTGACTACTCCAATCGTTTTCATGCCTCTCCCATCACTTCACTTTCCAGAATAGCGGCTGGGTAGTAGGCACACCCTCACGCCGTGGATATTTTTCCGGCGTCCGGCCATCTTTGCGAACCACCACCAGCGTCCGTTCGTCTCCCAAGATCGGCAGTCCGAACGAGTCCACTTCTATAACCTCACCGCGCAGTTCCCGCGCCACCTGCTGCCCGGCCCCGAGTTCTTCTTGTCCTAGCGCTCCCTTCTGGGCCACCAGTTGACCACCGACCCTGAGCAGAGGCAAGGCCAGTTCGACCAGCACCGGCAAGGCGGCTACAGCACGCACCACCACCCGGTCAAGCTGTTCACGGTAGTCCGGCAGGCGACCGACCTGCTCGGCGCGCCCGACGAGTGGGGTCACATTATCCAGGCCCAATGCAGCGGCTGTCTCACGCACAAAATCGATCTTTTTGCGTGTCGAATCCAGCGGAATAAGGTGCAGTTCGGGGCGCATGATCGCCAGAGGCAGCGCTGGAAAACCGCCGCCCGTGCCCAGGTCGAGCACCCTCAGATCGCCTCCAAGATGCCCGCCCCGCAAACAGCTCAGCGAATCGACGAAGTGTTTCAGCACAATGTCACGCTCCTGCCGCAGCGCCGTCAGGTTGAGGCGGTGATTGCCCTCAAGCAGCAGAATGTAAAGTTGCTCGAATTTCGACAGTTGCTCAGGGGTCAACTCTAGTTTCAATTGTCCTGCGCCGTCTTGCAGCAGGGCCAGACCCTCGGGCGTCACAGGTTATACCGCTGCTTCATATCCATATACCTCGCATACACGTGTTCATCCGTTTGCTCTATTGGCAAGCGGTCTAAAAGAGGCAGCAATTTTTCACGGAGCGCCTCACCCCTCACCATCCACTGGTAGTAACTGCGGCCACCATGCTGATAGGGGCCGTACAGCTTGGAATCGGGGCACATGCGCCGTAGGGTTTCAAACAGCCGCTGGTGGCGGGTGTGCATACGCACCGTAATCTGAGGCTGCTTGCCGTCGCCGCCAAAATGTCCTTCACCGATCAGGATGCCGAGCAACAGTCCCTGTTCAAATTCGGTCAAAAAGAAGCCCTCCTTGTTTCACGGTCAAGTTTCCCGTGAAACGTGAAGGAGGTCAAGCCTGGGGCGAAGCAGCACGTCGCCCTTGTTTCACCGTCAGGTTTCCCGTGAAACGCCCGCCTGCTTGACATGTACCAGCAACGCGCTGATGTCTGCGTGCCGCACGCCAGAAATACGGGAGGCCTGTTCAACGGTTTGAGGTTGGTGACGAGCCAATTTTTCCCTGGCCTCATTGGATAGTGTGCTGATCGCTGCAAAATTAATCCCGCTCAGGCTGAGACTGCGGGCACGGGCCTCGGCTTTCAACTGCGTCTTGGCGCGTTCGATATATCCGGCGTACTTCACTCGGATTTCCACAGCCTCGCGCTCTTCAGCAGACAGTTGCGGCAGGCTGAGGCCCAAAGCCTCGACATCACTCAGGGTAAATTCGGGGCGGCGCAACCAGCCGTCACCCGTGTTGCCCTGAACCCGCTGCTGCTCTAGAGCAGATATGCCTGCCTGAACCTGCTGATATTTCTGGGAAACGCGCTCTGCTTGTGCCGTAGCCACTAGCCCGAGCTTCACGCCAATGGGGGTCATGCGCTCATCGGCATTGTCCTGGCGAACCAACAGGCGGTGCTCGACGCGACTGGTCATCATGCGGTAGGGTTCGTCACTTCCCTTGAACACCAGATCGTCGAGCAGAACCCCGATATAGCCAGTTTCGCGGGTCACAAACTGTTCGGGCAGCTCCTGTGCGCGGCGGGCAGCAGCCGTTCCGGCAATCAGTCCCTGGGCCGCCGCCTCTTCATAGCCGCTAGTGCCATTGATCTGCCCCGCCGTGAAAACGCCCGGCATATGCCGCGATTCCAGATTCAGAGTCAGTTCGGTCGAGTCCACCACGTCGTATTCGACGGCGTAGGCATAACGCTGAATAACAGCCCGACCGAAACCAGGCAAGGTGCGCACCAGTTGATCTTGAAGATGCGGCGGCAGCGAGGAGCTAAAGCCTTGCAAATAGACCTCGCTGGTCTGAATACCGTCGGGTTCCACAAACAGCAGATGGCGGTCATGATGGGCAAACTTGACCACCTTGTCCTCAATGCTGGGGCAGTAACGCGGGCCGCGCCCCTCAATATCTCCGGCGTACATGGGTGACTCGTGGATGTTTTCCTGAATCAGTCGGTGCGTTTCAAGAGTGGTGTAGGTTTGCCAGGTCGGTGACTCGGTGGCGCGGGGGCCGGGCGCACCTGTAAAGCCGCGCGGTTGGGGATCCGCCGGAATTTGCAAAAGCTCACCGAACTGAACAGAGTCGGCCCGAACGCGGGGGGGCGTGCCGGTTTTATACCGCTTCAGCACATGTCCGGCGCGGGCCAGCGGCGACGAAAGAAAGCGGGCAGGTGGTTCTCCCTGCCGACCCTCGGGACGGGTCTGGCGGCCATACCAGGTCTGTGCCCGCATAAAAGTCCCAGCGGCTACCACGACACTGCGGGCGTGAAACTCGCGCCCGTCGGTGGTCGTGACCACCCAGCCGCCCCGCCCGTCTCCACGTAGATCAGCAGCTTCACCGCGCAGAATATCGATCCCAGGGTGACCGAAGATGATGTCCTGCGCGTGTTCGGCGTAAGCGTCGCGCTCGTTCTGAACACGCAGCGACTGCACCGCCGGGCCTTTGCTGGCGTTTAGGACACGGGTGTGAATGGCCGTGTCGTCGGCCAGGCGCCCCATCAGACCGCCCAGAGCATGAAGCTCGAACACCAGCTGGCTTTTGCCGGGGCTGCCGACCGCCGGGTTGCACGGCATACGGCCCACCGTAGCGGGGTTACCGATCAGCAGGGCAACCTGTGAGAATTTGGCGGCGGCCCAGGCGGCTTCGATGCCCGCGTGACCCCCACCGATAACAATGACATTCCAGCCGCTCATATCTGAAGAAGTGTAGGGGCTTTGAGGCCAGACAACCGTAACGTGCAGGCCGCCTTTGCAGGTTTTGCCACAGTATTACCATCAGCCGTAGCCCAAGTCCGTACAATCTTTTCATGGACTTCGCTACTTTGCGCCGCGACCTGATGGGCACCGACGCGGTTATTCAGACCCCCTTTGGAGCCAGAAGAGTAACCTACGCCGATTACGTCGCCTCGGGGAAACCCTTGAAGAGCGTGGAAGAGCGCGTGGCGACGCTGGCTCTGCCTTTATATGCCAATACCCACACCGAGGACAGCGCGACGGGGGCACACAGCACGCACCTGACCCATCAGGCCCAGGACTATATCCGGGCGCAACTGGGCGGCGACGCCACCTGCAAACTGGTATTTTGCGGTTCGGGAAGTACGGCGGCGGTGCGGCGCATCCAGGACATTCTGGGGCTGACCGTTTCGGCAGCGCACCGGAACACGGTGCTCGAGCATTTGCCCGAGCAGGAACGGCCAGTAGTGTTCGTGGGCCCCTATGAACACCACAGCAACGAGGTCAGCTGGCGCGAAACGCTGGCCGAGGTTATCGAAATCCCACTGTGTCAGGAGGGAAACCTGGATCTGGATTTTCTGCTCAAGGCCCTGAAGGACCCGCGCTATGTGCAGCGCCCCAAGATCGGTTCGTTCAGCGCGGCGAGCAATGTCACGGGACTCCTGACCGATACCCGCACAGTGGCGCGAATGTTGCATGCTCACGGCGCCTACGCCTTCTTCGATTTTGCGGCCAGCGCACCATATGTCAAAATCGATATGAAGCCGGGCCAGCCGGACGGCTACGACGCTGTTTTCCTTAGTCCACACAAATTCGTCGGCGGGCCGGGAACGCCAGGACTGCTATGCTTTCAGCAACATCTGTATACGCTGGCCGCTCCTAGCACGGCGGGCGGCGGCACGGTCAGCTATGTCAGCCGTACTCGCCACGCCTTCGTAGACGATATCGAGGCGAGGGAAGACGCCGGAACTCCTGCCATTCTGGGCAAGATTCGCACGGCGCTGGCCTTCCAGGTCAAGGAGGAACTGGGAGTAGAGCAGCTGACCCAGCGTGAACACCAGCTGTTTCAGCAGGCGCTCGGTCGGTTGGCCGCCCAGCCGCGCATTCAGATTTTGGGCAATCCACGCGCCGAGCGACTGGCCTTTTTGTCGTTCCTCATTCATACCGAGTCTGGGCCTTACCTGCATCCACGGCTGGTGGTGCGGCTGCTCAACGACCTATTCGGTATTCAGGCGCGTGGCGGCTGCGCGTGTGCTGGGCCTTACGGGCACGCCCTGCTGAATGTAGACGACGCCCAGAGCGAGCGTTACTTTCAGTGTGTCATCAGTGACCTGGAAGGCATTAAGCCGGGCTGGACCAGACTGAATCTGGCTCCGTGGGCCAGCGACGCGGAGGTGGATTTCATCCTGAGCGCCATAGAATTCGTGGCCGAATGGGGAGAGCATTTTATGCACCACTACAGCTTCGACTGGAAAACCGGGGCCTGGAGCCACCCGGCGGATCAGGCCCCTCTAGACCTGTTCGGCAGCGAACGGCCCCAGACCGGAGTGGGCGAGGTGCCTTACGCCGAGTACCTGGCCGAAGCCCGAGCACTGGCCCAGGGCCTGAAGCCGGTAGGGGAGAGGAGGGCCGTTCCCGGAAGTGTGCCACTGGACCTCGTACTGTTTGCGTATTATTAATGACACAGTTGAGTACGTTGTCGTGGGAATGGACAGACCCTCCAGGCTAGAGCCTGCTATTGTCGAATTGTGTCCTGCAATACCGGACAATGGGATAACACACCACACACCTGTTGCCGACTAAAATACCTACCACACACTAGACAAAATTGTTGTGCCGGGAAGATCGTCCATGCCCGTGCATTCTAGAGGAGGTCCATGCAGCACTTAGGATTTGTTTTCAGGCAAGATGGCGCACAGTTGTGAACTGTGGCGAGGGACTTAACGACTGATATGCCGCCCGAATTCCTGCGTCCGCTGCTCAGTCTGGCTGGGCTTGGCATAGGCTACGCGCTTTATCAGCTTGCTCACCGCTTAGGCGAGCCGTGGCAGAGCGTGGCGGTGGGGGCCTTGTTCGTTTTGCTGGGTGGCGCGGCCTGGGTCTACGCAGCAGGCGAGCGCTGGATTCAGGTGCTGGCCGCACTTTTACTGGTCTGGGGGGTGCTCCGGGCTGTCCTTTTGCACTAGAGCCGTTCGCGGAAGGTCAGTGGGTGCCGTTCAACCCCCCGCACGGGGTCACAAGCGCAACATCTTACGCAAAATGCTCTGAATGGCCCTAGCGGGTCTTCATTAGAGCAGTTCTCCGAATGCTCTAAGAGGTCGGTATGAAAGAAATAGTGCTCCCGGAATTGGCTGAAAGTGTCGTCGAGGGTGAAATTTTGAAATGGCTCGTGAATGAGGGCGATCCCGTGGCCCTGGAACAGCCGCTGTGCGAGGTTATGACCGACAAAGTGACCGTCGAGTTGCCCAGTCCGGTGGCCGGGGTGCTCCGTAAGCGTCTGGTCGCCGAGGGCGACGTGGTGCCGGTACATTCGGTGATTGCCCTGATCGGGGAAGCTACGGGCGATCTGGAGGCGGCAACCGCGCCAGAACCGTCCACGGAAGCTGCGCCAGCCGCCTCCAGGCCGCAGCTTTCCGTGCAGGCCCAGGAAGAACGGGAGCAAGTGGGCGGCAGCATTGTCGAGGCGAACCACCTTCCGGCGGCGCAGGACGACGCTACCAGGCTGCTGAAGACCTTCGCTGCCGGGCAACCGCAGACCCCTGCACCCCAGTACCTGCCGGGCGAGGGCCGTACCCTGGCGGTGCCTGCCGCCCGCCAACTGGCCCGTGAGCTGGGGCTTGAGCTGGCGACCGTACGGGGCAGCGGGCCTAATGGCCGTATCCGCGTGCAAGACGTCGCGGAGCACGCGCAGCAGGGGACAGGAAAGCCAACGGGGGAGGCCAGCGGGCCGTCTCATCAGACCCCGCTTCCGGCACAGCCACAAGCAGCAAAAGCTGCCGCACCTGTGGGTCATCTGCCCGCCCCGGTTCAGTACCGTACCCCCAAAGGTTACGAGCACCTTGAAGACCGCCTGCCCCTGCGTGGAATGCGCCGGGCAATCAGCAACCAGATGTTTGCCAGCCACCTGTACACTGTGCGGACTCTGACCGTTGATGAAGTCAACATGACCCGCCTGGTCGAGTTCCGTAACCGCGTAAAAGCTGAGGCCAGCGCAGCCAACGTAAAGCTTTCCTATCTGCCTTTTATTTTCAAGGCGGTGGCTGCGGCCCTCAAAAAATACCCGAGCCTGAACACCAGTTTTGACGAGGCCACGCAGGAAATCGTGCAAAAGCGCTACTACAACATGGGAATGGCAGTAGCGACGGAAGCTGGGCTGACTGTTCCTGTGATCCGGGACGTGAACCACAAGAGCATCTTCGAGCTGGCCCGCGAAGTGGTCGATCTGGCCGGACGCGCCAATGATGGCAAACTGCACCCCGACGAACTGGCCGGAAGCACCTTTAGCATCACTAACATCGGCACCATAGGAGCGCTGTTTAGCTTTCCGATTATCAATGTGCCCGACGCGGCCATTCTGGGAATCCACAGCATCATCAAGCGCCCCATCGTCGATCAGGACGACAACATCGTGGTCGCGCACATGATGTACATCTCGCTCTCGTTCGACCACCGCCTGGTCGACGGGGCCGACGCGGCCCGCTTCTGCAAAGAAATAATCCGGCTCCTTGAAAATCCGGACCGCCTGATGCTCGAAGCGCTGTAATCGCCCGCTGGAGCTAAGGACAACCAAGTTTGCGTAAAGACAAACCGGGCGGGGCGAGTATGGGAAAAGGTGCGGTCAAGGGTGAGTGCAGGGATAGCCTGGTGTTTGGGTCACCCCTACACGGTCACTTGGCCGCACTTAGAGGTCTGCCGCAGGGGGCAGGGGAGAGGCTCGCACGCCTGCCTACCACCAGCCGCGCCGCTTGAAATAGTAGGCCAGCAGGGAACCGACTCCCAGAAAGCTGGCCCACGCAAACGCGTACCCGTAGCGCCAGTGCAGTTCGGGCATCATCTGGTAGTTCATGCCCCACACACCCGCCAGAAAGGTGAGCGGCAAAAAGATGATGCTGACGGCGGTAAGCGTCCGCATGACCTCATTCATGCGCTGACCTTGCAGGCTCAGTTGCAGGTCTAGCAGACTGGTCAGGTGTTCGCGCAGGGCCTCGAAACGGCTGGTGGCCCGCATGAAACTGTCTTGCACGTCCCGGTAACGCACCAGATCGGCAGCTGAACCGGTGCCGTGGCGGCCTAACAGGGCGGCGGCTTCACGGGCGTCGCTGGCAAGGCGGCGGGCCGGGCCGATCAGGTGCTTGAGGTCGAAGATTTCTCCGACGGAGCTGTGGCGCTGGGTACGGAAGACCGTTTCTTCCAGCTCGTCGACGCGGGCTTCCAGGGTGTCGGCCAGCATAAAAAAAGTATCGGCGGTGTGATCGAGCACCTCGTAGGTGATTTCCTGCGGTGTATTGACCATCTCACGCCCGACCATGTCCCAGACCTTGCCCAGCGCCAGGGTGCCGCCGACGCTGTGACTGATGACGGCGTCTTGGAATACGAAGAGACTGACTCGCTCCGTGAATTCCCGGTCATTCACCGGGTCGGCGTAACTGCGCACGGTAATAAAGGCGTGCTCGGGGTAGACCTCGGCACGCGACCAGTGTCCATATTCCAGGGCGTCTTCAAGGGCCAGCTGGTTGATCGCAAAGGCGCGGCACAGGGCGGCCAGTTCGTCGGGGGCCGGACTCTGCACGTCTATCCAGACATCGCTGGTCTGGCCGGTCCACGGCAGTTCGGCGCCGGTAGACAGGCGTTTGGCACGGATCATAACTGTCATGCTACGTGCTTTGCCGCCCGTCGGGGTCAGGATTGCGTATTCTGCCTGGTGTGAACTGGGTGTGGGTCATGCTGGGCGGGGCCATCGGAGCGGCCCTGCGCTACGGTACGGTGCTTTTGCTAACGCCGCATGCCGCACGCGCCGGATTTCCCGTGCATGTGCTGCTTATCAATGTGTTGGGTTCGTTCCTGCTGGGCCTGACCGTGGCCCTGGCCGGGCGCGGCGTGTGGCCGGAAGAGGCGCGGCTGGCCTTTGGTACGGGCGTTCTGGGGGCCTTTACGACCTTCAGCACGTTCAGTGTTGACCTGGAGACCCTACTGGCCCGTGGCGCTCCGGCGCTGGCCCTGGTCTACGCCTTTGGCAGCCTCAGCCTGGGAGTGGCGGCGGCGTTTGCTGGCCGGACGCTGGGCGACAGGTGGTAAAGTCAGCGCATTAACCTTCACTCGACTGTTTTCCGAGGGTTAGAGCAGTTCTCCGAATGATGGGCACGTCGGAACAACACTGCCGCCCCCTTTATTCTACGTCCTGCCATTCTACGCCCTGCTGTTTTTTTCACTTGTTCCACTCGGCAACAAGAGGGTCAAAAGAGCACCATCTTTTTGCACAATGCTCTAAGTTCCGAGGTTTGCCACAGCCATGCCCAGACGCCAGAAAACCGAATCCCAGCGCCCGCCCGAACAGTTTCTGGAACTCCCGGAGCTGCTGAATTATGTCGGGCAGGTAATTGCGCGGGGCGTGCCAGGCGCGGTGTGGGTGCGGGCCGAGATCGCCTCTCTGACGGACAGGCGGCACCTGTACCTGGAACTGATCGGGGGCGGGGAAAGCGGCGAGGTTGCCAAATGCCGCGCGACGCTCTGGGCGCATGAGCGCTTTGCGCTGGACGCCAAATTTCGCCGGGCGACGGGCGGGGCGCTAAGCGCCGGATTGAAGGTGCTGCTGTACTGCACAGCCGAATTTCACGAGCAATACGGGTTTTCGCTGCATATCCTGGACATTGCCCCCGAATTTACGCTGGGCGACGCGGCCCTGCGGGTCAAGGCCATGCGTGAAACACTGGTGCTCGAAGGCGTCTACGGACTTAACCGCCTCTTACCTGCCCCTGAGGATTTCTCGCGCGTGGCGGTCATTGCCCCGCAGGAAGCGGCTGGCCTGGGCGATTTTCGCCGGGAAGCCGACCGACTGGAGGCCGCCGGAATTGTGGAATTTGTTTATCTGACAGCCACCTTTCAGGGACGTGAGGCGGCGAGCAGTTTGAGCCGGGCCATTGCCGCAGCCCGTGAGCAGCACGATCAGACGCCGTTCGACGCGCTGGTGGTCATTCGCGGCGGTGGGGCGGCGACTGATCTGGCATGGCTTAATGACCTGGGGGTGGCACGCGGACTGGCGACTTTTCCGGTTCCGGTGATCACCGGTCTGGGACACGCCCGCGACGATACCCTTCCCGACGAGGTGGCGAATATCCGCACCGATACGCCCAGCAAGGCGGCGGCCCTGATCGTACGCACGGTGGCGAGCGCAACTGCCCAGGCTCATGACAACGCCCGTCTCATTTTTCAGCGCGGCGCACAGGTGCTGGTCGAGGCCGATGCGGGAGCGGCCTGGATGGTAGACCGGATACGCGGCGCGGCGCAGCGGCAGGTCGAAGCCGCCAGCACCGGTGCAGACGCCCTGATGCGCCAGGCCCTGGGCCTTACACCCGAGCGCACGCTCAGGCGCGGCTACGCCCTGGTACGTGGCGCCACTGGTGAAGTGGTCACCGGCGCCGCGCAGGGGAGGCGCGAAAAGACTCTCCGGCTGGAATTTGCAGACGGTGCCCTGGAAGTGCAGGTACTTTCACCGCAGCCACGATGACCACAATGACGAACCGCAGGGCAACCGCAAAGTCCCAAAATTGCAGAATGAACACTACAATTTCTGTTTTTGGCAGAAAAAGCGACTCTGATTTGAACCGACTTTGCGGTTGCCCTGACCGGTGATCCGGTTGCTCTTTGTTTGGCCCGCGCGGTGTGCTACAGTTTAACGGCTTGTCTGGCCTCACCTGGCCCGGCTGACGCCCTGACCCGCCGAGCGGGTGGAGCCGGGGTGCGCCTGCCAGGAAAAAAGTACAGCCCAGACTCAAGAAGGAGCGTTGAACATGGCTAAAGTGTGCGAAGTTTGTGGTAAGGGGCCGATTGTCGTCAATTCGGTTATCCGCCGTGGTAAGGCCCGCGCTGCGGGTGGGGTAGGCCGTAAGGTGACTGGTGTGTCCAAGCGCAGCCAGAAGCCCAATCTGCAACCCATGACCGTGACCCGTGGCGGCGTCAGCCTGCGCGTGCGCGTGTGCAGCAAGTGCCGCAAGACCCTCATCTGATTAAGGCCCGCCTTGATCGCCTCCCCGGTAAGCCCTGACGCTTTCGGGGAGTTTTCCTTTGACTGAGAGCAGTTCTCCGAATAATGGGCACGTCGGAACAACGCCGCCCCCTTCATGCTACGTCCTGCTCTTTCTTGTTCACTCGTTCCACTCGGCAAAAGATGGTCAAAAGAGCACCATCTTTTTGCAAAATGCTCTAGGGCTGTTTGTGCAGCGGCGGCGCGGCGTTTTCAAAGGCCCTGACTGCAAACAACACCTGCAGTAGTCGGGGAAGCGGAGCGGGGGGGGCCTGATACTCTGCGGACTGTGCCCGATCTAGGCGAATTTCTGACCATAGCCAACCGAACCTTTCTGACCATGGTGGTGGTCATGGACCCGATTGGCCTGGCCCCCATCTTTATCGGTCTGGCAGGCAGCAGACCGGCTTTCGAGCGGCGACGTATGGCCACTAAGGGCGTGCTGGTCGCGGGCGGTATCATCTTGCTGTTCGGGCTGTTCGGGCAGGCGCTGCTGCATTACCTGGGCATCAGCCTCAGCGCCTTCCGGATCGCTGGGGGTCTACTTCTGTTCATGATCGCGCTCGATATGGTCTTTGCGCGTCAGAGCGGCAGCAAGGAAACCCCCGAGGAAGAAAAGGAAGCCCAGGAGCGCCCCGACATCAGTGTATTTCCGCTAGCGATTCCGCTGATTGCCGGGCCGGGAACTCTGGCGAGCATCATGATCGAGGCGAATACGGCGCACGGCGAACCCCTACTGCTTCTGACGGTCATGCTGGTCACGGGGGCCGTGCTGCTGCTGTGTTACCTGGCGCTGCGCCTAAGTGGGCAGATCGCCCGCCTGATGGGCCTGACCGGAATTCATGTGGTCACGCGCGTCCTGGGGGTTTTGCTGGCGGCGCTTGCCGTGCAGTACGTCGCAGACGGTACGCTGACGCTAATGCGCGGTGGGCTGCTGCCGCGCTGACCGGGCCTCATTCTCTGGGCCTCTGTACGCGGGCGGGGGCGCTTCTCCCGTTCAACTTGTACTAGGCCACTCGGACTAGGCCACTCGGCGCAACACTTTCTTGACCAGAAACTTTTAGAATGAGGCATGAATACGCTTGGAACTGGAGGGGAAGAAACTCGAATACCTCGCCGCGTCGCGCCGGACCTGAATGCGCCGCGTGTTCTGGTGCTTAACGCGTCCTATGAACCGCTGCATGTTACGAGCGCTAAACGCGCCATTACGCTCGTGCAGTACGGTGTGGCGGAAGTCCTGCAAGACAGCGACGATGTGGTGCGTTCGCCCAGTACCGTCCTCCAGGTGCCCAGCGTCATTCGCCTGCGCCGGTACGTGCGCCGCCCACGGGTTCATCCGGTGCCCTTTAACCGCCGCAACGTACTGCGCCGCGACACCTTTACCTGCCAGTACTGCGGCAACCACGACGACCTGACCATGGACCATGTCATGCCGCGTTCACGCGGGGGCCGCCACGGTTGGGACAATGTCGTGACCGCCTGCCGCGCCTGCAACCAGCGCAAGGGCAACCGCACGCCCGAAGAAGCCGCCATGCCCCTGCACACCCGCCCACACGCGCCGAACTTCGGGGTCTATGCCCACGGACAGTTTGCCCACTGGCAGCCTGCCTGGGCGCAGTACATCTTCAACCGTTCGTAATCCCTGAAGGACTGTCGGTCACTCTGCCTCCCCTCTGACCTATGCTGCGGGCAGTGAACGGTTGGTCTGGCCGGTACTTTCTCTGTGACTGGGCTGTGTTCCCCGACTGTGTTCCCCGGCTCCGTTAGCCAGCTCTGTCGGTTAGGCCCCAGAACTGGCCGCGCGGCGTTCGCTAGCCTGCTGCCATGACCAAAATAGTGATCGTGGCGGCCAAGCGCACGCCCATTGGCAGCTTTATGGGGGGCCTCAAAGACGTGACAGCGGCGCAACTGGGCGTCGCTGCGGCCCAGGAGATGCTGCAAGGTATCCGGGGAGAGGAGGTCGCCGACGTGATCGTCGGGAACGTGCTGCAAGCCGGGCAGGGCATGAATGTGGCGCGGCAGGTCGGACGCGGCGCGGGGCTGCCCGACCAGGTACCGGGGCTAACGGTCAACCGGATGTGCGGCAGTGGTCTTCAAGCGGTCATCAGCGCCGTGCAGGGCCTTAGGGCGGGCGACGGTCAGCTGTATCTGGCGGGCGGCACCGAAAGCATGTCCCGCGCCCCTTACCTGCTCCCCAAGGCCCGCGAAGGCTACCGCCTGGGCCACGGCGAGGTGCTCGACAGCCTGCTGGTCGACGGCCTTACAGACGTGTTTGGGCAGTACCACATGGGGATCACGGCCGAAAACATTGCCGCGCAGTGGAACCTGACACGCGAGATGCAAGACGCCTTTGCGCTGGAAAGCCAGAACCGGGCGGCAGCGGCGCAGGCGGGCGGCTTTTACCAGGACGAACTTGTCAGCGTGGAAGTGCCCAGCCGCAAGGGGCCGGTGCAATTCGAGCACGACGAGTATCCCCGCCCCACCACCGCCGAGGCGCTTGCCAAGCTGAAGCCCGCCTTTAAAAAAGACGGCACCGTGACGGCTGGGAACGCCAGCGGCATCAACGACGGCGCGGCCATGCTGCTGGTCGCCACCGAGGAGTACGCCCAGGCGAACGGCCTGCCGGTGCTGGCCGAGATTGCCGGATACGCCAACATCGGTGTGGATCCCAGCATTATGGGTATCGGCCCGGCCAAGGCGGTGCCCCTGGCCCTCGACAAAGCTGGGATGAAGATCAGCGACGTGGACCTGTTCGAGCTAAACGAAGCCTTCGCCGCGCAGTCGCTGGCCGTGGTTCACGACCTGAAAGCCGACCCGGAGCGGGTCAATATCACCGGTGGGGCCATTTCGCTGGGGCATCCCATCGGGGCTTCCGGGGCACGCGTGCTGGTCACGCTGATTCACCAGCTGCGCCGCACCCGTAAGGAAACGGGCGTTGCTAGCCTGTGCATCGGCGGCGGCATGGGCATTGCGATGGTCATTCGCGCCCGCTGACCCTGCGTTATTCCTAGAGCAGTTCTGTGAATGATGGGCACGTCGGAAACACACCGCCGCCCCCTTCATTCTACATCCTGCTCTTTCTTGTTTACTCGTTCCACTCGGCAAGGTAGTTGGCTAGAACTATGCCCGACACCACTGAAATGGGAGCGTCCGGGGCTTATCCCCGGACGTGTCAAAAGAGCTCCCACTCGAAAGTTTCGTCTGTCATACGGACTTTGCGGTGTGAACCCGCAGGCGGCGGCCTTCCCGACTGTGGCGCAATGAAGCGCAGCCCGTATAAAACATCGTCCCGCCAGTACACTGCCTCTAAACTTGCTGCGATAATTTACGCCCTGAGTAGTTGCCACGCGGCGGCCGTATGACCTGAACCCTGACCAGCCTTTACAGTTCTAGCAGAGGAGCGGCTTCAGCCAACGCCCGGAACGTTCCGGCCTTGCCCAGCAGACCCATATGCTCGTAGCAGTCGGCCAATTTCAGGGCAAAAAACTGCGTGGCCTTATGGTCCTGGCGGCATTCGGCGGCTTCCAGGCAGCAGCGGTAGTGCAGCACCGCCACGTGATACTGGCTCTGCTTTGCGGCGTGTTCGGCGCGGCAATGGCTGATACGGAGGGTCACGATGTCGCTCACGACACTGCTTGTGGCAGTCATAGCTGTCAGTGTAGACAGATGTCCCCGTCTATGAATGCGAGATGAAATAGATTTCAGCCTCCCAGACGGGATTCTTTCTTTTATGACCGGAAAGATGCAGCTTTATTTCATTCTCTGGCGATTTACTGCGAAGAATTCTCAGCAATCCGGGCGCGGCTCGACAGCGTCGAGAAATTAATGTCGCTAAATTTGACGCGGAACTGCGTCCCGACGGCGGCGGGCGTGCTGATCGGCACGTCAAAGGCCAGTTCGGGAATCAGCACGGTGGCCTGTGCGCCCCGGCGGTCGATCACGATGGCAGGCCACTCGCGCTCCGGCTGCGCAGCGATAAAGCGCAGGGTGTGGTGGCGTCGGCTCAGGCGCTCGGCCTGTCTGGTACCGTCGGCATTCAGGCTGGCCTGGGCGATGTGCGAGGACATGGTTTTGCTGGGCATTGGCTCCCGCCCCGCCAGAAAGGCCCGGAGCTGCTGGTGAACCACCAGATCCAGGTAACGCCTCATGGGGCTGGTCACCTGGGCATACAGGTCCAGGCCCATGCCGTGGTGCGGCCCCGGCGAGGGCTGAAAGCGCGTGCGAGCCAGGGTTTTGCGGCGCGCCCACTGGGCGGGCAGGGTGTCGCCGCGTACCGTGCGCGTCGGGTAGTCCTGGGTGGCAAAGGGCAGCGGAATATCGTTATCGTCGGCAAAAATGGCTGCGCCCCAGCCTGCCAGCGTCATGCATTCCTGCACCACCAGCCGCATTTCGGGCTTGGGCAGCGGCGTTACATAAGCGCCCTGCTCATCGGCCTTGACCCGCACTTCCGGCAGGTCGATAGACAGCGCACCTTCCGACTCGCGCAGTTCCTGGCTGGCCCGTGCCAGTCGCGCCAGCGTCACGAAGGGTTCTTCACCTGCCTCTAGCTTTTGCTGCGCCTCGCTGTAGGTCAGGCGCTTGACTTTCACGGTGGTTAGCACCACGTCCACGGCGTCGGCGTTACCGTCGGCGTTCAGATCCAGGCAGACCGACAGCGCCGGACTGGTTTCATGCAGCCCCAGCCCGGCCTGCTCGACCAGGGCGTCGGGCACCATTCCGATCGTCTGGTCGGGCAGGTACAGCGTCGCGCCGCGCGAGCGGGCTTCGAGGTCCAGCGGGCTGTCGGGCGCAATCAGCGCGGCGACATCGGCCACATGCACCCACAGCCGGGTTAGGCCGCCGCCTATCTTCTCGATGGCCACGGCGTCGTCGGGATCCTTGTTTCCCTCGTCGTCAATAGCAAAGGCGGGCAGGTGAGTCAGGTCCAGCCGCTCCTCTTCGGGAAACGCCGGGACGGGCAGGGTCACAGGAAGCAGCGTGGCGTGCAGGCGGTCGGCATAGGGTGTGCGGGCCTCGGTCCACAGGCCCAGCTTTAGCAGCAGCGCGTGGGCCGCTTCGGGCGTTTCAGGGAGGGCCATTTCACGCAGCACCCGGCTTTTTTCCTGCTTGCCACGGGCCAGCAGTTCCAGTTCAGTGCGCTGCGCGGCACTCAGTTCGGGCTGATCGGTCATGCGAAACAGCATAGAGGCGCGGGCGCGTCCTGTGGGCTCAGCGGGCCGCTGCCAGTTTAAAGCGTGCACAACTCTGTGTCAGGAACTCTGTGTCGGGCCCCGGTACGTTGCTCGCCAGCTCCGGGAAAGCGCCAGCGCGATGGCGGGGGCATCTTCAGTCGGGGCCAGGCGAATGACCGTCGGCATGACCGGTCATAGAACATGACGCCCGCTGCGAAGGCCATTTGGGCTGGTCAAGCGCGTAGAGGCTTACTTTTTGCAGTCGATGTAGCTCTGGAGCGCGTCCATTCGTACGATGATCGGCGCTCTGGCGCGGACAATAACCCCGTCGTGCTTGAGCTTGTTCAGGCTGTGGCTCACCGTTTCGCGGGTAGCTCCGACCATGCGGGCAATGTCTTCCTGATTCAGTTTCAGGTTCAGCTCGGTGCCCTGGCTGTGGGGCCGTCCGAATTCGCGGGCCAGGCGGTACAGCAGGCTGGCGACGCGCTCGGAGGCGCTGTAGGCGCTGACAGTGGCGGTCCAGGCCTGGGCCTCGAACAGCCGGGTTGCCATCAGCCGGATCAGTTTCATCGCCAGGTCGGGTTTGGTTTCCAGCAGTTTTTGCAGTTCCTGGCGCGGCAAAACAATCAGCATGGTGCGTTCAAGCGCCTCGGCCTGAGTCGGGCGGCGTTCCTCGGGCTGAAGCAGCAGCTCGCCAAAAGTATCGTGCTGGCCCACCACGCCTAAAATAGCCTCTTTGCCGTTAGGAAAGAGCTTGCTGATTTTGACCAGACCGCTACGCACGAAATACAGCGCGTCGGCGGGGTCGTCCATGCGGTAGATCACTTCCCCAGACTGATAAGAGCGGTAAGGAGTGGTTGCCGCGACACGTTCCAGTTCGGCAAGCTCCAGGTCGGCGAACAATTCTGTCCTTTTGAGGTGCCAGACCAGGCTTGGGTAATTCATACGCCCAGGAAGCATACCTGATTACGTGTCAGCACTTCGCAGATGCAAACCTTTGCTCAAAAGTCCTAGCTTTATCTCGTCGGGAACCTTCTGGATTTCGGCCAAGACAGTGCCCATAAGCACGGGGTCTCAGCCCCTTTACTCCTGCGGGGGCTTGCTGCTCGCACCGCGAGAGGTTAGGCCTCGCAGAGCGCAAAGCGAGGGCGACAGTACAGCGAATGGCGTCCCAGACGAGTCAATTTAGCTTCACGTTTCTGTGGCGGTGAAAAGGCTCCGGGCCCACTACCGAGAAAGGCATAGTGTGCGGAATACGGGTGACAAACACCCTAAAAAGTTTTATACTCAGTCCAATTTAGAATTAGAAGACACTCCCTCAGGGGGCTGTCTATGGAGGACATACTCATGCCCAGCTACAAAGCCCCTTTACGCGATATGAAGTTTGTTATGCAAGAAGTTCTTGGCGCGGGTGAGCAGCTCGCCGCTCTGCCCTTTTACAAGGACAACGAAACCGCTGATTTCGACCTGCTTTCTCAGGTGCTTGATGAGGCTGCCCGCTTTGTCGAAACCGAAATTCAGCCTCTGAACCAGACCGGAGACAAGGAAGGCTGCGTGCGCGACGAGCAGGGCAACGTCAAGACGCCCACCGGCTTCAAGGCCGCCTATAAGAAGTTCTGTGACGCTGGCTGGACCGCGCTGGACTCCGACCCCGAGTACGGCGGTCAGGGGATGCCGCACCTCATCAGCATTGCCATGAACGAAATGATCTGCTCGGCCAACGTGGCCTGGGGCATGTACCCCGGCCTGAGCCACGGCGCTTACGCTGCCCTACAGGCCGTCGGCAGCGACGAACTGAAGAAACTTTACCTGCCTCATATCGTAGACGGCAGCTGGAGCGGCACCATGTGCCTGACCGAGCCGCACGCGGGCACCGACCTGGGCATCATCCGCACCAAAGCAGCGGATAACGGCGACGGTACCTACAGCATCAGCGGCACCAAGATTTTCATCTCGGCGGGTGAACACGACCTGACCGAAAACATCGTGCACCTTGTCCTGGCCCGACTGGAAGGCAGCCCCAGCGGCACGAAGGGAATTTCACTGTTCCTGGTGCCCAAGTTTATTCCCGACGCCAGTGGCAAGCCCGGCGAGCGCAACGGCGTGGTGTGCGGCAGCCTGGAACACAAGATGGGCATTCACGGTAATGCCACTGCCGTCCTGAACTTCGACGGTGCCAAGGGCTGGCTGGTCGGCGAGATCAACAAGGGCATGAACCACATGTTCATCATGATGAACGCCGCCCGCCTGGGCACGGGTCTTCAGGGTCTGGGTATTGGCGAAGTGGCTTACCAAAACGCGCTGGCCTACGCCAAAGACCGCCTCCAGATGCGCCACGAGCCCCGTGTGAGCGGTGAGGAAGCCGACCCCATCATCGTGCACCCCGACGTGCGCCGTATGCTGCTGACTGGCAAGGCCTACAGCGAAGCCGGACGTGCGCTGGCGCTGTGGCTGGCTCTCTCGCTGGACACCGAGGCTCACCACCCCGACGAGGCCAAGCGCAAGGAAGCGGGCGACCTCGTAGCTCTGCTGACTCCCATTGCCAAGGCCTTCATGACTGACAACGGCTTTAATGTGGCCGTGCAGAGCCAGCAGGTCTTCGGCGGGCACGGCTACATCGCCGAGTGGGGCATGGAGCAGTTCGTGCGCGACGCCCGTATCGGCCAGATTTACGAGGGTACCAACGGCATTCAGGCACTCGACCTGCTGGGCCGCAAGGTTCTTATGGACGGCGGCAAGAAGCTCCAGAATCTCGCCGGAACCCTCCAGGCCTTCGCCGAGGAAAATGAAGGCGACGAGCATATCGGCGACTACGTGGGGCAACTGGGCAAGGCCGCGCAGCAGCTCGGCAGCCTGACTATGGTGATCGGTCAGAAGGCCATGCAGGGCGCGGAAGGGGCCGACGAGGTCAACGCCGCCGCCGTGGATTACCTGCGCTTCTTCGGGCATGTTGTGTACGGCTACCTGTGGGCCCGCATGGCGAAAATCGCCCAGGAAAAAATTGACGCGGGCCAGGACAAGGACGGCTTCTACCTCGCCAAAGTCCAGACCGCTAGGTTCTACTTTGCCAAGCTGTTCCCCGAAACCAAGGCGCTGGCCGCGACCATTAAGGCGGGCAACGAAGCCCTGGCTGTAGACAACAAGGCCGTCTTCGGTTGGGAACACGCCGCGTTAGCCCACGCCTAAGCACTAGCTTGGCCACCATTAGTCTGAGGCGCTCTGCTCGTGATAGGCAGAGCGCTTCTGGGCTATTTGTTTTAGGATACTTGTAGTTTCCCTGACAAATTTCCGCTATAAAGAGGCATGAGTAAGCCTGTTCGTCAGGACACAGTGATTGATCTTCAACCTTCTGGCCAGGGTTCAGCCGCCATCACTCCGGCCAAGATCGCCCTGATCGCGGGTGGGGGGGCACTTGGCCTGGTAGCACTGACGGCGGCTGCTATTGCCCTGTTCAACGTCGTTCTGACCACAGTGACTATGGTGGCGTTGCTGGTGGCTCTGCTGGCAGTGGTCATCCTACTGCCCGCGCTGGTTATGGCCCTTCAGGCGGGCCGTGTGCGGGCCAAGGAAGCGGTGGCGCGGGCTATGCCCCTGGAGACCCTTATTCTCCAGCGCAAACAGTTCGAGAACCTTATTACGTCCAAAAGCCAGCAACTTGCGCAGGCCAACGGTCATCTCGAAGATTTTCGCCGCCTGATCGACACCAACCGTAAGGAAATGGACCCCGGCGATACCGAGCGCTGGGAGCATGATTTGCAAGTCAGCCGTGAGGCGTTTGCCCGCGCTCAGACGCACTTGGCTGATCTCAGAACCGATCTGGGAGAATTTGACCGCCAGATTAAAAAAGCCCGTATAGACACCCAGCTCGCCCAGGCCAAAGGGAACGTTGCATCGGCGCTGCAACAGGCTAATCTGAGTGCCGAGGACCAACACGTGACTGAAAGTGCTCTGAGTGAAATCGCCAGACGGGCCGGGCGGAATGCTGCCCTGCTTGACGAAGCCCTAGCCGCCGGAGAGCAAAACCGTACGGCGCGGAGCCAGCCATGAGCCGTGCCCGCCTGATTGGTACGGTGCTAGGGCTGATCTTGCTGGTCTGTGCCGGTGTCATTTACGCTGACCAGCAGGGAATGTTCGGCGGTCAGTCCACGGCCACTTCCCCGGTTCCGGCGACTGGTACACCCGCCGCAACGTCAGGTACGGCGCCTGTTCCTCAACCGGCCAACAGTTCTGGGTATGGCGACGTAAAATAGTAAACCAAACGGCCTGGACTTATTGAGGACGAGCTAAGTCGGTGTCGGTTGGAATCTGAATCATGAGAGAGGGAGTGTCGTCGGCAACAGCTTGAATTCAGTCCTCCCGGCTCTCCATTGACCCACCATTGGCCCAAAAGGTGACATCCACTAGCCGCGTTATCCATAGTATCCAGCTCTCTGTTACGGAGAGCTTTTTTTGGTGACCTCCGCACTACGCCCGGCGAGTCTCAGGGTCCAAAATAGGGGCTATGGCAAATGTCGAATCGTTCGATCTGGACCACACCAAGGTCAAAGCCCCTTACATACGTCTTGCTGGCGTCAAAAAGACTCCTAGGGGCGACAGCATCAGCAAGTATGACCTGCGGCTCCTCCAGCCCAATTCGGGCGCCATCGAACCGGCGGCCATTCATACGCTGGAGCATCTGCTGGCGGGGTACCTGCGTGACCACCTGAAGGATGTGATCGATGTTTCACCGATGGGCTGCCGTACCGGGATGTACATGGCAGTTAGCGGCGAACCTGATGAAAAGGGCGTGCTCAAAGCGTTTGAAGCCGCCCTCAAGGACACGGCTGGGCACGATAGACCTATTCCTGGCGTCAGTGAACTGGAATGTGGCAACTACCGCGACCATGACCTGGCGCAGGCACGCAAATATGCTCAGGCGGCCCTGGACGGCGGTCTCAAGGTGCAAGAAACCATTTTGCTTAAAAGATGAAGATTGGTTAAATCAACTGCCCCCGTCCTGTTATGTGTGCAGGACGGGTTTTTTGCGCTCTGGCTCCTGCGGGTGGCCGGTCTTGTCGATAGGGGGTTGACAGAAAAAGCTGAGGCCTGTATTGTTTCTGAGCCTCAAGCGAGGCGGGAAGCATGACAGAAGAAGAGAAGTAGTGAGAGCAGGCCCATTCGACAGAGTGGTGTGAGCGGCAGACCCTCCCGGTTTGCTCCAGATTCACGAACCGATAACGCAGTTTAGGCTGCGAAATCACATAAAGACATCCCACCGGGATGTCGGCCAAGCACTTGATGTTTGGATCAACACTTATCAATCACGGTCGTTTGACTGTATTGAACCATTTTTTGGAGAGTTTGA
>NZ_JAGLBG010000060.1 GCF_018260405.1 Deinococcus sp.
GCGCCGTTTCCAGATACTCATTCCATACCTGCTGGTCTTGCACAGGGTCTTTGATCACCGCACCGACCAGGCTGGCGGCCACATCACGGGCGCTCAGTACGCCGTCTCCAAAGTGCGCGGCAAGGGTCAGGCCGTTGACTGTGACGCTAATCGCCTCAGCGACGCTCAGGCTGCCGCTGGGGGTTTTGAGCTTGGTTTTGCCGTCCTCGGTCACGCCTGCACGCAGCTCGCGGAACACCGTGACCACGCGGCGCAGTTCCTCTAGGGCGGGCGGCGCTGTACCAATTAATTCAGTGGGCAGGCCTAGGCTGCGGCCCAGGCTTTCCACGCGGCGGGTGACGATGCTCAGTTCGTCCTCTAGGCTGTCGGGTACGGGCAAAATTACTGTATTAAAGCGGCGCTTGAGGGCGCTCGACAGGTCATTGACGCCCCTGTCGCGGTTGTTGGCGGTGGCAATCAGGTTAAAGCCGCGCACCGCCTGCACCTCGGTATTCAGCTCCGGTACGGGCAGAGTCTTTTCGGACAGAATGGTAATCAGCGTGTCTTGCACGTCACTTTGCACGCGGGTCAGTTCTTCCAGACGGGCGATTTTGCCCTGTCGCATGGCGTGCAGCACCGGGCTTTCTACCAGCGCGGCTTCGCTGGGGCCTTCGGCCAGCAACCTCGCGTAGTTCCAGCCGTAGCGAATCGCGTTTTCGTCGGTGCCTGCTGTGCCTTGTACCAGCAGCGTACTGTCACCCGAAATGGCGGCGGCGAGGTGTTCGCTCACCCAGCTTTTGGCCGTTCCCGGCACGCCGAGCAGCAGCAGGGCGCGGTCAGTCGCCAGCGTCGCTACCGCCACTTCCATTAAGCGGCGTTCGCCCACATATTTGGGGGTAATTTCGGTGTCGCCTGCCGCGCCGCCCAGCAGGTAGGTCAGCACGGCGCGGGGCGAGAGGTTCCATTTGGGCGGGCGGGGGAACGCATCGGCCTCAGCAAGCGCGGCGAGTTCGTGCGCGAATTGCTGCTCGGCGTGCTGGCGCAGGACTTCAGGCGTGGTGGGGTTGTCGGTGGTAGTGGCTTTGGTGGCGGTCTTTTTGGGAGTGGGCTTGGTCATGGGGTTTTTCCTCCAGTTGCGAGACGATGTGAGGGCGAACGGACGCGGCAATCTTGTCGGCGTTTTGCAGCGGCAGCGAGGTCTGGAGTCATTTCTCTGCCTCCAACCCTGCCGCCCACTCACGCCGCAGCTGTAAAATGTCGGTTAGCGAACGCCACGCGGCCTCGGCTTCGGCTTGGCGCTGGGCGTGCTGGGTTTGTATGTTTTCTTCCCACTGCAAGCGCCTCTCTTTGGGCATGGTCGGCGCGGGCGGCAGCACAAACGGTAACGGCTCAGGCGCGGCAATTTCGGCGGCGGGGTCAAGAGACTGAGCGAGCAGGTCAAAAGTCACCTGCTCGTGCTGGCCCTTTTGCTGAATGGACTGGAACCACTGCGCCGCATCCTTTGCAGTTAGTACGGGCGACGCTTTTGCCTCACGCTCAGGCCGTTCGCGGTCACGTTGCACCTTGAGTTGGCGACCCAGTTGCCAGTGTTTTTTCTCGGCGGCCTGCAACAGTTGCTCGCCGCGTACGTCCAGTACCTTCAGCAGCAGCGAAAACGGCAACGCGCCCAGCAAGCGGTGAAGGTCGGAATCGTCGTAAACACCCACTTTGGCAGTACCCAACGCTTCAGGCAATTCAAAGGGCTTGAACTTCAGTTGGTCGCCCTTTTTCACCACCGCTTGTGGCAGCAGCGCCAGCAACTCATCTTGCAAAGGCCCTGGCAAGTGCCCCTGCAACTCACGCACCCGCCGCGCAATCTCACCGCTGCGGTCTTTTTCGGCGTGCTTGAGCAGCGGCAGGTCAGCGGGTAAAAGCTGCCGTTCTATCACAGCAAGGAGGTCACGTCGTTTCTCCACGCTGCTTTCCTGCCAGAGTTCCAGCGTTTGCGCCGCGCCCGCGTCAGCATCTGCGGCCCGCGTTTCCCACAGGGCCTCCAGGCGGGCTTCCCACTGTGCCTGCGCTTCGGCTTTTTCCCAGGCTTCGTGCAGCGGGTGCGCGTCCAAAATAGCCTTGCCGCGTTCGTCCAGCAGGGGCCAGAGTTCGGGTCGAATAAACTCCTTCAGGTTAAGCACTTGCGCGGCGCTCAGCGTCCAGCCCTGCTCCTTTACGCTGCCCAGGGTCATCAGTGCGGCGGGGCTTTGTAACAGCGCGACGAAAAGGGGCCGCATTCGCACAGGCAGCGGGTTTGTGGCGGGCGGCAGTGCGGTCGGCGGGGACGTCTGGGCGGTATCCAGCGCCTTGCCAGCGCGGGCGTGCAGTCCAGCCAGCGCCACGCGGGCCAGCAAAAGCTGTTCGGGGGTGCCTTCCTGCACCCGGGCCAGCGCCTTACCCAGCGGGCTTGAATCAGGCTTGGGCAGTTCGGCGCGGGCAGTGCCACGCAGGGCAGTGGCGGCCAGGTCTTTTAGCGTCATCGGGGGGCCTCATGTTCGGGGTTCACGGTGAGCGGCAAAAAGGTTTCTCCGTCCCACTCACCAAAAGCGTAAGCGGGTTCAGTGTTCGCCTGCGCGGTCAGGTGCCAGAGGTCAGCTGCAGAATGCAGCGGCGCGGCCTGCCCCGCGTAGTCGCAAGCCTGCCCCTCAGCAAAGTAAACGGGGCCGAGTAATACGCCCACGCGCTCCAACCACGGATTTTGCGCGTTGGCTCTGGCCCAGTGCGCGGGCAGGTCAGCCAGCGGCAAGGCATGGCGGACGGGTAAGGTGCCAGTGCCGCTGTCCAGTGCGCCTTCCAGCACCGCCCGCTGAGGAAAGGCCGAGGGCGCGTAACCTAATGCACCGCTCAGCCGTTGCAGTGGAAAAAAACCTGCGCCCAGCCCCATATTCTTGGGTGAAAAGTCCAGCAGTAGGGCCACCTCTCCCGTATCACCGAGCAGCCACGTGCGGCGCACGGTCAAGTGGCCTTCCTCCTCGGTGACGATGCCCACGCACAGCCAGCTGTCGGTGTCGCTACGGGTCAGGGCTGATTTGTCTAGCGGCAGGCCCAGCGTGGTCAGCAGGTCGGCGCGTTCGCCGCTGCTCAGGCCCCCTCGGTGGTGCCACCCCTGGGTCAGCAGGTACAGGCGGCCTAGATGAGCCGTTAACCCTTCGCCGCTTTCCCCGTGCAGCAGCCCTGGAATCTGACGCGCCAGCCGGGCCACACCGGGAAGCTGAGCGTCTATCATGCGGGCGGCTTGACCGTCCCACTCGCCGTAACTGCGTTCGCGGGCTGCCAGAAGGCCCTCACGCACCAAATCTGAGAGCCACAGTTCCAGCGCCGCCAGCCCGTCTGACATCTTCTTTTCACGCTTGGCCCAGCTTTTGGCGTGCTGCGCGGGGTCGGCTTCTTTGCGGGGCGTCTCCCCGGCCTGCTCGCTGCGTTCGGTACGTTGTGTGCGGCCCTCTAGCCACTTGCCCAGACTTTCGGGCGCGGCCTGCTCGCTGAAACGGCCCGCATCGGCGGCATACAGCAGCATCAGCGCCAGCGCGTGCTTGCAGGGAAATTTTCGGCTGGGGCAACTGCATTTGCTGACATAGCCGTTCAGGTCAACGCCCACCAGGTAAGGGTTCTTGCCACTGCCCTGCGCCTCGCCCCACAGCAGTCCCGGCGCGGTGTGTAGCGCGGGCCACCGGGCAGGCGTCGCCAGTTTCTTGCCGTTGGCGGCGCTACCACTGTCGGGCGCAAGGGCCAGAATAGTTTCGGGAGTCAGAGTCATAGGATTATCCTTTAGGGTGAATTACGCTTATGGCGTAATAGTAACCCATGTAGGATTCCCCGACAACCCTCCCAGAAACCAGAAAACCCCCGACCACAACGCCGGGGGAATCTCTGAACCAGAACGGACTTTATCTCATGCCCGCCAGAATGCGTGCGTATACCTCGTCGGGCGTGCCCACACCGTCCACGCGGTACAGGTGCCCCCGCGCCGCGTAGTAGTCGATCAGGGGCTGGGTCTGTTCGTGGTAGACCCGCTGACGCTTGCGGGCGGTTTCCTCGGTGTCGTCGCTGCGCACCGCCTCGCCACGGGCCGCCGCCTGCTTGCCCCGCTCGACGATGCGGTCGACCAGCACCTGATCGGGCACTTCGAGCAGCGGCACGGCGTTGGCGGGGGCGCCCAGTTCTTCAAGAAGCACGTCGAGCGCCTCAGCCTGGGGCAGGGTACGCGGGAACCCGTCGAAAATCACGCGCACCGCGTCCATGCTCGCCAGCCGGTCACGAATCAGGGCGATCAGGATGGCGTCGGGCACCAGTTTGCCCTCATCGAGAATCGGCTTGACCTGACGGCCCAGTTCGGTGCCCCGCGCCACATGGTCACGCAGAATGTCGCCGGTGCTGATTTTCAAAAGATTCTGCTCGGCGGCCAGCCGCTTGGCCTGGGTGCCTTTGCCTGCACCGGGAGGCCCGAGAAAAATCACCACTTTGTTCTTGTGTCCAGTCACGTTGTCCTCCGTTGTCCTTCCAGAATAAGGGTTACGGGCGGTCATATGGCCCACTTGCTCAGCCGCGTGACCTTCACGGCGGCGTGAAGGCTGCAAAAAAAACCGCCCCCATATGAGGACGGCTGATAAAATTACTCAGGCCATCAGTTGTTCAGGCGGCCACGGATGCGGCCCTTACTGATAAAGCCGTCGTAGCGGCGCACAGTTAGCTGGGCTTCGAGCTGCTTGAGGGTTTCGAGGGCCACGCCCACGATAATCAGCAGACCCGTTCCGGAAAGCTGAAAGGTCGTGATACGCGTCGCTCCTTGCACCAGTTGCGGCAAAATGGTCAGCACAACCAGGAACAGCGCTCCCCAGAGGCTCAGGCGGCTGCTGATGCTGCCCAGAAAGTCGGCGGTAGGCTGCCCCGGACGCACGCCTGGAACAAAGCCGCCCGCTTCACGCAGCTGCTCGGAAATACGCTTGGGGTCGAACTGTACGCTGTTGTACAGGTACGTGAACCCAAAAATCAGCAGCGATTCGAGCAGCAGGTACATCGGACGCCCGAACACCAGATTGGTCTGAATCCAGCTTTCAATCTGAGGAGCCGATTTCGCCGTAGCCCCGGCTATCAGGTTGGGGATCATCAGCGCGGCGCTCGCAAAGATGACCGGAATCACACCCGCCTGGTTGACCTTGATCGGTAGCCAGGTGGCCTGCCCAGCGGCGCGGGCCTGACCAGCGTTACCCCCACGCGCACGGGCGTAGGTCACGGGCACGCGCCGCTCGGCCTGGTACACGTACACGATACCTACGATGGTAATCAGGATCGACACAGCAAACGCCAGCAGGCGCAGCACCCAGTTGTCATCCGGTGAAGCCCGCACCAGATCGGCGGTGCTCTTGAACTCGACCGGGTAGCGGGCAATGATCCCCGCCGTAATAATCAGCGAGATGCCGTTGCCAATGCCGACTTCAGTAATCCGCTCACCGATCCACATAGCGAAGGCGATCCCGGCGACCTGAGTCAGCACCATCACGATGATGGTAAAAAGACCCGGATCCCAGCCGACCGCCACGAACTGGTGATTGTTGGCATTGACGATATACAGCGAAAAGAAGGTCGCCTGCAATGTCCCCAGTCCCACGGCGGCCAGGCGGGTATACTGACCGATTTTCTTGCGCCCTTCCTCGCCCTCTTTCGAGAGCTTTTCGAGCGCCGGAATGGTGGTGGTCAGCAGCTGAATAACAATGCTGGCCGTGATATAGGGCAAGACGCCGAGCGCGAAAATCGAGAACTGCGAAAGATTGCCGCCCGAGATCATGCTGATTAAACCAAGCAGGCCGCCCGAGTTGGCGTTACTCAGGGCGGCGCTGTTGACGCCTGGGGTAGGAATCGCATTCCCCAGGCGGTAAATGGCAAGCAGCAACAGGGTGAAGACAATCTTCCGCTGAAGATCCGGAATCCGGAAAGCGTCGCGGAAGGCGCGGAGCATTATTCCGCCTTCTGCGCGTCTTCAGTGTTGGTTGCAGCGGACAGGATAACCTGTCCACCAGCGGCTTCGATAGCCTTGATGGCTGCGGCGCTCGCAGCGTCGACGTGAACGGTCACGGCGCGGGTGATTTCACCACCGGCCAGCAGCTTCACGGGACGGTTACGGCGGCGCACCAGACCCAGAACCTCCAGTACATCACGGTTGACCGTTCCAGCTTCGATGTCGTTTAGCTGCGAGAGCTTGACGATTTCAAAGGTGATCCCCACATTGTTGAAACCGCGCTTGGGCAGGCGGGCGATCAGGCGGCTACGGCCACCTTCAAAGTAGGCCCCCTTGCCAGCGCCGCTGCGGGCTTTCTGGCCCTTGTGGCCGCGTCCGGCAGTCTTGTCGGTGCCGCCAGGGCCACGACCGACACGCTTGCGGTTCTTGCGGCTACCAGTGCTTGGTTGCAGTTCGTGCAGCTTCATTCTTGCACCTCCAGCAGGTGCTGGACCGTCTTGACCATGCCGCGAACGGCGGGGCTGTCGCTAACTTCACGGGTTTCCCCGATCTTCTTAAGGCCCAGCGCCTGTACGGTCTTGACCTGATATCCAGGGCGACCGATGACACTGCGCTTGAGGGTAATTTTCATTGCGTACCTCCGGCGCTCTCTTCGCTGCTCACCGCAACAGCGGAAGCGGAAGCTTCAGGTTCAGTGGTCACGGGAGCCGCTTCGGTGCGGGGAGCAGCGACCGACACCACGTCGCCGCGCAGGGCACGGACCTGCTTGGCGGTGCGTAGGTTCTTGAACCCGTCAAACACAGCGTAGGCCACGTTGACCTTGTTGCGGCTGCCCAGCTCCTTGCTTAGCATGTTGGTGATGCCAGCCAGCTCGGCGATGCTGCGGGGCACGGTTCCGGCAATCACGCCAGTACCGGGGCCTGCGGGCTTGAGCAGCACACGACTGGTGCTGTTTTCGCCGACAATCTCGTGAGGAATGGTGCCGTTTTCCACGGGAACCATAATCATGTTCTTGCGGGCGATGCTCTTGGCTTTTTCGATAGCTACAGGCACTTCTTTGGCCTTACCGATACCCATGCCCACGCGACCGTTACGGTCACCCAGGATCACGAGCGCGGCAAAACGGAAACGGCGACCGCCCTGGTAGGTCTTACTGGTGCGGTTGACGAACAGCATCTTCTCTTCGAATTCGCTGACTTCACGCTCCGCATGGCGGTCATTGCGACGATTAAAAGTCAAGGCCAGCCTCCCGCGCCGCGTCTGCGAGCGCTTTCACGCGTCCGTGGTAACGGTACTGTCCACGGTCAAAAACAACCTGCTTGACGCCTTTGGCTGTGGCCGCTTCGGCCAGGGCCTTGCCCACAGCGGCGGCGGTATCGGTCTTGGAACCGGACTTCACGGCGGCGCTGCTCGCGGCGGCCAGGGTCACACCCTTGCTGTCGTCGATGATCTGGGCATAAATATGCTTGCTGGAGCGGTAAACGCTCAGGCGGGGACGTTCTCCGGCAGCGATACGAACCTTGCGGCGGGCGCGGAGTTTGCGGCGAATAGTGGTCTGGGCGCTCATTATTTCTTCCCTTTCCCGCCGGTGGCACCAGCCTTACCGGCCTTGAGCGAAATCTGTTCACCGAGGAAACGCACACCCTTGCCGTGGTAGGCATCGGGCTTACGCACCTTGCGGACATTGGCAGCCACCTGACCGACGAGCTGCTTATCAATGCCGCTCACGTCGATTCGGGTGGGTTCAGGCACGGTAAAGCTCACACCAGCCGGGGGATCGATCACTACGGGGTGGCTATAACCGATGGTCATTTCCAGCGCTTTTCCGGCCAGCTTGGCGCGGAAACCCACACCACGCAATTCCAGATTGATGGTGTAGCCTTCTGACACGCCTTTAATCGCGTTGGCAACCAGGGTACGGGTCAGGCCGTGCAGGGCGCGGTGCTTTTGGGCCTCGCTGGGACGCTCGACAATCACGTTGTCGCCGTCTTGCTTGACGGTGAGTTCACTGTTGTAGGGAACGGTCAGTTCACCTTTGGGGCCTTTGGCCTTGAATACGCCGTCGGCGGCGTTCACGGTCACGCCGCTGGGCACGGCGATAGGCTGTTTACCAATTCGGGACATGTGCTGTCCTCCTTGAATTCCTTAAGTCGGGCCGGGGCCTGAGGTCAGGTCTATGGACTAAGGCTCGGGGACGGCCCCTCGCCTGGCGGTTACTCGCTCTGCTCGGCCCTGATGGGCAGCCGTATTACCAGAGAATGCAGATGACTTCGCCGCCCACACCCTGCTTACGGGCGTCGCGGTCGGCGAGCAGCCCCTTGCTGGTGGAAACGACGGCGACACCCAGGCCACGCTGAACGCGGGGCAGGTTCTCGGCGCTCACGTACGAGCGGCGTCCAGGACGGCTGACGCGCTCAACGTGCTTGATCACCTGTTCGCGCTTCTCGCCGTACTTCAGCGTAACGTGCAGGACATCGAATTTCTGACCTTCAGGACGGATGCGCTCAACGGAAGCGACGTAGCCTTCCTTGACCAGCAACTTGGCCAGCTCCTCTTTGAACTTGGAGGCCGGGATGTCCACGGTCTCCTTGTGGGTGCGCGTCGCGTTGCGAATGCGCGTGAGCATATCGGCGATGGGATCACTCAACATGTAGCCTCCACGGCTGGTGTTGATCCGGGTACAGTTCCATGCTTTTACGCAGGCTTATTCCCGGCAGGTGGCCCGTCCCCAGACAAGCTGGCAGGCGGGCACAGTTCTCCCCTTGGAACGTGGGCCACCAACAACCTTACGGCGGCACTTCTTCTGTTGGGTCTTCTCCTCCGCCGGACGATGACTGTTCAACCGAGCAGTTCGTATCCGGGGGGTACGGCAAGCACCGTGAGATCACGGCAATTAACAATTATAACAGACCAAGCCGACAAAGTAAAGAAAAAGCCCCCCGTTTCCGGAGGGGCGATCACAGCCACGCTTTCGCTGACTCTGGACTTAGGGACAGGCCCCTCGCCCTTCTTGCAGCGTCCTGAATTACCAGCTGGCTTTCTTCATGCCGGGCAATTCGCCCTTGTGCGCCATCTCACGAATGCAGATGCGGCACATGCCGAAGAAACGGTAGTAGCCACGGGCGCGGCCACAGCGGGCACAACGGTTGTAGTTCTGCACGGCGAACTTGTGTCCACGGGCAGCTTTCACGACTTTAGAGGTATTAGCCATTTCAGTTCAGTCCTTTAAGCCTTGCGAAAAGGCATACCGAGCGCCTGAAGCAGGGCACGGGCTTCTTCGTCGGTCTTAGCCGTCGTAACGATGGTGATGTCCATGCCACGGGTCTTGTCGACCATGTCGTAGGTGATTTCGGGGAAGATCAACTGCTCTTTGATACCCAGGTTGTAGTTCCCACGGCCATCGAAAGCGTTAGGGTTGATTCCGCGGAAGTCACGGATACGGGGCAGACCGATGTTGATCAGCTTTTCGAGGAACACGTACATGCGCTCACCGCGCAGCGTGACCTTCACACCGACGGGCATCCCCTGACGGAGCTTGAAGTTACTGATGCTCTTCTTGGCCTTGGTAATCACGGGCTTTTGCAAAGCGATCAGGGAGAGTTCCTTGGCGGCCTTGTCGATGGCCTTGCTGTCTTCCTTGCTGCTGCCCAGGCCCTCGTTGATCACGATCTTTTCGATGCGGGGCACGGCCATCACAGACGAGTAGCCAAACTGCTGCATCAGCGCGGGGCGTACCTGCTCATTGTACTTTTCTTTGATCTGCTGCATGGTGGGTTCCTTCGAGTGGTCTGGCAGTTTTTCAGCCAGCGCCACTCAGGTCGCCCCGCCGGATGCTCGGCACCAGAGGGGCGACCCGGATGAATTCAGTCGATGACTTTGCCGCTGGCAACCGCAACGCGAACTTTCTTACCGTCCACGATGGTCTTGCGGATGCGGGTGGCTTTCCCGGTTTCAGGATCGACCAGTGCGACCTTGCTGGCATGCAGGGCCAGCTCACGCTGCTCCTGACTACCGGTGGGGTTGGTGGCACTGGGCTTAACGTTCTTGATCACCATATTGACGCCTTCCACGACGACTTTCTGGTCGCGGGGCAGGGCCAGCAGGATTTTACCCGTCTTGCCCTTGTGCTTGCCGCTTAGAACGACGACCTGGTCGCCCTTCTTAACATGCAGCTTGTCGTTATGGTGGCTTCCGGCGCTAGGACGGGGCATTACAGCACCTCCGGGGCAAGCGAAACGATCTTCATGAAACGGCGGTCACGCAGCTCGCGCGCCACTGGCCCGAACACACGGGTACCACGGGGTTCGCCGTTATTGTTGATGATGACAGCGGCATTCTTGTCGAAGCGGATGGTGCTGCCGTCAGCACGCTTGATGGCGTGCGTGGTGCGGACAACCACAGCCTTGACCACGTCGCCGGACTTGACCGCGCCACGGGGGGCGGCGTCCTTGACGCTGGCGACGATAATGTCGCCGACGTGGGCGTAGCGCTTGTTACCGCCGCCCCCGGTGGTCAGACCTTTACCGCCTACACCGCTGTTGAGTACGCGGATACACATGATTTCACGTGCGCCGCTGTTGTCGGCAACGTCCAGACGAGACTGAGGAAGAATCATGCTTCGCCTCCGGCAAGTTCAGTTTCGACGGCGGTGGTTTCGATGCCACGGGGACGCTCGACCAGCTTAGTAACCTTCCAAGTCTTGGTCTTGCTGATAGGGCGCACGTTGATAATCTCGACGCGGTCACCCAGCTTGTACTCGTTGTTCTCGTCGTGGGCCGCGTACTTGTGGCTGCGGGTCACAACCTTGCCGTACAGGGGGTGAGCAAACTTACGCTCGACCTTGACGCTGACCGTCTTGTCGGCCTTGTCGCTCACAACGACGCCCGTAAAGGTCTTCTTCATTCCTGCTCTCCCTTCTTACTCAGCTCGGTCTGAATGGTATTGAGCTGAGCGACTTCACGGCGAAGCTGCGTCACGCGGTGCGGCTGCGCGAGGGTGCTCATCGCGGCCTGAAAACGCAGTTCCATCAATTCTTTCTTACGGCTCTCGATTTCCTTGGCGAAATCTTCGGCCTTAAGGGCTCGCATATCACTGGGCTTCATCGTAGACCTCGCGCTTGACCATCTTGGTCTGGATGGGCAACTTGTGACCGGCCAGACGGAAGGCTTCCTTGGCCTGTTCTTCAGTCACGCCCGACACTTCGAACATTACGCGGCCCGGCTTCACAACGCTAACCCAGTACTCCACGGCACCCTTACCTTTACCCATTCGGGTTTCGGCGGGCTTCTTGGTCACGGGCTTGTCGGGGAAGATACGGATGTAGATCTTGCCCCCACGGCGAAAGTGACGGCTCATGACGATACGGCACGCTTCGATCTGGTTGCTCTTGATCCAGGCGGGTTCGGTGGCAATCAGACCGTAGTCACCGAAGGCCACGTAGTCGCCGCCCTTGGCGTCACCGGTCATCCGGCCACGATGCTGCTTACGGAATTTGGAGCGCTTCGGAAGAAGCATCATTCACCTCCGGTTTTGCGCCGGGCGCTGGGGCGGCGGCGGTTGGGGCGGTCGCCACCTTCGGGGCGGCGCTCGTCGTTGCTCTTACGCTGGGGGCGGGCAAAGGTTTCAGTCTTGCCGCCAATCACTTCACCGTTGAACACCAGAACCTTGATGCCCAAGATGCCGTAGGTGGTGCGGGCCAGGGCGGTGCCGTAATCAATATCGGCACGCAGGGTGTGCAGGGGCACGCGGCCTTCACGCACGGTTTCGCGGCGGGCCTGTTCAGCGCCGCCGAGGCGACCCGACAGCACGATCTTGACGCCACGGGCACCCGACTCCATCACGCGCTGGGCCGCCTGCTTCATAGCGCGGCGGAACGCGAAACGGCGTTCGATCTGCTCGGCGATACGCAAAGCGACCAGGGGCGCACTGATGTTGGGGTTGGGGATTTCGGCGACGTTCACGGCCACCGTGCCAGCCGACACCAGTTTCTCGATATCGCCGCGCAGTTCCTTGATGCTCTCACCGCCCTTCCCGATCACCACACCAGGCTTGGCGGCACTGATAATTACGTTGACCTGCTGACCGGCACGCTCGATTTCAACGCGGGCAATACCAGCGGCGCTCAGCTTCTTGTCGACCAGTTTGCGGATCTTCTCATCTTCCTTGAGAAGCCCGGCGTACTGTTTCTTGCCAGCGTACCAGCGGCTGTTCCAGCCACGCGTGATACCGAGACGGAACCCGTTGGGGTTGATCTTGTTACCCATTATTTGGCTCCCTTCTCGGCCACGATGATGGTGATGTGGCTGGTCCGCTTTTTCAGGATGTTGGCACTGCCACGGGCGCGGGGGATCAGGCGCTTAAGTGTCGGTCCAACGTCCACGTAGGCTTCCTTGATGTACAGGCGGTCCTCGAGCATGTCATCGTTGTGCAGCGCGTTGGCTTTGGCACTATTAAGCACCTTGGCCACGGGTTCACTGGCACTTTTGGGAATAAAGCGCAGCAGGTCTTCGGCGTCCTGCACACTCTTGCCACGAATCACGTCGACGACCAGCCGCACCTTGCGGGGCGACATACGGACGTACTTGGCCACCGCGAAGCCGGGGCGACGCAGCTTAACTTCCTGCTTACGCTGCTTCTTGTTACGGAAGCCTTCGTTCTTGTTGTGGGTGACTGGAGCGGTCATTTCTTCTTGCTCCCCTTGGCACTCTTTTCGGAACCGTGGCCACGGTAGCTGCGGGTGGGGCTGAATTCGCCGAGTTTGTGGCCGATCATCTGCTCATTCACAAACACCGGAATGTGCTGCTTGCCGTTATGCACAGCAATAGTGTGGCCGATCATTTCGGGCACGATGGTCGAGCGGCGGCTCCAGGTCTTGATGACTTTCTTGTTCTTGGTCTCGTTCTGCACGTCCACCTTTTTCAGGAGGTGGTCGTCCACGAACGGCCCTTTTTTGAGGCTACGAGGCATGTATCAGCTCTCCTTACTTGCGGCGGGTGATGATGAAACGGTCGGAAATCTTGCGCTTTTTACGGGTCTTGAGACCCTTCGAAGGCTGACCCCAGGGGCTGACGGGGACGCGGCCAGCACTGGTGCGGCCTTCACCACCGCCGTGTGGGTGATCCACCGGGTTCATGGAACTACCGCGCTGATGGGGCTTTTTGCCCAGCCAGCGGCTGCGTCCGGCCTTGCCGTACACGATGTTCTTATGCTCGGCATTGCCGACGACCCCAATGGTGGCGTAGCACTCGCTGTGAACGCGGCGCAGTTCGCCACTAGGCAGTCGCAGGATCACGTAGTCGCTTTCCTTACCCTGCACGCTGACGCTGGCTCCGGCGCTGCGGGCCATCTGTGCACCCTTACCAGGAATCAGTTCGACGCTGTGCACCACGGCGCCGACAGGAATAAAGCGCAGGGGCAGCGCGTGACCGAGCTTAGGCTCGGCTTCAGGGCCAGCATTTACCGTTGCGCCGACGGTCAGACCTTCGGGAGCAATGATGTAACGCTTTTCGCCATCGGCGTAGTGCAGCAGGGCAATGCGGGCGCTGCGGTTGGGATCGTATTCGATTGCGGCCACTTTAGCAACGACACCGCTCTTATCACGACGCTTGAAGTCAATGATGCGGTAAAGCTGCTTATGTCCGCCGCCGATGAAGCGGCTGGTGATCCGGCCACGGTTGTTGCGTCCGCCAGTTTTAGGCTTAGCTTCGGTCAGCGACTTCTCGGGGCGCTTCTTGGTCAGTCCGCTGAAATCCGCCGTTGTCATCTGACGACGTGACGGGGTATAGGGACGATATTTCTTAACGGCCATGTCTCAACCTCTCCTTAGCCCTGACCCTGGCCCATCATGGATTCCAGAGTTTCGATCTTCTGACCGTCAGCGAGGCGCACGATGGCCTTCTTGCGGTCGTTGCGATGACCGAAGAACTTGCCGACGCGCTTGCGCTTGCCGGGCACATTCATGGTGCTGACGCCCACAACTTTCACGTCGAACGCCTTTTGAATAGCGCTCTTGATGTCGGTCTTGGTGGCTTTGGGGCTAACCCAGAAGGTGTAAGCGCCGCCTTCCATGCCAGCAAAAGCCTTTTCACTGAACACGGGGGCCTGAATGATGTCGTAGTGGCTCATGCGCTGGCCTCCCCATTGTGCTGATCATCTTCGTCGACCATTTCCAGCGCTGCGGCGTCGATCAGCAAGCGGTCATGACGCAAGATGTCATACACGTTCACGCCAGCTACGGGCAGCACGCTGATCCAGGTGATGTTGCGGGCCGCGAGGCGGGCATTCTCATCATCGGTCACGAGCAGGACTTTCTCGCTGCCGTCCATACCGTGCTGCTTGGCCCAGGCGACAAAGCTCTTGGTCTTGGCATCGGCCAGATCAAAGCCGTCGACGGCAAAGAGTTTACCTTCGTCCGAACGGGCCGCTAGGGCCATTGCCAGACCCAGCTGACGCACCTGCTTGGGCAGGGTGTAACCATAGCTGCGCGGCTTGGGGCCGAACGCCACACCGCCGCCTACGAACGTGGGAACCGTGCGGTCCCCGTGACGGGCGTTACCGGTGCCCTTCTGGGCAAACATTTTCTTGCCGGTACGGGTTACTTCGGCGCGGGTTTTGGTGCTGGCGGTGCCACGGCGGCGGCTGGCAAGTTGCCAAGTCACCACATCGTGCAGCACACTCTTACTTACTTCCGGCAGTTCCACGTCGATCTTGCGACCTCCGTTCTTGCCGATGACGTCAATCTGCGCCATTACTTGCCTCCCTTGGCAGCCCCAGCCTTGGCAGCTTGGCGCAGCACAACGAGACCACCATTCGCGCCGGGAATCGCGCCCTTGACAAGAATCAGGTTCTCGCCAGCACGAATTTCCACGACTTCGAGGTTCTGCACGGTGATGCGGTCCATGCCCATGTGTCCGGCCATGCGCTTGCCTTTGTAAACGCGGCCTGGGGTCTTACGCTGGCCAATCGAACCGGGGCGACGGTGCCACTTCTTCGCACCGTGGCTGGCAGGACCACCCTTAAAGTTCCAGCGCTTCATAACGCCCTGGAAGCCTTTTCCCTTGCTGGTGCCCGTCGCGTCGATCTTCTCGCCTTCGCTGAAGATGTCCACATTCACGGTGTCACCCTCGGGGCTAAAGTCACGGAACTCGCGCAGGAAACGCACAGGAGCCACGCCAGCCTTTTTAAAGTGACCAGCAGCAGGCTTGTTCACGCGCTTTTCGCTCTTGGGTGCGTAACCGATCTGCACGGCCTCGTAGCCGTCGCTCGCCGCAGTCTTGCGCTGCACGACGGGGCAGGGGCCAGCCAGCACCACCGTCACCGGAACGGCGCGGTCGCCCTTCCAGATTTGGGTCATGCCGATCTTGGTGCCGAGGAGTCCCTTCATGCGCGGCCTCCCACGGTCTTGATCTCGATATCCACACCGGTCGGCAGGTCCAGGGTCATCAGGCTGTCGATAGTCTTCTTGGTGGGATTACTGATATCCACAAGGCGGTTATGCGTGCGGATTTCAAAGTGCTCGCGGCTGTCTTTGTCGATAAAGGGTCCGCGCAGAACACAGAAGCGGCGGATGCGGGTAGGCAGCGGCACAGGACCGCTGACTTCCGCCCCGGTGCGCCGGACGGTGTCCACGATCTTGCTCGCGGACTGGTCCAGCGCCTTGTGGTCGAAACCACGCAATTTGATACGAATCTTCGGGGCAACCATGCTATTACTCCAGAACCTTGGAAACGACGCCTGCACCGACGGTACGGCCACCTTCACGGATAGCGAAGCGCAGCCCTTCTT
>NZ_JAGLBG010000061.1 GCF_018260405.1 Deinococcus sp.
GCTCAACGCCGTGCAGGAGCTCGCTGCCGTCCTCGCCGCCCTGGGAGTGCGCGTAAGCGATCTCGAAGAGAACGCCGTCAGCAAAGACGACTTCTCCCGCCTCGAAGCCCGCGTCGAGCAGCTCTCGACCGCTGGTGGCGACGCCGAGACGCTTACCAAACTGCAAGGTCAGATCGATGATCTGACCGCCCGCGCCGGGGACTACGACACCCTGCGTGCCGAGGTGGACGACAACGCCAGCAGCATCGCGGCGCTGAATGACCTGACCGTGCTGCTGAACCAGGACATCCTGGACCTGCAAGACCGTGTGGGCGCCGTGGAAGTGGCGCAGACCAACTTCGTGCAGCGCAGCGACTTCGACAACCTGGCTGGCAAGGTCAGCGGGATCGATACGCGTGTCACGACGCTGGAAAAGGCTCCTAAGTTTAGCGTCACTGGCAGCCTCGAACCCAAGTACGGCAGCCTCACCCTCAATGGCGACAGCAAAGCAGGCAACTTTGATGTTGACCGTCTGACGAACAACACGTTCATTAGTGGCTACTTCAGTAACAACGACTACTGCCCCAAGCTGATTCCAACTGGCTTTGGAACAACCGTTGCCAAGCGTGGTAATGGCGGCGTGCGCTGCGTGGATACCAGCAACACGTACAACGGCTTCGGTTCGACCGTAACGGTCGGCGTCACCGGCGCCAAGGTGGCCAACGGAGCCATCACCATCAACTCCGCCAGCGCTGGCTTCACCGTGCATAACGGTAAGACGGTCGCTGACGCCACTCCTGCTACCGAAACCTACGTTGCCCTGTCGCAAGCCGCGGTCAATGGCAGCCTCGAAGGGGGCGTCAAGTTCTCGATGCGTTTCGATAACGGCAACGACTCGAACAGCAATTTCAAGTTCAACGACTACCTCTTCGCCAACGACAACGACGTGGATAATGCGGTCTACCGCCGTGGCGTAGTGGCGACCGTGGACGCCAGCAGCATCAGCCCCCTGGGGCCTAAGGTTACGGTTGTGTCGGGCGGTGCTTACCCCAAAACCTTCAGCAAGTCTGGTGTGACGAACACCTACCTGCCGGGTGGCACTGGTCCCCTGACCCCTATGCTCGGCGGGTACTTCGGCGTGCGCGCCTCGGTCAACCCGTACAACCTGGGCACCGTGGGTGTCAGCTACGCGCAGGGCAACGTCGCCAGCCCGCTGCCGCGCCGCGACGCCGCGAGCATCGACGCCGACCTCAAGTTCGGCCCCGCTACCCTGAAGGGCGCTTACGTGGCCAGCTACCAGACCCAAATCGTGCCTAACAGCAACCTCGACAATGCAGATAAGGCTGGTTACGTGCAATTCGGCGTGGACTACATGGGCCTGAAGGTCAATGCCAACTACCGCTACATCGACCCGGCCTTTGAAGCTGGCTATGCGGGCATGTCCAGCAACAACGCTGGCTTCTACAATGGTATGGGCAACTCCCCAAGCAATCCGCCCTTTGGCCCGAACGAAAATGGCTACGGCGCAGATGCCAGCTACGGCTTCGGGCCGGTCAAGCTCGGCGCTTACGTCAACAGCTTCAAGGCTATTACTCCTGTTCCTGCCACAAAGAGCAGCTATGTCGCCGACGAACGTCAGACCGCCTACGGCGTCAACGTTGGCGGCACCCTGGCCCGTGGCCTGAGCGCCGGAGTGTTCTTCAACGATGCCCAGATCGGCGACCAGCGCGTGACCGAACTGCTCGGCAACAACACTCCCCCGAACGGATACGACACCTTCAACAGCTATAAGCCCTTCAAGTACAGCAACGGCAGCAACTTCGGCGTCAATCTGCGTCACGATCCCAAGGCCACTGACGCGCTCGTCAAGGGTCTAGAAATTGACGCGACCTACGCGATGATTTACGACGACAATAACGCGGTCAAAGCCTACAAGTACAACGACTTCCAGGCCTACGCCAAGTATGACGCCCAGTTCGGTGTCCTGAAGCTGACGCCTTTTGCCCGTTTCCACTACTTCAACAACCCCAACGAAGGCATCGCCATCAACCGTGCAGGCACCGCTTACACCTATCAGGACGGCAGTCAGGGTCTGTACCAAGGCAATGCTACGACTGGCGGCTTAGCTCATGAGTCGTACAACTACACCACCTTTAAGGCGGGCCTCCAGGCTTCGACCGATGCGATGGATATCGTGACCAAGCCCAGCCTGTTCGGTGGCGTTTCGTACCGCAGCACCAACTTCAGCGATTATACGCCGACCACGGCAACGGGCAAGAACTCCTCGGAACTGCTCGCCAACGTGGGCGTGACCCTCAACGAGTTCCTGTTCCCCAGCAACAAGCTCAGCATCGGCTACTCGTACTACAAGGGCCAGAACCTACGTGACGACGGCTACATGACCGATCCTATGGTCAGCAACGCCAACAGCATGGACACGGCCAAGTACTACAGCCCCTACGACGCCACCACCGACCGCATCTTCCACACGCCCTACAACGGTGGCGCTTTCTGGGCCACCGGCCCCGGCAAAGTCAACGAGCAGCTTGACGGCGTATACGGTCAGTGGGAAGGTTGGGGCCTGCGTGCCGCGTACGGTGTCTTTAACTACACCAACAACAACACCGGTGCCAAGTCCACTGCCCAGGCCTTTAAGGTCTCGACCAAGATCGTCTTCTAAACCAGCCCCTCTACACCGCCGACTTTCCTAGCACAGCCCCCGGACACTGCCCCGCGCAGCCCTCCGGGGGTTGTGCTTTTGACGTTCTTCAGCAGCTAGGCGGCTCCCCTCCTGGGCAGAGCAGGGCCATTGACCACGCCTGGCTACCAGCCTAATCCCAAGGATACGAACTGCCGTCTGTTTCGTTGACCACCCGCATGGGCACCGGGTTGCCCGCTCTACGCCCGCAACCTGTCTCTCTGCTGCCTGCTGGGCGGCGCAGCTCTTACGAGTCTGCTCGGGTTGAAGGGCTTTGCAAATTGTTCAACCGGAGTCCGTATGACTTCATCAGGGCATCCGAATCAGGAGCCTTACGTGATGCCGGATAAGACCATGACAGACGCCTTTCAATCAGCAGGTCTGCGCATCAACCTATGACTCGTTGACTATGACATACCGCTCATGTTCAAAGACTGGATAACCGAAGTGCTCCCGCAGCTGCATACTGGCCTGATCCCATTGGCTCCGTCGTCCGGTATAAAGCGCGTAGGCTTCGTCCCTGGGGCGCAGTGGTAAGCCAGCTGCCTCTAGTTGGTTCCAGGCCCTTACGAAGGCGGCTAAACGCTCGGCGATTCCCTTGTCACCGTAATCCGCAGGGCTATGGTGAAACTTCTGTACCAGACCCAGAAAGTAGCTCTGTACCACGCGCTCGGTGCCTGCCGTGACCAGTCCCCCGGTCAGTGCCGGATACACTTCGGGCGACAGCAGGGTGCGGCACAGGGTCACCACTTCCAGCAGATCGGCGAGGGCCAGCGGCAAGGCACGCTCGTAGGGCATATGGAAAAAATGCAGCAGTGGGAACTCGTCATCGGCCTGCACCACCTGACTGAGCGCCGTGGTCGTGCTGGCCAGCCAGCTGCTCAACTCGGAAAGGCTATCGGTTGAAACAGCGAGGACCACGACATCAACAGGCGTCTGACCGTCTGACCGTCCGATAAAGCGGTGTATCTCGAATGCCAGGGCCGTCATCCGCTCAAGGGCGCTATAGACTGACGGTATATAGGTGATGGCAATAGTGATGAGAACAAACCCGCTGCCAGCGGCAGCTACCATAATCACCCGCGCCAGCCCTCCATTCGGAACGACGTCCCCGATACCCAGAGTCGAGATGCTATAGGCCGTGACGTAAAAAGCATTGAACCAGGGCGGAAACGCCGCCTTATCCCCGAGGCCTACCTCTAAGGCACCTGCATGCGGCAACAGCAGCAGCATATAACCGACCAGCAGCAAACCGCCCCACAGAATAATGGTCATGGGAATCAGCGTTGGCCCCAGTTGCGCGAGACGCCGCCGCGCCTGTGGGGTGCGGTGCCCGACCAGGCGATGCCAGACCCGCCAGCAGGAGCGGTGAAAACGCCGGGCCAGTGGGCCAGCCGGGCCGTACGGCACAAAGACCGTTGCGTGAACGTCCCAGACCAGAATAGCCAGAAGCAGGGTTCCCAGGGCGCTAAACAGCAGGTCGATTGTGTGCACATTTCACCTCATGCAGCCCCCGCCTCTGGCCCCGGAACGCGCTATGAGTCACCATATCCCAGACCACGGTGATTTGAAGTGCAGGCGGGGTATACGGCTAGACTTGGCTCTTAGGCCACAGGTCCCTGGCAGTCCAGTCAGCGCTGGTGAGTGCAGAGGCCGGGGTCTCCTACACGGCCTGATCCGTTGCCCAGCTTCCGCTCTGGCAACAGGCAGCCAAGCTGCTAAACTGACCCGCATGAGGCGCTCGACCCGACTTGGCTACTCAGCTAGCCGCTAAGATGAGTAAGGTCGCTACAGCCTGAATTCCACCCCCCGGCGGCACATTCATAGCGAGTGTGCCGCCCCCTTTTTGGAGTAATCATGAGCGAAATTCGTAGAAATGTCCCGGTAGACGAACAGATTCAACTGCTCAGGCGCGGCGTAGTTGATCTGGTGTCTGAAGAAGACCTGAGGCGCAAGATCGCGAAGGGCCAGCCGCTCCGCGTGAAACTGGGAGCTGACCCCACCCGGCCCGACCTGCACCTGGGACACGCCGTTATTCTGCGTAAGATGCGGCAATTTCAGGACCTAGGTCACAAGGTCATCATGCTGATCGGCGACTTTACCGCCACGATCGGCGACCCGACCGGCAAAAGCAAGACGCGCCCGCCCCTGTCGCTGGAAGAAGCCCGCGCCAACGCCGAAAGCTACCTGCAACAGTGCAGAACCATCCTGCGCAGCGAACCCGAGGTGCTGGAAATCCGGTACAACTCCGAGTGGCTGGAAAAACTGGGCTACAAGGACATCATCAGCCTGGCGGCCAAGTACACCGTGGCCCGCATCCTGGAGCGCGACGACTTTACCAAGCGCCTGAACGCCGGAACCCCCGTTTCTATGCATGAACTGCTGTATCCGCTGACCCAGGGCTACGACTCGGTAGCGCTGAACGCCGACGTGGAACTGGGCGGCACCGACCAGCTGTTTAACAATCTGGTGGGCCGCGCCCTGCAACGCGACTACGATCAGGAAGCCCAGGTGGTTATGACCCTGCCACTGCTGGTAGGCCTCGACGGCACCGAAAAGATGTCCAAGAGCCTGGACAACTACATTGGCCTGACCGAAGAGCCGCACCTGATGTTCGCCGGGCTGATGAAAGTGCCTGATCCCCTGCTGGGCAACTACTTGACACTGCTGACCGATCTGCCCAGCCAGCGAATCGGCGAATTGCTCGCCGGACATCCGGTGGCGGCCCACCGTGAGCTGGCCCGCGAGATCGTGGCCTCGTTTCACCCCGGCGCAGACCTCGACGCCGCCGAGGAACGCTTTCGCAGCGTCGCCAAGGGCGGCGTTCCCGAGAACGTGCCCAGCGTTCTAGTTCCGGCGTCCGAACTCGATAACAGCCTCGACAGCGAACGAATCAGCATGGCGAAACTGGTGGTGATGGCAGGCTTGGAACCCAGCAACGGCGCCGCCCGCAAGTTGATCCAGAATAGGGGCCTCAAGCTTAACGGCGAAACCTTCAGCGATCCGCAGGGCATCATGACGCGTGAGCAACTGGCGGCCAATCCGGTTATTCAGAAGGGCAAAGACAAGTTTGTCAGGCTGCTGCTCGAACCTTGACCGCGTTCAATCTTGTGCAAGAGGTCTGAGTGCTGTCTTGAGTACCAACTGCTGCGAAAGACCAAAGTTATACACAGGCCATGCACCACTGTCGACCGTCGGCGCAACACCGTCTGGGTAGCCAAAAGACCCAAAAGTGGCAAAACTTATCCACAGGCCGAGTCCCTAAAAACGCTGTGCCTGTGGATAAAAGACCTGACCAGGACATTACATTGCAGCCACAGGCGGCCTGTGGATTGACCTTGAGCTGATACAGCTTCCACTGAACTCCCTACCGAAAACCCGCCCAGCGGCGAACCGAAGGGGCGGGTCAAGGAGCAAAAGTAGCGTTACAGACGGTCACTCATATCGCCGTCACGCAGGCGTTCCACGCGCAGCATGTTAGTGGTGCCGCGCACCCCGAACGGCACGCCCGCCGTGATCACGTAGCGGTCACCCAGGTCGGCCAGACCACTGCGAATCAGGTCATCGTTGGCGATGCGTACCATGTCGTCGGTGTCGTGGGGGTCTTCGCTGAGCATAGGCACCACGCCCCAGCTCAGGGCCAGCTGGTTGCGGGTCACCTCGTTGGGGGTCAGCGCCAGAATCGCCATGTGTGGGCGGTACTTGGTAATGCGGGTCGCCGCGCCGCCAGTGCTGGTAAAAGTCACGATGGCCGGGGCGTCCAGCTTTTCACCGATGCTGCACGCCGCAAACGCGATCGAGTCCTGGGCCTGCTCGGTGTCGACCTCGATCTGCTGCTGCATCCGGCGGTAAGACTCACTGGCCTCCACTTCACGGGCAATCCGGTCCATCATCTCGACCGACTCGACAGGGTACAGGCCCGAGGCCGATTCCGCCGAGAGCATCACCGCGTCGGTGCCATCGTAAATGGCGTTCGCCACGTCACTGGCCTCGGCGCGGGTGGGGCGCGGCAGGCTGATCATGCTTTCGAGCATCTGGGTCGCCGTAATCACAGGCTTCCCTGCCTGACGGCACATGCTGATGATCTTCTTCTGAATAGTCGGCACCTGCTCAGGGCGCATCTCCACGCCCAGGTCGCCGCGCGCCACCATAATGCCGTCGACTTCCTTAAGGATGTCCTCGAACCGGTCCACGGCCTGCGGCTTTTCAATTTTTGCCATCAATTTGGCGCGGCTGCCGAAGCGGGCCAGATAGTGCCGCGCCAGCAACAGGTCATCCCGGCTGCGTACGAAGCTCAGGGCCACCCAGTCCACGCCCAGGGACGCGCCGAATTCCATGTCCGACACGTCCTTATCCGAGAGTGCAGGCACCGAGAGGTCAGCCTCGGGCACATTGATCCCCTTATTGTTTTTCAGCACGCCGCCGATCACTACCCGGGTCAACACATCGTTGCCTCTTACCCCCTCGACCCGCAGCGACATATTGCCGTCGTCGAGCAGCAGCACCATACCGGGGTGAACGTCTCCGATCAGGCCCTTGTAGGTCGTACCGACGCGCTGAGCGTCCCCCTCGATATCATCCATCGTGATGATGAAATGATCGCCGGGGCTGAGGCTCACTGCGCCCTCGCCAAAGCGCCCCACGCGAATTTTCGGCCCCTGCAAATCTTGCAGGACACCAATGGTCACCCCTTTTTGCGAGGCCAGCTCACGTACCAGCTGAAAAGTCTGGCGGTGATCATCCTGACTGCCGTGGCTGAAATTCATACGCACCACGTTCATGCCAGCGTCGATCAGGCGGCTAAGGGTCTGCGGGTCACGGCTGGCAGGGCCGATGGTGGCAACGATTTTAGTGGCACGGTCAAAATGTTTCATGGATATCCTCTTTTCTTGCTTTTGGAATCACTTCCAGGGCAACGACAAAACAGGGGCCGTGAGCCATGAGGGTTTGACCCCTGACTCATGGCCGGTGTCCACTACCTCAGCGCAGCGCCTTACGGCCCGGATACACGGCGCGGTCACCGAGTTGGTCTTCGATCCGCAGCAATTGGTTGTACTTGGCAATGCGGTCCGAGCGGCTGGCGCTGCCGGTCTTAATCTGCCCAGCATTGGTCGCTACGGCGAGGTCGGCGATAAAAGCGTCCTCGGATTCGCCGGAGCGGTGGCTGATGATAGTGCCGTAATGATGGCGCTTGGCAAGTTCGATGGCGTCCATGCTCTCGGTCAGGCTGCCAATCTGGTTTACCTTCACCAGAATCGCATTGCCCACTTTGGTATCGATGCCGCGCTGAAGACGCTCGGGGTTGGTCACGAACAGGTCGTCGCCCACCAGTTGAACCCTGTCGCCCAGTTTAGCTGTCAGCTGCGCCCAGCCGTCCCAGTCGTCCTCGGCCAGTCCGTCCTCGATGCTCACGATGGGGTAACGGCTGCTCCAGTCGGCCCAAAAGTCAATCATCTCGGCGGTAGACAGCACTTTGCCCTCAGATTCGAGGTGGTACTTGCCGTCCTTATACAGCTCGGTAACGGCGGGATCCAGCGCGATGCAGATGTCTTTGCCCGGCTCGTAGCCCGCCTTCTGGATGGCTTCCATCAGCACTTCGAGGGCTTCCTCGTTGGATTTAAGGTCGGGAGCAAAGCCGCCCTCGTCGCCCACGTTGGTGTTCAGGCCACGGTCACTCAGCACTTTCTTGAGGGTGTGGAAAGTCTCGGCACCGTAGCGCAGCGCCTCGCGGAAGGTCGGTGCGCCCACCGGCATGACCATGAATTCCTGAAAGTCCACGCTATTGTCGGCGTGCGCCCCACCGTTGATGACGTTCATCATGGGCACGGGCAGGGTCTTGGCGTTGCTGCCGCCGAGGTAGCGGTACAGCGGAATGTTCAGCTCCTCGGCGGCAGCGCGGGCAGCAGCCAGGCTTACGGCCAGAATCGCGTTGCCGCCCATCTTGCCCTTGTTGGAAGTGCCGTCCACGTCCATCAGGGCCTTGTCGAGCGCCGCCTGATCGCTGGCGTCCATGCCGACCACGGCTGGCCCCAGAGCCTCGTTCACGTTGCCCACGGCCTTCTGCACGCCCTTGCCGCCGTAACGGCCCTTATCGCCATCGCGCAGTTCCAGCGTCTCGTGCGCGCCAGTGCTGGCCCCGCTGGGCACGATGGCGCGGCCCATGTAGCCACTGTCGAGGTGTACTTCGGCTTCTACGGTAGGGTTTCCACGCGAGTCCAGCACTTCACGGGCAATCACTTTTTCGATGTTCATGGCGTTCCTCCCAGTAATCGGCCCCTCACTCAACCGCGAGCGAAGGTGTATCAGAGACACTATACCCGCCGAGTGTCAGGAAACGGTGCGGAGTGGCCTGAGTTCAAAATCAGAGTTATCCACAGATTTTATCCACAGGCAAAACACCTGTGGATAATTTTGTTTTGAGCAGATAAAAAATGAGCTTCGGGACAAAACCTTGGGACGGTCAAACCCAGTAGTGGCCTGTACTGCCCCAAAAAGGCCCCTTAAACACGTAGCGTGACCATCACCGCCATATAGCCACCTCCACCGCTGGCGCGGAAGATAGCGGGGCTGGTAGAGCCACTGAACAGCAGCTCGGCTTCTCCCTCAATTGGCCCTAGGGCGTCCATGACATGCCGGGCGTTGAAAGCCAGGCTCATTGCGGGCTCGCTGCCACCCTGCACCACGTCCAGCGTGTCCTGGGCGCGGCCATAATCCCCCTCGGCCGCCAGCCGCAACTTGCCTTCCGAGACCAGAAACTCGACCCGGTTGTTGGCGTTTTTGTCGGCCAGTACGGCGACGCGGTTCACGGCTTCCTTGAGTGCCGTGGCAGGCAGTGTCACCTGCAACTTGATGTCTTTGGGAATCACCCGCTCGTAATCGGGGAAATCGCCGTCCAGCAGTTTAAGGTTCATGCGGACACGGTCTGTCGTAACCGTCAGCATGCCCTCGCCGTAGGTAAACCGGGCCTCGCCGTCACGCAGGACCCGGATCAGTTCATCTACGCTCCGGGCCGGAATAATCAGGTTTTTGCCGTCGCCATTGGCCGGGAAATCACGAATGGCAACCCGGTAGCCGTCCGAGGCCACCACGCGGGCCTGTTGACCGTGGTGCTCGAGCTTAATCCCCCGGAAGACCGCCTGAAAAGCCTCGTTGCTGGCGGCGTAACGCACACTGGAAAAAGAACGGGACAGCTCCTCGGCATTCAGGCTGACGTCGGCGGCGACCGGGAAACTCAGGGGCGGATAAGCTTCGAGATCACCAGTTTGCAGTTTGAAATCTGACCCGCCAGAGCGCACCGATAGCTCTTTGCCCGTGATTTCTAATTCGACCAGTTCGCCACCCAGGTTACGAACGATCTGAGCAAACAGGTGAGCAGGAACCACGAAGTTTTGCGGCTCCTGAACCTCGGCAGGCACAAAACACGACAGGTCGATTTCGAGGTTCGTGCCGCTTAGGGTTAGTCCGGCTTCGGAAGATTCGACTTTCAGTGCCGTCAGGAGCGGATTGCTGCTTCGGCTGGGAATCACTCGTTCCAGCAGACCGAGTCCTTCACTCAGGGTTTTTTTGGTCACATTTGCTCTCATGCTGTTTTCGCCTCGCTTCTCTTTTTTCTTTTTAGGATGTTTTGGAGAACTGGGGTTGACGATCGCCTGAAACCCTATCTGTTAACTGTATCTATTTAACCTATAAAAATAGTAGTAGTAGTAGTAGGACCTGTGGATACTGTGGATAAGTGGCTTGCACACCCACTAGGCGCTGAAAATTTATCCACAGGGGGCCTGTGGATAACCCTCAAAACCTGTGGATATCCTGTGGATAACTAGGCCACTTATCCACAGGGTCTGCAACCTGTGGATAAGTGGCCTAGTTATCCACAATTTTATCCACAGAAAAAGGACACTTATCCACAGGTTTTCGGAGTTATCCACAATTTTATCCACAGGAGTCAGGTTACAATTGGCTGTTTTTGGAACGCACTTTTGGAACGTTTCTGTTTTTGGCTTATAATTGTGAGTCTAGTTGTGTTGGTTTTCTTCATCGTCCAGCCCTTCCATCTTGCGTTTGATGATGCTGACCGCCTGGGTAATCTCTGGGTCTTTGCCGACCTGTTCCGTGACCTTACTGATGCCGTGCATAACCGTGGAATGGTCACGTCCGAAAAACTGCCCGATTTCCGGGAGCGAGTGGCTTGTCAGGTCGCGGATCAGGTACTGGGCCACCTGGCGCGGCAGCACTACCTCACGCACGCGCCCGCTGCCGCGAATAACTTCCGGGGGCATGTTGTAATGGGCCGCCACCTGCCGCAACACGTCCATCATTTCGATCTTGATTTCCTGGGGTGTAAACACGTTGCTCAGGGCTTTGGCGGCTGTGGCACGGTTAAACGGCACATTGTTCAAGCTGGCAAAGGCCACCACCCGCATCAGTGCGCCTTCCAGCTCACGGATGTTGCTGGTCACCTGCCGGGCGATCAGTTCCAGCACTTCCTGCGGGATATTAATGCGGTTGTGTTCGGCATTCATCTTCAGAATGGCCACCCGCGTTTCGTATTCCGGCGACTGGATATCGGTGATGAGGCCCCATTCGAAGCGGCTGCGGAGCCTGCCTTCTAGGGTCTGAATTTCGCGGGGCGGTCGGTCGGAACTCAGGATGATCTGCTTATGGTTTTCGTACAGTGCATTAAAGGTATGAAAGAACTCCTCCTGGGTGCGTTCCTTGCCTGCCACAAACTGAATATCATCGACCAGCAAGAGGTCTACGCTGCGGTAGCGGTTACGAAACTGGGTGGTCTTGTCCTCGCGGATAGAAGTGATGAGTTCGTTGGTAAACGTTTCAGTAGACACGTACTCGATGCGCTTTTCGGGAAAGCGTTCGGAAATGTAGTGGCCTACCGCGTGCATCAGGTGGGTCTTGCCCAGGCCCACATCGCCGTATAAAAAGAGCGGGTTGTACGCCTTGCCCGGCGACTCGGCCACTGCTAAGGCCGCCGCGTGGGCCAGATTGTTGTTCGGGCCGACCACAAAGTTTTCGAAGGTGTACTTGGGATTCAAGATCTTGCGCAGTTCATCGTTTGAAATCGGCCCCGCACCCTGGGTCAGTCCCGGGGCACGCGGTCTAGGAGTGGGAGGGGGAGGCGGGTCGGTCGCCAGCAAAAGGGCGTCTTGCGCAGCAGGCAGCACCTGAAAAGTAATCTGCGGCTGCTCAGCCCCCAGCGAACGCAGCGCGTCTTCAAGGAGTTCAAGGTAATGCTTGCGAAACCACTCCTGGGCAAAGGAATTGCGTACACCGAGCACCAGTGAGCCGTCATGCACGCCAAGATTCTTGACCGGTTCGAGCCAAGTCTTGTATTCGACTTCCGAAACATTTTTGCGGACGTAAGCCAGCACGTCCGCCCAGATTTCCTGCGAGATAACCGGCACCTCCTTTGTCCTGCTGATACGCACTGCGCTGAACTCTGGCACACCTGGAAAAAAACCACATACGCCTGTGCCAGGCAGCTCTGCGAGTCCATACCGCGAAACCCGTATCTTTTCCTACTCGCCTCTGCCCAGATTGAATCTAAAACGGCCCGGTTCAATCGGCAGTTCGTATAAGTAGACGGGTCAGGATAGCACTGCCCTCAGGCCGCACTCAGTACACAGGGAAACCTGGACTGCGTGGACGCTCTGCCCCAAGCGGTCTTGGCCGCGCCTTTGCCTGGGCGCACAATAGGGGCATGAAAGTCCGGTTGACCTCACGCGGTCTGCGTGTCCGTATCGATGATCTGGAACTGGCTGCCCTGCAACGCGGCGAGGTGCTGACGGTGGCGTCTAGCTGGGAAGGTGGGGGCTGGTCTCTGTCGCTTGATCCCCGGCAAGACACCCTTACTGGGGAGGCTGGGGCGCTCCGGGTGGGCGTAAGCGGAGTGCTGGGCATACTGGCTGACCCACAGCGCGAAGGCGTTACCCTGACCGGGCCGCCGCAGATCACTGTGGAAAAAGAGTTCGGGCCGCCGCACGCCTGAGCGTGGTCAGCGCCTTGCCCAGCGTCCGCCCACTTCTTCAGCCAGGCCCATAAGTTGCAGCATGACCAGGGCCGTTTGAAGTTCCGGCAAGGCCAGGGCTGTGGCAGCTTGCAGATCATCCAAAGTGGTGGGGAACGCTAGCGCCCGGAGCACCTTCTCCTGTTCGGGGGGGAGCTCGGGAAGTGGCTGGGCCGGGGCGGTGCCCCAGTGCAACTCGTCAAGGATGTCCTGGGCACTTTCGGTCAGCACCGCGCCCTCGCGCAGCAGTTTATGCGGCCCGGCGGCGCGGGGGTCTCCGGCCCGGCCCGGAACAGCGAATACCGTGCGGCCACAGTCCAGGGCGTGAGTGGCGGTAATCATGCTGCCCGACTTTCTCTCGCCTTCGGCAATAACGACCCCCGCGCTAAGGGCCGCGATCAGGCGGTTACGGGTCGGAAAATGGTGCTGCGCGGGGCCGGTGCCAAGCGGGTATTCGCTGACCAGCGTGAGGCGGCGGGCCAGCGGCGCATTTTCGCTAGGATAGATCTGATCTACCGCGCTGCCCAGAATGCCGATGCTCAGGCCCCCCGCGTCTACGGCGGCGGTGTGGGCGGCGGTGTCGATGCCCCGCGCCAGTCCACTGACAACCATAACCCCGGCCCGCGCCAGATCCGCCGCGATGGTGCGCGAGAGGCTCAGGGCATGCGGGCTGGCTGCCCTGGTGCCCACCATGCCGATGCTGCGCGGCACGACCGCCAGTTCGGGCCACTCGCCCAGCACCCACAAGACCGGGGGCGGGTCGCCCAGACTTTCGAGCGCCGCCGGATAACCGGGCAGGCCGCGCCCCAACAGGGTGACGCCCCGGTGCCGACACTTTTCTAGCTCGGCCTGAGCCTGTTCGGCGGCCCTGGGGGTACCGATGGCCGCCACACTTTTGCTGTCCAGGCCCGGCACTTCGCGCAACTGGCCCAGGTTGGCGGCCAGTGCCGCAGCGGCGCTCCCGAAATGTCGGCGCAGGCTTTCGATTCGCCGTGGCCCCAGCTGGGGGGTCAGGCGCAGGGTCAGCAATGCCAGAAGTTCAGTCGTCGTTGGCTGGGCCGGAGAAGTCACTTCCTCAGCTTAAAAGGCCGCACATCACCGGAATCTTATACGGACTTCCGTCTGTTTCGTTGACCAGCCGCCAGGACGCCGGGTTGTCAGCTTCACGCCCGGAATCCGTATAAGTAGCTGGCGGGTGATGATGGCGTCATCGCCCCGAGCGGAGCCAGGAGCTACTGACAACCGTCCGAAACCATTGTTCAGGGGGCCGCGTTGTCTGGTGCGGCTCGCTCCTGGGGGTCGTCGTCGCCCAGCGCTGCACCGGGGATGGTTAGCAAGAACTGTGCCCCGCCCGCCGGGTGGTTTCCGCCGCTCAGGTTGCCGCCGTGCATCAGCGCAATCTGGCGCGACACGCTTAGGCCCAGGCCGCTGCTGCCCGCGCCGCTCACGAAAGGGTCAAAAATCTGTTCTCCCAACTCGGGGGGCAGGCCGGGGCCGTCGTCCCTGACCTCGAAGGTCAGCCACTCGGGAGTCTCAGTCAGCTTGATGCTGACGTGTCCGCTGGGGCCAGCCGCCCGCCGCGCGTTGGCCAGCAGATTTCGCAGGGCCTGCGTCAGGCGGTCCGGGTCGCACAAGACGCCGCTGCTCCAGTGGCCGGTAAAATCGGTGCCGGGCACCAACCGGTCCAGCCGTCCCTGTAGGGTCGTGGCCGGAATGTAGTGCCAGACCAGCCTCATTTCCAGTTCGCCCCGCGCCAGCTGCATGAGGTCCTGGGTAGTGAAATTCAGTTCGTCGGCCACCAGAGAGGCGCGTAGCACTTCCGGGTCGCCGGTGCGTTCGCCTGCGCGGGCCAGCGACGCTTTGAGCACAGTCAGCGGCGCACCCAACTCGTGCACGATCTGGCCCAGCAGCTGCTTTTCGCGTTGTTGCCCGGCCTCGATTCTCACCAGCAGGCGATTGATGGCGGCCAGCAGGCGGTGAACTTCATCCTCGCGTTCGGGCCGCGGCAGAGTCGCCAGACTGCGGGTTGGGTCGATTCGGTCGGCCAGGTCAGCGGCCTGCCCCAGTCCCGCCAGTGCCCGTTTGCCCACCAGCCAACCCAGCAGCAGCATCAGGAGCGGTGTGAGGGTCAGGGCCAGGGCCAGGGTCCGGGCGGCGCTGTAGCGGGCCGTGACCAGATCGTCTTCGGGCAGCGCCACCCAGACGGTGCCGAAGTCTCCGGCAGAGCGGATGGTCGAGCGCATTGGGGCGGCCTGGATACTGAAATGAGTCTGGTTCAGGTAAGGAAAAGGGTCGCCGGATTTAAGGTGCGGCCCTGGCCCGTTGCTTTGCAGCGCGTGACTGATGCTGATGAGCTTACCGTCTTGCCCGATCAGCGCCGTATATCCGCTGATTGGCGGTAGCTTTTTGCCCAGGTTGCTGCTCAAGTTGGTATAGGCCTCGGCCACAGCGTCGGCGCGGTCTGTCAGGCGGCGGTCGAACTGGCGATCCATCTGACCCAGCAGATAAATGGTCATGCCCAGTGTAGTGATGGTCATCAGTGCTAGGGCAGTCAGGCTATACATCAGCGCCAGCCGGAAGCGCAGGCTGTGCCGCCAGGCCACCCGCGCCGAATAGAGGCCCGCGCCCGGCGACAGGGGCAAGGAAGTCCGGGTGCTGGGCGCGTCCGGGCTGCGGGTACGCTTTCCTGACGGACTCATAGCCTGAGTCTAAGGCTGCCCGGCAGCTAAGCGCTGCATTCTCAAGTCCGGCTCAATAGACCTCTTGCGAAAGTGGGGGTCGGGCCGCCCCCAATCTCCGCTTGCACCGAGCCGGGCCAGTAGGAGCAAACCTAATCAGAATCACTGGGCGACTTTTGCAAGAGGTCTAAGAGGCTGTCTGAGGCCCATATCGTCGGAGTATCCATGCTGCCCTCTTCATCAGGCGCACAATCGCTGGAGCA
>NZ_JAGLBG010000062.1 GCF_018260405.1 Deinococcus sp.
CTGCCGCTGCTGGATACGGCGTGGTACAGCAGAGAGGAAGGCCGGAAGCATCGGGCGTTAGCTTACGCAATCAGGTCTGTCAAATCTCTGAACTGCGCCCGAATTGTTGGGGGTCTGTGTATATGCGGCCTACCGACCCGTCATGACCCATACGGATTTCGCGGTATGAATTTGCCGAGTTGCGGGCGCAGGCGCAGGCGGCGCCCAATCAGCCCGGCAGATTCTCGCCGCAGCGTTTGCAGTAGTGGGCGTCGGGGTCGTGCTTGGTCAGGCCGCACTGGGGGCAGGTGCGGCCCTGGCGGCGGGCTTCCTGCGCCTCTTGTAACCCGGCGCTCACGATGCCGGTGGGCACAGCGATGATGGCGTACCCCATAAGCATAGCGAGGGTGGCGATCAATTTGCCCAGTGGCGTTTTAGGGGAGATGTCGCCGTACCCCACCGTGGTCACCGTCACCACCGCCCAGTAGATTGAGGTGGGAATAGAGGTAAAGCCGTTTTGCGGCCCCTCGATCATGTAAAGCGTCGTGCCGAAGACAGTTACCAGGGTCAGCACCGCGATAAAAAAGACCGTGATCTTTTCGCGGCTGGCCTGAAGCGCCTCGCCGATCAGACTGGCCTGATCGGAGTAGCGGGCCAGTTTGAACACCCGGAACACGCGCAGCAGCCGCAGCGCCCGCACCACCAGCAGGTACTGACTGCCCGGCAGCAGCAGGCTGACAAACGAAGGCAAAATGGTCAGCAGGTCGACAAGGCCGTAAAAGCTCAGGGCGTAGTGCAGAGGCCGCCGCGCACCCAGCAACCGTCCCAGGTAATCGAGCGTAAACAGCAGGGTAAACCCCCATTCAAGGTCGCGCAGCAGCAGGCGCAGCGGCAAGGGCAGCCCCGACACACTTTCGACGACGACGGCTAGCACCGACACCACGATCAGCCCAATGAGGGCCTTGTCGTAGTTGCGGGCCAGCGGCGTTTCCAGACCGAAAATCAGGTCACCCAATCGGCGCCGCCACAGTGCCCGGCGGTCTACATACGGCGCGTCGGTCACTCAGGCAGCATAGCGCGGTGAAGTTCTGAGCCTCTGTCACCCAAGGCCCCGGCTGGCAGGCCCCCTCTTTGTCCGGCTGACCCGGAGCCAAACCCGACAAGGGCTAGAAAGTCTGGGTCGCCACCTGTCCGGCTGGCCCCATGGTGCGCTCGGGTCCGCCGTCCACACTGACATGCACGGCCCCCGCATTGCCCGCGCGAATGGTTACGCCCGCGCTGAAGGTCTTAGACGCCCCGGAAGGCACCACGCCCTCATAGAGCACCTCGCCATCACGTGCGGTGGCCCGCACCCAGGAGTCTGCGCTGAAGGTCAGGTGGACGCCCTTGATCGGCTCCTGGGGCAGCGTAACTGGCAACGATTCCTGGGCCTGCCCGGTCGCCACGTCGGTCATGATGCTGGGGCCTTCGCCGATGGGCAGCAGGCGCACACGCAGGTCACGGGGAGTTCGCAGGTCTATATTCTGCTTGAACGGCATGCGCCCCCTGTACTCGACCCGCAGCGCCGCCCCCTTGCGGCTGCCTACCGGGAACGACTGCACGGGCGTGTACCCCAGATCGCGGTTGTCGAGGTAGACCCTGGCCCCGCTGGGTGTGCTCTTGACACTCAGATTGACGTTGGTGGGCACGGGCGGCGGCGCGGCAGCGGCGGTCTTGGTTTCCTGCGTGTGGTTGCGCGTGGCGAGATAACCACCCCCGATAAGCAGCAAAAGCCCGCCAAGCAGCAGCGGCAAAAGCATGTGGCCAGGTTGCGCCGGGCGCACCGGAGCCGCGCGGCGCTTGCTCACGTCGGGTTGGCCGTAGTTGACCATGGTGGTGTAGGGCAGCTTCTCATCGAAGCGGGCCAGGAGCGGGGCCGGGTCCAGTCTTAGCTCACGCGCGTACTGCTGCAAAAACGACCGGGAAAAGGTGCGCTCGGGCAAGGCCGCGAAGTTCTCATCTTCCAGCGCCGCGAGGTAGTCCCTGCGGATGCGCGTCGCCGCCGAAAGCTGCGCCAGGGTCAGGCCCTGCGCGGTGCGGGCGTCTTTCAGAACTTTGCCGAAGGTCACTGCGCCCCTCCCGCGCCGTGGGCGGAGGCTCGGGGCTGTCTACCCAGGGGGCGGCACAACAAACCGACCAGCAAGCACTCGGGAAACGGCAGGAGCATGGCACACAATGTACCGGATAGAACAATGTCGGTGCGGAAAAAGACACAGGCCCGAATGCACGCTTGCGTTCCTGCCTGTGTCCTGGGGTTGCTCTGCGGCTCTTAGCGGTCGCCGTACGGTTTGCCCAGCGCCCCCGGCGCGGCGCTGCGCCCCGTGAACACCAGCACCAGAATAGTGATGAGGTAGGGCAGCACCGTCACCAGGCTGGACGGCAGAATATCGCGCCCGTCGAGCGTGAGGCTCAGCGCCTGCAAGAAGCCGAACAGCAGCGTGGCGCCCAGTACGCCGAGCGGTTTCCACTGCCCGAAAATGAGGGCGGCCAGTGCGATAAAGCCCATCCCGGCGCTCATATTGCGGGTGTAGGCACTGAGATTACCGACGCTCATAAACACGCCCGCCGTGCCCGCGAGCATCCCCGAGAGAATGACCGCGCTGTAGCGCATGCGCTGCACGTTGACCCCCATGCTGGCGGCGGCGCCGGGCTGCTCGCCGGTGGCCCTTAGACGCAGGCCATACGGCGTGCGGTAAAGCACGTACCACGCGACGGGCACCATCAGCGCGGCGAAATACACCGGCGGCGAGAATTTCAGGTCGCCCATCCCCCACAGCGGCAGCGGGTTGGTCACCTTGGGCGACTCGGTGCTGGTGCCGTACAGTGCAGCCAGAATGACCGAGGGCACGCCGCTGGCAAGCAGGTTGATCGCCGTGCCGGAAATGACCTGATCGGCGCGGTACCTGATGCTAAGCACGGCGTGAATCCAGGCAATGAAGCCCGCGACCAGCGCCCCAGTCACCCAGCCGAGCCAGGGCGCCAGTGCCCCTAGCCTTGGCTCGGTGACCTGCGTGACCACCGCGCCCGCCAGTGCCCCAAAAATAATTAGGCCGTCGAGGGCGATGTTGACCACGCCGCTGCGCTCGGAAAACAGGCCGCCCAGCCCGGTTAGTAGCAGGGGCGTTACGCTGCGAATAAAAGTGACGAGAAAAGTCACGCTGATGATCTGGGAGAGTACGCTGTCCATTTACTTGCCTCCCTCACGGGTATTTTCTTCAGAGCTGCGGGCCACGTTGGGCAGGCCCGAGGCACTGACCGCGCCCTCCTGAGCGGGGGGAACGACTGGGGCGTTCTCAGCCTTCCCAGTGGCGCCCGCAGCCTTCAGTAGAACCGGGGCAGGCGGATCGGTCACGCGGCGGCTAAGGAACCCGCCCGCAGCGATGAACATGACCACCAGCGCCTTGAGCACGGTCACGATGTCACGGTTGAGGCCGGTCATCTTGATGCTGACATCGACCCCGCCCGTGTCGATGGTGCCAAACAGGGCGCTGGAAGCGACCACCCCTAGGGGCGTGCTCTGGCCCATCAGCGCGACCGCAATGCCGTCGAAGCCCACGTTGACCGGCATGTTGCCCTTGAGCCGGTACGAGTCAAGCGCCCCGCCCTGCACGTAATGCGTACCTGCCAGCCCCGCGAACATGCCCGCCAGGGTCATCGCCAGCACGGTGTTTTTAGCCACGCTGATGCCGCCGTACTCCGCCGCTTTGGGCGACAGGCCCACCGCCCGAAGCGCGTAACCGGTGGCCGTGCGCCACATCAGCGTGCCGAACAGCGCCGCACACAGCAGGGCCAGCAGGAAAGCCAGATTAAGCTGGCTGCCCTCGATGTTTACCGCCACGCCGACGCGCCACGTCAGCGCCCCCACGACCAGCGCCAGCACCACTGGAATCAGGGCGCCGCTGCGCCGCATGAAAAGCCGCGCCAGCAGGTAGGCGGCCAGCGCGAACAGCCAGCCCAGGCTCAGTTTCATCTGGTCGGGGGTGCCCACGTTCAGCAGTTGCAGCAGGGTGGGCAGGCGTGCGCCGGGGTGCAGCTCGTAGCTCTGGGCCTCGTCGCCGGGGGCTTTAAAGGGCAGGCTGCGCTGCTGGCCGAACAGCGGAAAAGTGTTGCTGCCGATCAGGAAAATGAAAATCCCCGAGGCAATGTAGTTGAGCATGATGGTATTGATGACCTCGCTGGAGCCGAACCGCGCCTTGAGCCAGCCGGGAATGGCGCCCCAGAGCGCCCCGCCCGCGCCCGCCGCGATCACGGTGAGCGGGGCGAGCAGCCAGCCGAGGCTCTCGGGGCCGTAGACGCCCACCAGCATGGCGGCCACCGCGCCCATGGTGAGCTGCCCCGGCGCACCGATGTTAAACAGCCCCGCCCGGAACGCGAACGCCACCGACAGCCCGGTAAAAATGAGCGGCGTGGCGAGCTTGAGGCTGTCGAGCAGCGGGTTAAGGCGCGTGATAGGGGCAAACAGCGTTGAGTAAACGAAATACACCAGATCGGTGTGCGAGAGCCAGCCGCCCCACAGCCCTAGCGCGTGGCCCGAACTGTTGATCGGCGGCTGCACGACCAGCACGATCAAGGCCCCGACCAGAATCGCCAGGGCAATCGCGGCGGCGGGCACCAGCAGCCCGCGCAGGCGGTTGAACCGCTCCCACCACACCTGCCGCGCACTGAGGCCCGCCCCCGCCGCGATCAGTCCGGCGAGCAGCGGCACGAACAGGCCCATGTTCATCCCGCCGCCCCCATAAAAGTTACGCAGGGCGCGTTTGGCCCCCGCCCGCAGGCTCAGGTGGCTCACGTTGGCGGCGGCGTCGGCCAGGGTACGGTCGAGGACGACCAACGCTGCCAGCGCCGCTAGAAAGGCCAGCAGGGCGGTGATCCAAAACCAGCGCTCACGCCGCGCGGCCCCGAAAATGGTGGCAACGAAAAGAGCGAGCGTGGCCCAGGCGAGCGGCAGAAGCAGGGCAGGCTGGGCGAGCGGGGCCGCGAGGTCGCCGCCGGTGTTCAGCAGTTGACCGCTGATGTGCAGCAGCGCACCTGAACTGTCGAAAGACCGGCCCAGCGCCGCCAGTGGCGTCAGCAGCAGCGCGAGGACCGCCAGCGCACTGGCGATGAGCGCCACCCGCGAGGCTGTGGCCGACGGGCGTGAATCAAGAAGGTGGGTCACGCCCCGCATTCTAAGCAGTCGGGGGCACTCCCGGCAGGTCTGCAAGCAGCCCGTATGCTGGAACCATGCGGCGAACTCCCAGCGGCCCCCGGAAAAATGCAGCTCCCCGTTTGTGCGCCGGGTATACCGGCCCCGTCGCGCAGACGCTCAGCCCGGCGGCGCGGTCATGACCTCCCGGACTTTGTTGCCCGGCGGTGCGCCCCGTCTGGGCCTGGGTCTCGCCGCGCTGGGTCGCCCCGGATACATCAACCTGGGCCACGGTAGCGATCTGGGTGAGCACAAGGACATCCAGAGTATGCGGGCGAATGCCTGGGCCGTGCTAGACGCTGCCTGGGACGCTGGAATCCGCTATTTCGATGCGGCCCGCAGCTACGGTCTGGCCGAGCAGTTTCTGGGCGACTGGCTGCGGGAGCGTGGGCACACGGCCCCAATGACGGCTATGGTGGGCAGCAAGTGGGGCTACACCTATGTGGCCGACTGGCGCACCGACGCCGCCACCCACGAGGTCAAGAGCCACGACCTCGCCACCCTAGAGCGGCAATGGCCCGAAACGCTAGCCGCGCTGGGACGCAGGCCCGACCTTTACCTGATCCATTCGGCCACGCTTGAAACTGGTGTGCTGACCGACCCGGCAGTGCTCGGCAGGCTGGCTGAACTGGCCGCCACGGGCGTGCGCGTGGGCCTGAGTACCAGCGGCCCGCGTCAGGCCGATACGATCTACCAGGCGCTGGATGTGCGTGTGGACGGCGTCAATCCACTGAGTGTGGTGCAGGCCACCTGGAACCTGCTGGAACCTTCGGCGGGTGAGGCGCTGGCCGAGGCTCATGCGGCGGGCTGGACGGTGGTGGTCAAGGAAGCCGTCGCCAATGGCCGCCTGAGCGCCCTGGGGGACGTGCCGCCCGCGCTGGGGGCGCAAGCTGGCGTGCTGGGCACCTCGCCCGACGCCGTGGCGCTGGCCGCCGTCCTCGCGCAGCCCTGGGCCGACGTGGTGCTCAGCGGGGCGACCACCTGTAAACAGCTGGGCGAGAATCTGGGAGCGCTGAAGATTCAAGCTGATCTGGTGGCACTCGGAGCGCTGCGGCAAACACCCGAAAGCTACTGGCAGGCGCGTTCAGGGCTGGCCTGGAACTAGAGCAGTTCTGCGAAATGATGGGCACGCCGGAAAAACACCGCCGCCCCCTTCATTCTACGTTCTACTCTTTGTTTTTCACTTGTTCTACTCGGCAAAAAGATGGTCAAAAGAGCACCATCTTTTTGCGAAATGCTCTAATTCGGTGTCGTCGGCCAGTTGCTGCGAGGCGGGGCGCACCGTGTTCCAGAGCAGCGGGCCAATTGCGAATTATGCCGGAATGCCTTCAGTCGTCTCGCCTGGACGCGCCAGATTTCGCAGCACGGCGTCGCGGGTGCGCCCGCCGAGGAACGGGAGCGCCAGTGAGCAGTTCTGCCCGTAGACTGACAGCCGTGATAGTCGCCATCGGGCACGACCTAATTGAAATCGGGCGCATAAGGCGAATGCTGGAGCGCGAAGGTCAACGGGCCGAGAAGCTGTTTGCGCCTATTGAACTCGCCTATGCTGCCCGCCTCAGCGACCCCGCTCCCAGTCTGGCCGCCCGCTTTGCCGCCAAGGAAGCCTTTCAGAAGGTCTGGCCTCGCCCGCACGGCTGGCGCGACGTGTGGGTCGAGCGCGAGGCCACGCCCGGCGAAGCCTTCCCGTTTGCCCGCCCGCACCTAGAATTTGCTGCCGAAATTGCCGCCGAGATGCAGAGGCGCGGCTGGGTCGCCCACCTGACGCTGACGCACACCAAAGAACATGCCTCGGCGGTAGTGGTACTGGAAAAGGTGGCGCTGGAGCAACGGGCCTAGCGCGGCTGGCCAAGCATCCTCTGTTCACCGCGTGCTCCGGCGTCCCGGCTGAAGTTTTGCAAAGCCTCCAACCACCGTGGCAGGGCAACCGCAAAGTCCCAAAATTGCAGAATGAACACTCCAATTTCTGTTTTTGGCACAAAAAGCGACTCTGAATCGAAGATCATCGAGTGATGAAAACAGACTTTTTCGATTCCATATCAGAAGCAATTTGATCCAGGTTGAAAATTGAACCGACTTTGCGGAAGCCCTGACCACCGTGGCAGGCGCGGCCCCCTCATGTATACAGATGCTCTAGAGTTGAGCGTGTGACCGTTCCGCCGTCCCCAGGCCCTTCCAGCGAACCCGTGGAAACTGCACCAGAACTCGATCTGGAACTCAATTTTCCGGCGGACGCGGCTCCCAGGCGCTCTCTGCGGGCCAACACCCTGATCGTGATGGCGGGCACGCTGGGGTCGCGGCTCTCGGGGATTTTGCGCCAACAGATCATCGGCCTGTTTGGAAACACGCTGCTCGACGCTTTTCTGGTCGCCGTACGCGTGCCCAGCCTGATGCGCGAACTGCTGGCCGAGGGCGCACTGGTCAACTCCTTCATTCCGGTCTACAAGACCCTGGATGAGGCCGGACGCAAGCAACTGGCCGCCTCATTCAGCGGCGTGCTGATTGCGGTCAACCTGCTCCTGATGGCCCTGGGGATTCTGGGCGCACCATGGATTATTGACCTACTGATCGCCAATCATGCCAACGTGGACCGGGGTCTGGCGATCTACATGGCCCAGCTGGTCATGCCCTTCTTGATGCTGATTTCGCTTTCCAGCGTGGCGATGGGCCTGCTGAACGCCGACGAGCACTTCAAGGAAAGCAGTTTTGCCCCGGTGGCCTTCAATATCGCCAGCATCACCGCGCTGCTGCTGCTGCCAGACACCGCCACCTGGCTGGCCTTTGGCTGGCTGATCGGCGGGGTCGCGCAACTGGTCGTGCAGCTTCCGGCGCTGCGGCGGTTCGGGCTACTGCCCACGCCCGCGCTGGGGCCTCACCCGGCGCTGCGGCGCGTGCTGGTGCAAATGGCCCCGTTTACCCTGACCGCCGGAGCGCGGCAGTTTCTGAACTTTTATGTGCAGGGGCTGCTTTCCAACGCGGCCATGTTCAGCGCGGGCACCACGGCAGGCTACTCCTACGCCGAGACGATCTTTACCACCGTCAACGGGCTGTTCGTCGTTTCACCCGTCATGGCGATGTTCCCACGCTTTTCCCAGCACGCTGCCGACAGGGACTGGCACGGCTTCAAGGCGCTGACCGTACAGGCCGTGCGAACCACCACGTTTCTGGCCGCCCCCATGAGCGCCCTGCTGGTGGTGCTGGCTCCCTACGCCGTGAGCATTATTAACCTGCGCTCCACCTACGATGTGCCGCGCTTCGAGGCCGCCACCCAGATTCTGCAGGGCTGGGCGCTGGCGCTGGTGCCGTGGGCCTTCGTGACGCTGCTGCTCAGAACCTTCTACGCCCGTGAACGAACCCGTGAGGCCGTGGTCATCAGCGCCATCGGCTTTGTGGCCGAAGTCGGGCTGTACCGGCTGCTGGTGCCCACGCTGCACCTGCGCGGCTTTGGCGTCAGTACGGCCCTGAGCGGCATTCTGATGACGCTGGCGCTGGCTTTTATGTACCGCCGCGCCCTGGGCTTTCCGACCCGTGAAATCTTTAGCCACCTGATCCGGGTCATTCCGCTGGCGCTGACCGCCGGGCTGGTCGCGTGGCTGCTGGTTCACATCATGCCGCGCCCCGGCTACATCATTCCCGGTGCCGTGGGGCTGGCGATTGCCGGGGGCTTTGGCCTGGCCGCCTACCTGCTGGGGGCGCTGGCCCTGCGGATGCCCGAAATGGGCGGACTGCTGCGCCGCCTGAAACGCTGAGAAAAGTGGGGTGAGCCGGGGCAGCCTACGGCGGGTCTGCCCCGCGCTTTTTATGGGATCGCTTCTTTTATGGGGTCGCTTCGAGCAGCGCGGGCGGCGCGGCCTGCAATTCCAGCCGTTTGCCTGTACCCGGATGAGTCAGTTCCAGCCGGTGCGCGTGCAGCAGATACCCGAGGTCGCCCGGCAGCCCGTCGGGGCGGGCGTGGCCGCCAGCCGCGTAAAGCGGGTCACCCAGCAGCGGCAGGCCCACCGAGGCCAGGTGGATTCTGATCTGGTGGGGCCGCCCGGTCATGATCTGCACGCCGAACAGCGTGGAGTCGGCGCGGCGTTCGAGGACTTCTGCTTGCGAGTGCGCGGGTTTGCCGCCTGGGCTGGCCGCGAAAATCTGGCCCAGTTTCGAGTGGGTGACCGGGCCGATCAGGGTGCGGATGTCGTAGCTCTCCTGCCCGGCGACGCCCGCCGCCAGCGCCCGGTAGACCTTATGCACGCGGTGTTCGCGCCAGTCGCGCAGCAGCGCCGAGGCCGTGACCGGATTCAGCGCGAACAGCACCAGTCCCGACGTGCCCCGGCCCAGTCGGTGCAGAGGCGAAGCGGCGGGCCACTGGCGGCGCACCAGCGTCAGCAGCGTGCGCTCCAGAAACCCGCCGCCTGGCATGGTCGGCAGCCCGGCTGGTTTGGCGACCGCCAGTAGATCGGCGTCCTCGTAAATTACTTCAAAGTGCAGGGGCACGTCTTCTTCTGCCCAGGGCGGGCGGTGCCAAATCAGGGTTTGCCCGGCCCGCAGCCGTTGATCGCCCCACAGCCTCTGGCCGTCTAGCACGATCTCGCCCGCTGCCAGCCGCGCCGCCCACACCTCGCGTCCCGAGTGGCGAAACTCGGCGCACAGGTACTCCAGCAGCCCCACGCCGCCCCGCTGAATGTGCGAAGTGTACGCGTGCCCGTGATTAAGCGTCATGGGCGACAGCTTATACGGACTGCGCTTAAGTCCGGCACCCCGGCACCAGCACCAGAGGGGCCTGTGCTGGGTCCGTTTCATACGGTTCCGGGCCTCAGTCGCCTCGCCAGGGGCTAGACTCCCCGGTGATGTTTGGACCTTCTTCTCCCCGCTCTCAGCCGCAGCCGGGCCACCTGTACGACGTGGCGGTGGTCGGCGCGGGCCTGGCCGGAACGGAACTGGCCTGGCGGCTGGCCCGCGCCGGGCGCGACGTGCTGCTGGTGTCGCAGGCCCTCGACTCGCTCGGCAACCTGTACCAGCCCACGGTAGCCGACGTGGATTTCCCGCCGCAGAGCGTGTTTGCGCTCACGCGTGGGCGCATTGCCCCTGACACCGACGGCTGGACCTTTCACCGCCAGCTTAAGGCCGAAATCGAGGGTACCAGCGGCATTCACCTGCTGCAAAGCACCGTGACCGAACTGGACGAGGATGCGGGGCGCGTAACCCTCTCGACCTGGGAAGGGCCGCAGCTACACGCCGGAAAGGTCGTGCTGGCGGTCGGGGCCTTCCTGAAGGGCCGCCTGATGATCGGTGACACGATGGACGAGGCGGGCCGCCTCTCGGAAATTGCCTACGACTTTCTGGCCGATGACCTGGGCCGCGCGGGCGTGTTCCTGATCGGAGCCGAGCAGACCGCGCCTGCCGCCGAGGGTGCGCCGCCCTACGAGGTGCGCTTTCTGACCCCCTCGCCCGGCGACCTGGAAGGCTTCAAGCTTAAGCGCTTTGACCATGTGTACGCCGTGGGCCGCTGCTTGCCCGGCACCCCGACCTACCGCAGCGTGCTGGGTGACGCGGCGCGGCTGGCCCATGAGCTGTTAGCCGACGAACTGCTGGCCGCCGACGCACCAGGAGGGCCAGCATGATTTTGCAGCTCGCGGATTTCTACTTTCCCGACTCTGCCGCGCGACTCTACCCCGACACGCCGGAGCGCCCCTGGATGCTGGAAATCGGGTTCGGAGACGGGCGGTTCTGGCCCCACTACGCGCAGACCTTTGCTGAGGCACCAAATTACCTGGGGGCCGAGCTTTCCGGCGTCTCGCTGCTCAAGGCGCACCGCCGCCTGAAGGACGCGGGCCTGCACAACGCCGCCTTGACCAAGCTGCCCGCCGACGTGCTGGTGCGCGAGGTCATTCCGGCGGGCGCACTCGACCAGATCATCGTCAACTTTCCCGACCCTTGGCCCAAGGCGGGCCACACCGATCACCGGCTGCTGCGCGTGCCCTTTTTCGAGTTGATCGCCAGCCGCCTTAGGCCCGGCGGTAGCCTGCTGCTGACCACAGACCACGACGAGTATTTCGAGTTTGCCTGCGCCGAAGCCCAGGCCAGCGGCGTGATCCGAGTTGAGCCGGGTGCGCCGCCCGCCTCCGCCCTCGAAACCAAATACGCCCGCAAGTGGCGCGACCTGGGGCTGGGAGTCAACCACGCCCGCTTTACCCCCACGCGCCAGACCGGGGTGCCGCACGGCAACGCCCGCCGCTACCCCGACGCCCTACATCCTGAACCCCTGCACCCTGACCCCCTGTCAACCGCAACGGAGAACGACGTGCCCCACGCCATCTTGACCCTGCCCACCGACTTTGCCCCCGCCGACTTTGACAAATACACCCTGCGGGGCCCTAAGCCCGAGCACCCCGCCTGGACGGTGGTTGTGCTCGATCTGTATGCCAGTCTGCGGCGCGACGGCTGGGTGGCGCTGGCGCACGTGGTCGAGGGCGAGCTGACCCAGGAAGTCCTGATCGGCATTACCTGGCGCGAGGACGGCAGTTATCTGGTACGGCTGTCCAAGTTTGGCGGCCCGATCATCACGGCCGGGGTCAAGGGCGCAGTGGGCGCGGTCACGGCCTGGCTGGAAGGTCAGGGCGGCGTGGTCACGCACCGGGGATATTGAGCATCTGACAAAAAGAAGTTGGCTTGCGGCTCCCTCTCCTGCTCAGCCTCTACGCCGCTCCCGCAAGGGGCTGGGAATAGGCACGTGAGCAGGGTCAGCTTCCAGTGCTAGACCGACCTTTGCCCCACCAGCGCGTCCACCACCACGTCCAACCCGACGCCCTCCTGCGCCCGCTGTTCGGGTGTCCAGCTGATGCCCCGGCTGGCCTTGACCAGCACCACATCGCCGTCTTTTACCTCGGCCAGCAGGTCGCGGAGTAGCTCCGGCACGGTCGCGTAGGCCCGGTCGCCCAGTTCGGCGGCAAAGGCCCCCACGCCGTAGGTCAGATCGGCCTTTTGGCGCGCCTCGGCCCCGGCCTGCGCGTGCAGTTCGCGCTCGGTGGGGCCGAGTTCCAGCATGCGGCCCAGCACGCTAATCCGGCGGCCCGGAAACTCGGCCAGTGCCCCCAGCGCCGCCGACACCGCCACGGGCGAAGCGTTGTACGAATCGTCGATGACCGTGTAGCGCCCCGGCAGCACCCGGTAACGCCCCCCCGGCACGCTGACCGCCGACATCCGCACGGCAGCGTCGGCCAGGGTCATTCCGGCCTCGCGGGCCAGCACCATGCCCAGCACGGCGGCCTCGGCCTGCACGCGCGAAGCCAGCGGCAGAATCACGCGCATGCCGCCAAAGGCGAAGCGGGCAACTTCTGGCGTGATTTCCAGGCGCTCACCCGAAAACTTGACGGGCTGCTCGGGCGTGCTGAAGCCGTAGCTGTCGGCCTGCGGAAAGTACCGCGCTGCCTGCGACCCGACCAGACCGCGCGTACCCACCAGAACGCCGCCCTTTTCGCGGGCGATGCCTTCCAGACTGCCCAGCTGCTCGAGGTGCGCCGGGCCGATGGTGGTAATCACCCCGATATCCGGGCGCACCAGATCCATCAGTTCGGCCATTTCGCCCACGCGGTCGATGCCCATTTCGACCACCAGGGGCCGCGAGGAACCGCCGTACTGCACCAGAAAACAGGCGATGGCGGGCATGGTGTTGAACACCGGCATGGAATAGGCGTCGAGCGCCGCCGCCACGTAACTTTTGACCGTGGTCTTGCCCGCACTGCCCGTAATGCCGACCACCAGCGCGTTCCTGGCCCGCTCGTGCCGCGCCCAGTCAAGCAGGGCCGCCTGCGCGTCAGGCACACGCACGGCTCTACGCACGTCCAGATCGGTCAGCACGAAGGGCGCACCTGCATCCAGCGCCTGCTGCACAAACCGGTTGCCGTGCATCTTTTCGCCGGGCAGCGCGACAAACGCCGTGTCGGCGGAAGCCTCGCGCGAGTCCCAGGTCAGGCGCTTGGCGCGGCGTGCCTCCGGGTGAACCGTTGCGGCAAAAGGAAGGGACGAATGGGGGTCGAGCATACCGCTGAGGATAACCGCCTGCGCCCCCGCCCTGCCCAGGGACGCTCAGTGACCCTAAGAGTAGCCGGGATGCTGAGCCGAAGGCTGGCCCTGACCCAGCAGTCCCCGCAGCACGTCGCTGATGGTCACTACGCCCAGAAGCTGGCCCTCCATATCGACCACCGGCAGCCCGTGTACGTCCAGTTCGATCATCACCTGAAGCACGTCGCGCATGGGCGAGCCTTCCTGTACGTACCCGGTTGGCAGCTTCATCAGCTCGGAGACCTGACGGCCCCGCAACACCGCCTCTGTGGTTGCCGCCTGATCGCTCGCTGCCTGACCGCGCACCGCCAGCGCTTTTTCCTGCGCGTCGGTCACAGCTGTTTCGTGCAGCAGGCCCACCAGTTGCCCGCCTTCGACCACCGGCAGCACGCGCAGACGGCTTTCCTGAAGGCGCTTGGCGGCGTCGGCCAGATCGTCCTGAGGCTGCGCCGTGACCACCTGGGCTGTCATGTGCTGCTCAGCGCTGCCCCACTGAAGCCGGGGGGCGTGCTGCTCGGCCCGCAGGACATCGGTCAGCGTGAGCATCCCGACCAGTTGCCCGCTGTCGTCCACGACTGGCATTCCCCCGATGCGGCGCTCCAGCATGGTCTGAATGGCCTGCTCCAGTGGGCTGTCCGGCGTCACGGTATGCACCGGCTGGCGCATGGCGTCGCGCACCCGGACCCGCGCCGCTCTCCCGACGAACTCCCAGGGCGTCAGGCCCTCGCTCAGGGCAGGCAGGTTACGCCTGATTTCACCGTCGGTGAGCAGGCCGACCACCTTGCCGTCGTGCACCACGGGCAGGCGCTTGACCCGTAGCTCCTGCATCTTGACCACCGCTTCGGGCAGGGTCATATGGGGTTCAGCAGTCAGACTCCGGGCGTGCATGGCTTCTTTGACCAGCATGGCGTTCCTCCTTGAGAGCAGTTCTCCGAATGATGGGCACGTCGGAAACACACCGCCGTCCCCTTCATTCTACGTCCTGCTCTTTCTTTTTCACTTGTTCCACTCGGCAAAAAGAGGGTCAAACATTGTGCCGCACTGGCCGCTACAGCCACGCCACAAGAAAAGCCAAACGGCCCAGCACACGGAGCGCTGAGCCGAAAGGGTGCAGGCGCAGCCCTCAGGGGCCTTCGGTATAGACCCGGCTGGGAAAGTAATACTTTTCAAGCAGCAGCTTGATGAGCGCGGCGGTGGGCACCGACAGCAGCGCCCCCGGCAGACCCATAACCGCCACGCCGATCAGAATGGCGAGCAGCACCGTGACCGGGTGCAGGTCGGTGGTGCGCCCCAGGATCATGGGGCTGAGGAAGCTGCCTTCGAGCTGGTTAGCGATTACGAAGACCAGCACCACCAGCAGCATCTTGAGGCCGCCGCCGGGCAGCGCAAGCAGCAGCGCGGGCGTCGCACCGATCACCGGTCCCAGATAAGGCACGATATTGAAGATGCCTGCCAGGAAACCGATGGCCGCCGCACTGGGAATGCCAATGACACTCAGGCCCAGCCACACCATCACGCCGATGGCGGCAGCGATCAGAATCTGGCCGCGCACATAGCCGCCGACGGAGGTGCCGACCAGCGTGCCCAGCTCTAAGACACGTGGCTGCCAGGGGCGCGGAAAGGCGCGGAGCAGCGAAGAGTTGATGCGGGAGTAGTCGAGCATCAGATACACGCTCATCAGCAAAATGAGCACGATCTGCGCGATCACGCTGCCAATCGAGACGAGGCCGTTGAACAGGGTGCCGCCCGACTGTAGCGCGTCTCGCAGAATCGGGCCGATATTCTTGCCCAGGTTTTGCACGTAGGTCTGAAGACTTTCGTTGACCCTGATCTGAAGGTTCTCGGCCCCCGGTACACCCCGGTCATCCAGCCAGCGGGCGACGCGCTCGGTGAAGTTGCCCAGGTTGCCGATCTGTTCAGGCAACTTGGAAAGCAGGTCCGCAAACTGAGAAGACACCGTAACTATCAGCGCCCCCAGCATGGTAAACAGTCCCAGGAACAGCAGCACCACGAAAAAGGCCCCCAGACCACGCCTAATCTTGACCTTTTCAAGCCAGTTGAGCAGCGGGCTAGCGAGGTAGGCAATCAGGAAGGAGATGGTAAAGTCCACCACGACCTCGCTGACCACATTGAACAGGCGGTAGGCGAGATAAAAGCCCAGCAAAAAGATGATCAGCCGCACCCAGGGACTTTTCCAGGCGTACTGAAAGGCGTTAGCCCCCGAGCGGCTGGGCATCATAAGACGCCCCTGACGACCAGCCAACTGCTCAGCCGGGAAAGAAAACGGGGAAAATTCATTATTTTCATTATAACAGTAGTTCGGAACCTTTCAGGCTGCTTTAACGCCCAACCGCAGGAGTTCACGGAGTGACTCGCCCATTTCCATCAC
>NZ_JAGLBG010000063.1 GCF_018260405.1 Deinococcus sp.
TCTAGACTGTGGCACATGACTGGGGTGAAGTCGTAACAAGGTAACTGTACCGGAAGGTGCGGTTGGATCACCTCCTTTCGAGGTCACTTTACTAACACCAGATGCGTTCAAAGCCCCTGATTCTCTTTACAGAGAATCAGGGGCTTTTTTATGGCCCTCAATGGTCATTCGCCGCATCTAGACGTGTGTTACTCTTCTGATCTATGCCCATTCAGAAGCCAAAATTTAGCCTAATGCTGTTTGCTCTGATGGTGAGTCTGACGGTGGGTTTCGTAGTGTTACCCTTACCGAAAGTTGCTTCAGCAACGCCCTACCCTGTGGTTGTAGTTCTTGGCGCAGCGCAATACGCCGGTAAACCCAGCCCAGCTTTCCGCCGCCGCCTGGATCATGCGCTGGAGCTGTACCGTGCGGGAAGCATAGAAAAAATTGTAGTGACTGGTGGCCGCCGCCCCGCTGACCCGTTTACGGAGGGCGAAGTAGGGATCAAGTATCTCCAGGCCAACGGTGTGCCTAAAGAGGCGTTGCTGGCCGAGACACAAAGCCGCACGACGGTAGAAAACCTGCAAAATGCCCGCACCTACCTGCCCCCCGGTACGCCCATGACTCTGGTGACCGATGAGGCGCACGCCCCCCGTGCGCTGGCACTTGCACAGGCGCTAGGACTTCAGGCCAATGCGAACCCTTCGCCCCTGAGCCGCCGACCAGACTGGCGCTATCTCTTCCGCGAAAAGCTGGCACTGACGGCCTATACCCTACTTGGTGTGCGTGGATAGGCCTTCTCACCTAGGCGTGACAGCAGTCTCCCTTGCCGCATTGATTGCCCAGAGGCAGGAGCTGCCAGCACAGGGCACCACGATTTACCGGGGAATCCATACCACCGAAACCGGCGGGGCTTTTGCGTTAGATATTACCGGCCCAGTCGGAATCCTGAGTCTCTATAGCGAACTGAGTCCGGCCCAGGAAGCGCAACTGGCAACCGAGTGCGCCACTGCTGCACACCTGGAAGCGGTCTATATCAAGCGCCGTCCACAGGAGGCGCGGCACCTGGCGAATGTAGAGCGGGAACACCTCAGCCCGAATACACCACTATGGGGAACCGAGCAGCCAGAACTGACGGTGCTGGAAGAAGGCGTCCCCTTTCTGATTCGGCCCAGTAGCGACCTGAGCACCGGCCTGTTTACAGATGCCCGTACTGCCCGTGCCTGGGTACGGCAACACGCCCCGGCCAGAGTCCTGAATACATTTGCCTATACCTGCGGTTTTGGCCTGAATGCAGTCCTGGGGGGGGCACAGACCGTCAAAAACGTGGACCTGTCACGCAAGGTCTTGAGCTGGGGACAGGAAAACTATGCACTAAGCGGCCTGAATGCCCCAGATACAGATTTTCTGTATGGTGACGTTTTTGAGTGGCTGCACCGCCTGGACAAACGTGGCGATGAATTCGACCTAGTGATTCTCGACCCGCCCAGTTTTGCCCGGAGTAAAGCCGGGGTCTGGCGTTCGGAAAAGGACTATGCTCGCCTCGCTTTCCAGGCCGCCAGAGTGACGGCGCAGGGGGGGCGGCTCCTGGCTTTGCTGAATCACGCAGGAGTCTCCCCTGCCCTGTTCGGGCGTATGGTCCGCCTGGGACTAGATGAAGCCGGGCGACGCGCCAGATTGACCGAGAGCCTGCCCATAGGCCAGGACTATCCGGGTGGCACTCACCTGAAGGTGCAGGTCTGGTCGCTGGACTAGGTACGGCCACGTGACCAAGGCTTCCGCAAAGTCGGTTCAATTTTGAACCCGGATCAAATTGCTTCTGATGCATCCCTGGAGAAGGCCGTTTCTGTCGCTCGGTCATATTTAATTCCAAGCCATATATTCTGTCTATAACAGAAATCTTTCTCTTCATTCTTCAGTTTTGCGACTTTGCGGTTGCCCTGGCCACGTGACCGTTTCACCATGACCTCAACACCGGGTCACCCCTACATTCATACGCTGCCCGGTTCAATCAGCAGTTGGTGTAAAGACAAACCTGGTTGTCCTTACGACCGGTCAGGATACACCTGTCTACGCGATTGACCGGCCCGGCAAGGCAAGAGCCGATATAGTACAGCCATGAAAACAGTGCGAATTACCGGCGGGTCAGGGCACACCTGACAGCCGCCGCGCTGCCATGACGCCCCGCACAGCAGCGGGGTTTTTTTGTTCGCCGGTGCTGTGCGCCAGCCGAAGGAGAAAGAATGACCACACAGGAAAAAAGCTGGACTCCAGAACTGTTGGACTCCATGGACGTATTGAGACTAGCCCTGACCAGCAAAGTGTATGGAGCGGCCCAGGAAACCCCCCTCAATGCCCTGCCTCGCCTGAGCGCCAGAGTGGGGCACCGCGTAGTTCTTAAACGTGAGGATCAGCAGCCGATCTTCTCGTTCAAGTTGCGCGGGGCCTACAACAAGATGGCGCAGCTCTCGCCAGCAGAGGCGGCGCGGGGCGTCATCTGCGCCTCGGCAGGCAACCATGCGCAGGGAGTGGCCTTCTCGGCGCAGCATCTCGGACTGAAAGCCGTGATCGTCATGCCCGTGACCACCCCGGAAATTAAAGTCCAGGCCTGTCGGTCACGCGGGGCTGAGGTCGTTTTGCACGGCGACAGCTTCAGCGACGCCGAAAGCTACGCCTTCACAGTGCAGCACGAACGCGGCCTGACCTTCGTGCACCCCTACGACGACCCCTATGTTCTGGCAGGACAGGGCACAATTGGGCTGGAGTTGCTGCGGCAAGTGGATGATGAGGCTTTTACCGTGTTCGTACCGGTGGGCGGCGGCGGGCTGATTTCAGGTGTGGCCGGGGTACTCAAAGCCCTGAAACCTGAAATCAAGATAGTCGGCGTGCAGACTGAGGATAGCGACGCTATGTTCCAGAGTGTGCAGGCAGGCGAACGGTTGCGGCTGGAGACGGTAGGTATTTTTGCCGATGGCGTGGCGGTCAAACAGGTGGGCGAATACACCCTGGCTCTGGCGGCGCGGTATGTAGACGAGTGGGTTCGGGTGAGCACCGACGAGATTTGCGCGGCCCTGAAGGATATCTTCGACGACACCCGCGCCGTGATGGAACCCGCCGGGGCGCTGGCGCTGGCGGGCCTGAAAAAATACGCAGCCGGGAGCGACCTGCCGCCGCAAACCCTGGTCGCCATTGCCAGCGGCGCAAATATGAACTTTGACCGCCTGCGGCACGTGGCCGAGCGCACCGAAATCGGCGAACAGAAAGAGGCGATTCTGGCCGTCACGATTCCGGAACAGCCCGGCGCGTTCCTGCAATTTATTCAGGTGATCGGCAACCGGGCCATCACCGAATTCAACTACCGCTACGCCCCGCGTACCGACGCCAGAATCTTCGTGGGGCTGCAACTCGGGAACGCCAGAGAACGCTACGAAATCGTAGATAGCCTGCAAAGTCTGGGCTACGCCGTCAGCGACCTGACCGACGACGAACTCGCCAAAATTCATGTGCGCTACATGGTCGGCGGACGGGCACCCGAGGCCGTGAACGAACGGGTTTACTCCTTCACGTTTCCCGAACGGCCCGGCGCCCTCCTGCAATTTTTAAGTCAGCTTAAGGCCGACTGGAATATCAGTCTCTTTCACTACCGCAACCATGGCAGCGACTTCGGGCGGGTGCTGGCAGGCGTCCAGGTGCCTGATGAAGAGCTGGCCGTCTTCGATCAGTTTCTGGGAAGCCTCGGCTATCCGTCGCAGGATATGACGCAAAATTCCAGTTACCGCCTGTTCCTGACCTGAGAAAAACGGCAAAGCGGCTCCCCAGTATTCCGCAGGAGCCGCTTTGCCCAAAGAGGCACTGCCACTTCGCTCTCTTCTCTGGCCCAGAGCTTTACAAACAGCCTTACAAATTCGTCCTGCTCTTTTTTCACTCGTTGCCTTGGGCACAGTGCCACCCGTAGGGGGTCTACCTGCTCACCTGGCGCAAAGGTGGTCAAAAGTGCCGCATCTTTAGGCCAGATGCCATGAAATTCAGTTCAGTCGCGGCGCTGACGACGGTTTTGCACCCGCACGGGAACAGGCACAAAACGCTGCTGTGGCTCAGGCTTCTGGCGGGAGGCCAGCACGAGGGAAGTCATGATGATCAGGGCCGCGAGAAGGAGTTCCATGCACGCACTATGACAGCTTATTCCTGACAGGACTTTGACAAGTATGACAATGAGCATGAGCCAAAGCGCAGCCTATCCAGCCGTAAAACAGCCTTAACGCCATCCGGCAGGGCGCAGGCCGACCATAAAGATAAATCTCGCCATCAGCCCAGAACTCGCGGGCCTGTGGCCAGCGGGTTAGCCGCGACAAAGGCTGGCGAGCGGCACACCAGACCGTTCATATGGACTGCCGTCTGTTTTAACAGCCCCGCAAGGGCACCGGGTTGCCAACCCCACGCCCGACAGTCCTCTTGCGAATTGAACGGGTTTTGCAAACCTCCTAACCGGAGGCCGTATCAGAAGGCGGCAGGATCAAGCCCGGCGGCCTCCAGCGCGGCGCGAAACTGTCCGGGCGAAACAGGCAACACGCTCAGGCGCGTGCCCTTGCGGAGCAGCGGCGAATCGGCCCACTCGGATAGCTCCCGCAAACGGGCCAGCGGAAGAACAGCCGGGAACGCCGCCACCGCCTCGACCTCGACCATGCTCCAGCGCGGGCTGGCCGGGTCAGATTTGGGATCGTAAAACGGACTGGCCGGGTCGAATTGCAAGTTGTCGGGCCACGCTTCCCGCGTAACGCGCAGCACCCCGGCGATGCCCGCTGGCCGGGCGTTGGAGTGGTAGAAAAGCCCGAGGTCGCCCGCCCGCATCTGGCGCAAAACATTGCGGGCCTGATAGTTGCGCACGCCGTTCCAGGGTTCACGTCCCGCCGCCACCAGATCGGCGTACCCGAACACATCGGGTTCGGATTTCAGGAGCCAGAATCGTTCAGGGGGGGGCGTCACCGCCCTAGGGTACAGCGAACAGCAAAAAATACCGGCCCCGAGCAACCCATGTTCTTGTTTGGGAGAACCCCACGACCACAGAGGTTGGTATAAACTCGCTTATGTGAAGTTGGTCTGGAAGTGGTGGGTATCGGGAGCAGTCTTGCTGGGCAGCACCCTGGCAACAGTGGGGCAGGCCCGTTCGGTGGCAATTGGCGGGGCAGCCCAGGCAGCTGCCGTCGATTCGCGCGTCTTGCAAGGCACAGAGATGCTACCCGTTTGGAGTCTGCCGCGCCTGGGCGTCAGCGTGCGGAACGATCCACGCGACCTGCGACTGGTCTACGGCTCACGCGAACTTCATTACGCTCCCGAAAGCGGCTGGCAGACCAGAGGAATACGCAGTAGCAGCCCCCTCACCCCGCCCTACAGTCTGAACGGCAGCCTGTACGTGCCGCTGGACGCCCTGCAACAGCTGGGGGTGCGGGTGCTGAGCGACACCCCGACGACACTGAATTTTGCCCCTCCGGCGCTGGTGCCCACAGTTACGCTGCCGCCGTCCAGCCAGCCTTCTGCCGCGCCCGCACTGCCTGCGCCCCCCGCCCCCGCTAGTTCCCCGGCTCCGGCTCAAGCAGGGGTAGGCCCCAGTCAGGGCGGCCCTATGCCACAGGGCGCGGCCCCGTTCCCACAGACGCAGCTTGCACAGAACCAGCTTGCACAGAACCAGCCCTCACACCCGGTCGCCAACCTGAACAGCATCCGCGTCAGCCACACGCTTCACCGCAATGTCGAGGTGCAGCGCGTGGTTATGGAACTGACCGGCCCGGCGGCGCAGACCATCACACGCCAGAAAGCAGGGCTGAGTATTTTGCTCGGCGCGGTTAGTGCCTCGGCAGTCAGTCAGACGCTGCAATCGGGCGAACTGCTGAGCGTCACACCGGGCCTGGCAGGCGCAACCGTGCAACTTCCGACAGGCGGCGGGGTCAGTGAGGTCTTTACCCTCGACAACCCCGCCCGCGTGGTGGTCGATACGACCACGCTACTAAGCGACACGGTGCCGCCGCCCATCAACTCCGACAGCCTGCCGTCAGGCGTGACTTACAGCAACCGGGGCACCCTGCACCTGCTGAGCTTCGACCCAGCCCGTTATCAGGCACGAGTGGTCAATGCCCCCAGCGGTAAGGCCGCCGACCTCGCCACCCTGGTCAAAAGTGTGGGAGGAGTGGCCGGAGTCAACGGTGGATACTTCGACACAGCCAGCTTTTTGCCGGTCGATCTGATTGTCAAAGACGGTCTGATGGTCTCCCCGAGCCTGGAACGCCGCGCCACGGTGGGATTCACGGCAGCGGGCGACACGCTTTTCGGATATCCGCGACCCCGCTACGTGCTGAGCGGGCCTTTCGGAAGCATGATCATTAATACGGTCGGGGCCAAAGTCCGGCACGACCTGCTCTGTGCGTTCGTGGGCGACGGTCAGACAGCGGTAGGGACCGACGGGCTAACCACACTCTACCTGTCGCTGGGGGGAAGCGCAGTGCAGAACGCCTTGACCGGGCGGGTCGTGCCGCCTGCCGGAACGCTGGCCGTAACCTTTGACCCGGCCCGCTTTCCCCAGTTGCCTCGCACAGCCGGGCAGCCGCTGAACACGGCTCTGGCCTGGAACGCTGCCGACGCCCCGTGGGACACTGTGCAAGACGCCCTAAGCGCCGGGCCGCTGCTGGTGTCCGGCGGCAGGGTGGCGCTCAATCCGGCGCGTGAGAAGTTCGACACCTTGGCGGGCATCTGGCGTCCGACCCGGCAGGTCGCCGTAGGAACCCTGGACGGCAAACCGACCCTGGCCTACTTTGAATATGGCACTCCCGAGGCTTTTGCCGCTGCCCTGGCTGCCGCCGGGGTGCGCGACGCCGTGCGTATGGACAGCGGCAGCAGCGCTTCGGTGTACACCACCAGCGGCTTTGCCAATCTGGGCGGCTACCTGAATACCGTCTGGAGCCAGCGCGTGCCTAATGCCATTGTCTTTGTGCCCAGAACCCCGACGGCACGCGCCAAATAACGGAGGTCTAACATGAGCAAAACTGTCCTCGGCGGCCCCCCGACTGTGCCGGGCCTGACTCTACTGACGCTGACCCTGCTGACGCTGGTGCCTGTACAGGCCCTGAGCGGCAAAGGCGCGTTCGTGCTTGGCCGCGTGATCAAATCGGCCAACCTCAGACCGGCCCCCTATCCGGGCAAATTAGGCAACCAGCACACCCGCTGCGCCCTTTCCGGCGAATCCAAGGCCACGGTGCAAAACAGATTGTCGCACTACAAAGGCTGGAAGCGCACCGATCCCTGGAAGGCAGGAAGTACCGGCTTTACCAGTGACGGCATAGACCAGTACGTAGTCACCGTGATGAACAAGATCGGCAGCAAACACGGCACCCTGATTATTTTCAGCGAACTCTGACCGGCAGCTTCCAGGACTGAACCCGTGACGAACCCTCTGCCCCGAACAGGGTAAGTAGACAAAGCTGCTGGTGAAAGCGGACTCGTAAAGCTGCGCCCCAGAGCGAGCAGGAGAAAAGCGGGTTCCGGGCGTACAGTTGGCAACGCGGCGTCTCTGGGGGTGATCAACGCCACAGACGGCAAGTCCGTATTATTTCTTGAAGAGGGGCAGATAGGCGCTGTATCCCTGGTCTTCTAGCTCACGAACCGGCACAAAGCGCAGGGCCGCCGAATTGATGCAGTAGCGCAGCCCCCCCGCCGCCTGGGGACCGTCCGGAAAAACATGCCCCAGGTGGGAGTCAGCCACGGGCGAACGGACTTCCGTGCGGGCATAGCCGATCTTGTAATCGGTATTTTCCGTCAGGTTAATGGTAGGAACCGGACGGGTAAAGCTGGGCCAGCCGCAGCCCGCATCGTACTTGTCGAGCGAGGAAAAGAGGGGTTCGCCAGAAACCACGTCCACGTACAGTCCTTCTTCGGTGTGATCCCAGTATTCACCGCTGAAAGCACGTTCGGTGCCTTCATGCTGGGTCACCTGATACTGCGCGGGCGTCAGCTTCTGGCGCAGTTCGGCGTCGGACGGCTTAACGAAATCGGCGGCAGGGTTAGGCTTAGTCATACCGCAGCATAAACAATGCCTGCTGGGGCTGACCGTAACGCGCTTCTCTCGACCCCCGGATGCTCCCCGGATCACTGCTGGATAAAGGCAGAAGTAGCCCGGAAACTTTGAGCAGGCCAACCGCGTATCGTAAGGTGATGCAAACCTACCCCACCACCACTGGACGCACGGCGGATCTTGTCCGCACCTTCATGGCCCGTACCTATTCCTGGATGTCGGCGGGGCTGGCTCTTACTGCGGGTGTCGCCTTCATCACTGCCCAGAACTCTGACCTCGCGGTGCAGGTAATGCACCTCAGACTGCCGCTGATGCTGGCACAGCTAGCCTTGGTCTTTGTGCTCAGCGGTCTGTCTCAGCGCATGAGTGCTTCGCTGGCCGGGATGCTTTTTATTGCCTACGCTGCCCTTACGGGCCTGACCTTCAGTTCACTGTTCTTCGCCTACTCACCCGCCGCCGTTATCTCGGCTTTCGCGACCACGGCAGTGACCTTCGCGCTGATGAGCGTCGCCGGGTTCGTCATCAAAAAAGACCTGAGCGTTATGGGACGCTTTTTCATGTTCGCGGTTATCGGCCTGCTGGTCGCCATGATTGTCAGCATGTTCATCCATAGCAGCGCACTGGTGCTGGGCCTAAGCGTGGTCGGCGTGCTGCTCTTCGCCGGGCTGACTGCCTACGACACCCAGATGCTGCGTAACCTCGCCCTCAGCGGCGTGACGGGCGAACACGCCGAGAAAGCCGCGATCAACGGTGCGCTCTCGCTGTACCTCGATTTTATTAACATCTTCCTGTTCATCCTGCGAATCGTGGGTGGCGGACGCCGCTAAGCAGCTGTACGCCGTTTTATTCAAGCCGCCCGGCAATGGTTCGGGCGGCTTTGATGTAGCGCTGGGCGACACCTTATACGGACGGCTGGTTGATTCGGTACACTCCCGCATCACTCCGGGCGGACGCGAGGAGGAACAACAGACGGACTGGGCGGTGTGGAGCCGCAGGCAGCGGCCTTCCCGACTGTGGCAGAGTGGTGCGGCAGTCCGTCTAAGCCGCCTCTAACTGACTGCCCGGCCCGTCACTATTGTGGACAGGGCCGGAGTTTTTCTGGCATGTGGAATTAGCATGGCGCTATGAACGATTGGGATTACGAAACTTTAGCCGTGCAAACCAGCATTCCCCGTGGGCTGGGCGAGTCCATCGGCTTTCCGATTCACGCGGTGGCCGCCTTTCAATTCGACACACTAGAGGAAGCCCAGAGCGAGTTTCAGCTGAATACCGGCCTAAGTTACGCCCGCTTGCAAAACCCGACGGTAGAGGCCCTGGAAGACCGCGTGACGGCCCTGGAAGGCGGCGCAGCGACGGTGGCGCTGGCGAGTGGGCAGGCGGCAAGTTTCACGGCCATCCTCAGCGTGTGCCGCGCCGGAGATCATATCGTGGCGTCGTCGAGCCTGTTCGGGGGTTCCACGGGGATGCTCAATAACATCTTGCCGCTGATGGGCATTCGGGCCACCCTGGTCGAGAACCATCCCGGCGCCATTCGCGCCGCGATGCAGGACAATACGCGCCTGATCTGGGCCGAGATGATCGCCAACCCCTCGGGCGATATCGCCGACATCGGGGCGCTGGCGCAGATTGCCCACGAGCGCGGCGCACTGCTCGCCATCGACAACACCTGCGGCGGGGCGGGCTACCTGTGCCGTCCGCTGAGCTTCGGGGCCGATATCGTAACCAACTCGCTCACCAAGTGGGCAGGCGGGCACGGCAGCGTCATGGGCGGCAGCGTGACGGTGGGCACGGGGCATGACCTGAGCCGTATTCCGGGCTTTACCGACGGCGGCGAAAACAGCGTCCTGAAGCTGCGTGGTGCTCAGGCCCTGGCCTGGAAACAGCGCTGGCTGGGCGTGCAGCAGCTCGGCATGGTGGTCTCGCCGCACAGCGCCTTTTTGCTTGCGCAGGGCTTCGAGACGCTGGCCCTGCGCCTGAGCCGCGAGTGCGACAACGCGCTGGCACTGGCGCAGTGGCTTCAGACCCACCCAGGTGTCGGCGGAGTCAGTTACGCTGGGCTGCCCGATCACCCGCACTATCACCTGGCCCAGAAGTACCTCCGGCACGGCAGCGGCGCCGTCGTAACTTTTGAGGTAGACGACCCCTCGGCCTTCTTGAGCCGCCTCAAGGTGCTGCGAATCGCCCCGAATCTGGGGGACGTGCGGACCCTGGTGGTGCATCCCTGGACAACTACCCATGGGCGCATTCCCGAAGCGGCCCGCCTCGCGGCTGGGGTCACAGCCAAAACCATCCGCATGAGCGTGGGCGTCGAAGCCCTCGCAGACCTGAAGGCGGACATCGAGCAGGCGCTTTGAGCTGCTAGGAGGATAAAAAAAGGGCGCCAGAGTTGGAGGTTCCCCTCCGCCCTGGCGCCCTTTGCTTTTCCCGACATCACGCCTTCATACGGGTTTGGCGGTCAGGCCCCTTCCTGGGTGCCACTCTGACCAATAAAGACACCGGCTGTACCAGAATTGAGCGTAATCCGTATTTTGCCTTCTCGCATCCTCTCGGAGCGAATCTGAAAGAACCAGATGCAAGCGGCGGGCAGTCCGTATCAGATCACGAATTCGCCGCTACGCATCACGGGTTCGCGGTGGCCGTCCCTGGTCAGGCCGTCTACGTTCATCTCGGAGCTACCGATCATCCAGTCTACGTGCGTCAGGCTGTCGTTGCCGCCCGCCGCGTTGAAGTCTTCGGGGCTCATGTCGATGCCGCCTTCCACGTTAAAGCGGTACGCGCTGCCGATGGCGATATGCGAGGCGGCGTTTTCGTCATACAGCGTGTTGTAGAAGAACAGACCCGAGCGGCTGATCGGGCTGCTATGGGGCACCAGCGCCACTTCTCCCAGGCGGTGGCTGCCCTCGTCGGTGTCGATCATCTTGAGCAGGGTGTCCTGGCCCCGGCTGGCGCTAGCCGCCGTGATTCGCCCGTTCTTAAACTCAATGCGGATGCCGTCGATCAGCACGCCCTGGTAGCTGAGCGGTTTGCTGCTGACCACCACGCCCTCTACCCGCTCACGGTGCGGCGCGGTCCAGACTTCCTCGGTGGGAATGTTGGCGGTAAAGGTAATGCCGCTGGGGGTATCGGCGCTGCCCCCGCCCCAGATATGGCCGTCGGCGAGGCCCACGGTCAGGTCGGTGTCGCCTCCCTGAAAGTGCAGCGCGGCGTACTGTTTGGCCGTCAGTGTTTCGCGGCGGCGTTTAAGGGCGCCGAGGTGCTCTTGCCACGCGGCCACCGGATCGGGCTGGTCGGCCCGCACAGCGGCAAAAATGGCGTCCCACTGCTTCTCGACGGCTTGGCTAGCGCTGGCGTCGGGGAACATCAGGGTGGCCCAGTCCGGCACCGGCGCACTGATGAGGCTCCAGTTCAAGCGGTTGGTCATCACTTTGGCCGTGTAGGGGCGGCGGTAGGTCGCCCAGGCTTTCTGGTACGCCGCGACCCGCGCCTGATCGACGTTGCCCAGCAGGTTCGGGTTGGTCGCCCGGATGGCCATGACCGCGCCGCCCGCCTCGGCGGTTTCGGTCTCGGCGTCTACGCGCCACCGGCTGATCTGCTCAAAGGTGCCGTCGGGGGCCAGCTCGAAGCGGGCCAGCTGCACGTCGTCGTCGTCCCAGCGCACGTCCACAAAGCTCGCGCCCGCAGCGTAGGCTTCACGTACCACGGCGCGGGCCAGCGGCGCCGTGTCTACCGGGGCCTGCACCAGCACGCGCTGGCCCGGCTTAACTCCCAGACCGACCTGCACGGCGAGGCGGGCGTAGTTCTGCAACTTCTGTTCAAAACTCAGACTCATAGCCGTTAGCATAGCGCCCGGACTGTCCCTTGACGGATGCCCCCTGACCACGTATATTTCTGTGGCTGGCTTGACGAGGCGTAGCGCAGCCTGGTAGCGCACTACCTTGGGGTGGTAGGGGTCGTGAGTTCGAATCTCGCCGCCTCGACCAGCAAGAGACTCTCCTGAAAAGGGGAGTTTTTCTTTTGCCTATAGCTAGAGGCCACCTGCATTGGCTGAAAATGCAGGTGGCCCCAAATTGATGAGCCGCTCTTATTGGACGGCTTTGTTCAGGCGCGCCACCACGCGCTCCTGGCCCAGCGTTGCCAGCAGGTCGGGAAGGTCGGGGCTTTCCATCGTTCCGGCGACGGCGGCGCGGACGGGGGGCATCACCTTGCCCAGCTTCAGGCCCTTTTCTCCGGCGTAGTCGTGGAACAGCTGCTTGATACTGTCGGCCCCGAACTCCGGCAGAGTCTTAAGTCTGGCTGCCAGCTGCGGCAAAAGCTCCTGGCCCGCGTCGATGGCTTTCTGGGCCTTCTCGTCTACCAGGTAATTCTCCGACCAGAAGTACCCGGTCTTGTCCATAAATTCGCTGAAAACCTCGATGCGCGGCGTCATCAGTCTGGTGACGGCGCGGAAGTAGTCGTCGTTGGGCAAGTCGGTCTTTTGCTGGGCCAGGAAGTCGTGTAGTCGCCGGGCGACTTCTTCGTCACTCAGCACTTCGCGCAGGTATTTGCCGTTGTACCAGCGCAACTTTTCCTGACTGAAAACTGGGCCGCCCAGCGTCACGTCCTCGAGCTTAAAGACCCGCTGAAACTCGGCCAGACTAAAGATTTCCTGACCTTCTGGGTGCGTCCAGCCCATCGTCGCCAGAAAGTTGAGCATGGCTTCAGGCAAGTAGCCCTGCTGCTGATACCACTCGACGCTGGTGGGGTTCTTGCGCTTGCTGATCTTGGATTTGTCGGCGTTTCGCAGCAGCGGCATGTGCGCGAACACGGGTTCCGGCCAGCCGAAAGCGCGGTAGAGCAGCGCGTGAATGGGCGTGCTGGTGATCCATTCCTCGGCGCGAACTACGTGCGTCACGCCCATCAGTCGGTCGTCCACTACGTTCGCCAGGTGGTAGGTCGGGTAGCCGTCGGCCTTGAGCAGCACCTTGTCGTCGATTTCCTTGTTGGCAAAGTGAATTGGGTCGCGCAGCCGGTCGTTGACCACCGTTTCGCCGTCGCGGGGCACCTTCAGGCGAATAACCGCCGCCTCGCCCGCCTCTACCCGCTTTTTTGCGTCGGCGGGGGCCAGGTCACGGCTGGGAATGGCGATGACGTGGCCTTCTTGCTGGGCGGTTTCACGCCGGGCGGCGAGTTCCTCGGGCGTCTCGAAGGCGTAGTAGGCGTGGCCCGACTCGACCAGCTGCCGGGCATAGTCGCCGTACAGCCCGAAGCGCTCGGACTGGCGGTAAGGCCCGTTGGGGCCACCTTGCAAGGGGCTTTCGTCGGGGGTCAGGCCCAGCCAGGCCATCATGTCGAAGATGCGCTGTTCGCTGCTGGCGACGTAACGGCCCCGGTCGGTGTCCTCGATTCGCAGGATGAATTTGCCACCCGACTGGTGGGCCAGCGTGTAGTTGAACAGGCCGATGTAGGCGGTGCCGACGTGCGGGTCGCCGGTGGGACTAGGAGCAATGCGGGTTACGCGCGGGGCAGAAGAAGCAGACATGAGAGACAGGATACGGCGTGGCCGCTGACTGCTGCTGAGGCGGCCTGCTGCCTCCCCTCTACGTCTTCCCTACTGCTTCACTTCTTCAGTGGGCGCTGGTCGCGGCCCCGGGCCACGTCGCGCACGCTGCGCCGCCCGAACGTGTGGGCCAGGTCGCGTTCGCTGAGGCGCAGCACGGTGGGGCGTCCGTGCGGGCAGGCCCAGGGGTGGTCGCAGGCCCGGAGCGCGGCCAGCACCCGCTCACCCCTGACCTGGTCGATCATTCCGGCTTTTAGGGCGGGCGCACAGGCCAGCCGCCCCAGCACCTCACGGCGGGGGTCGGGACTGTCGCCCAACGCGGTTTCGACAATCTGCTCGTACAGCCTCGGCACCGGCAGGGCGGCCAGTGCTGCGGGAACGGTGCGTAGCCGGGCCAGTCCCGCCCCAAAATCCTCGATGTTGAGGCCCCAGTTCGCCAGTTCGGGGCCGCGTTCGTGCAGGCGGGCGGTCTGTTCGGGGGTCAGATGCAGCAGCTCCGGCTCGGGCAGTTCGGCGGGCGTCGCGGCAGCCAGCTCGCGGCTCAGGCGCTCGAACAGGGCGCGTTCGTGGGCGGCGTGGGCATCGACAATCCACAGGTCGCCCTCGCCCTCGGCCAGCAGATACAGCTCCTGATACACCCCTACCAGCGTCAGTTCGGGAAACTGATCCGTACGCGGCGTTTCGCCGGGCGTCGGCGGGGCGATCAGGGCCGGGGCGGCGCGGGCCAGTGGATGCTCGGCCAGGGCCGCGGCCACCGCTTGCCGTACCTGCTCGGCCACGCCCGGCAAGTCGGCCAGCGCCACGACCTGCTTGGCTGGGTGAACATTGGGATTGTGGTCTGCTGGGCACACTTCCAGATTCAGCACGCACAGCGGGGCCGCGCCAGCGGGCAGCAGTTCGCCGTATCCCTCGATGACGGCCCTTTCCAGCTCTGGCGGGGCCAGCACGGGCCGCCCGTTGATGCTCAGGTGCATGCGGTCACGCCGGGCCCTGGTCAGTTCCGGGCGGGAAACCACGCCGCTAACGCTTATGCCACTGGTTCCTGCACGGCTCACGTTCAGCACGCGGTTGGCGCTGACCGGGCCGTAAATGCTGGCGACTGCCCCCCTGAAGTCGGCGGGGGCGTGGGTCAGCCGGACTTCGCCGTCCACGGTCAGCCGCCAGAACAGCTGCGGGTGGTGCAGCACATAACGCCCGACGAGCGCCGTGATTTCGCGGATTTCGGTGGCGGGGGCCGACTGGGTTCGCAGCCGGGCCGGAAGCGCCCCGAACAGCCCGCGCACGCTGACTGTGGTGCCTGCCGGGGCCGACAGGCGCGTGACGCTGACCTGTTCGCCCTGGGCCTGCACCTGCGCCGCGCCGAGCTGAGCGGCGGGCCGCGTGACCAGTTGCAGTTCGCCCGCCTGAGCCGCTGCCCAGAGCGCCTCACCCCGGAAGCCCAGTGTCGTTACCTGTTCCACCGCCCGGACTTCCGGTTCCAGTTTGCTGGTCGCGTGCCTCACCGCCGCCAACGCCACCGATTGCGCGGGAATGCCGCAGCCATTGTCGCGCACCTGCACCAACTTCAGGCCGCCGCCCTCGACCCCAATTTCTATACGGGTGGCCCCAGCATCCAGCGCATTTTCGACCAGCTCGCGCACCACGTCGAGCGGGCGAGACACGACCTCGCCCGCCGCGATCAGTCGGGCGACTGCTGGCGGCAAAACGGCAATGGGACGGGTCAGCGGCGGCATAGGAAAGGTAAGAACCGGGCGGTAGGGGACGCGGCCTGATTCTGTTCAGAGCATATCAAGTCCCCGATGTGAAACAGGGGCGCGGCTCCCAATGCGGCTGAAAGTGGGGATCATACGGAGCGCCGTCCACTACGGACTCTGCTTAGAGCAGTTCTCCGACTTATGGGCACGTCGGAAAAACACCGCCGCTCCGTTCATT
>NZ_JAGLBG010000064.1 GCF_018260405.1 Deinococcus sp.
GTCAGGAGGGGAAGGCCGCTGGGCCAACCTGCAAGCGGCGCGGCCCAGGTCACACTCCCTCCGCCGGAATGACCCGGTTCAGGTTCCAAGGGTTTTTCTCAGTCCAGCGCACTGCCCACAGTGGGCCGCTGCGCCGGGCACCCCCGGTGACGCGGGAGGCAGTATACCGCGCGCTCCCTGAACAAAACCCCAACTCTGCGGGGCAGCCCTGTGAGCGCAGCGCTGTTAGCATAGGAATGATGAACAGAAAGCTCAGCTTGGCCCTCTTTCTTCTGATGTCTTCTGCCGGTGCCGCCAGCAGCTCCACTTACAGTCCGCTTGGGGTGCTGCGTAATGCGGGCCTGATTCACCAGGTACACTTTCAGGATCAGCGCACCAACTACTCTATCTGGCGTTTTCAGGGCAGCGGACAGGCCAACATGCAGGGGCTTTTTATGAACAAGGCCCGTCCCAGAAGCGAGGCCAACCTCGTCAAGACCGTTCAGCTGAGCCTGCTCTCGCCTACCCAGACTTTCAGGCCCACCCAACTCCGGACGCTGCAAAAGGCCGCCGAGGAAGTCAGCAGCAAATGCTTTGGCAACGACCTGAAGAACCTCGACCTGTTTCTGAAAGCGGCGGTCAATACCAGGGCGTGGCCCTCGGTCACGCGGGGCAAGACGACCGAGATCACGGTGGTGCCTGCTGGCGAGGGCGCACGCGTGACCGTGCAGCTTGACCTGCCCAGCACCCAGACCTCGCAGTGCCGCATGCCCAGCGTTTAAGGGCACCTCAATAACCACTCGGTGACCACTCGGGCGGGTTCAACCGACCAGCAGCGTCCTCAGTTCGGCGTGTGAATGCACGATTCGCGCCGCGCCCAAGTCTAAGAGTCGCTGCTCGTCGCCGGGCTGAATATGACTGCCTGCCAGTAGCCCCCACACGGTCCTCCCGCCGCTACGCCCGCCGCGACTCCGGGGACGCTGTCCTCGACCACCAGACACTGCGGCGCCGGTATACCAAGTTGCGCGGCCGCGTACAGGTACAGGTCTGGCGCCGGTTTGCCGCGTTTGCCCACCAGTGATGGGTCGAAGGCGCGGCCTTCCAGCAGGTCAAGCAGCCCCGCCCCGCGCAACTTGAGAAAAAGGCGGTTGTGCTGGCTGTTGCTGGCCACCGCAAACGGGACAGCAGCCCGCCCTAGCGCCAGCAGAGTTTCCCGCGCCCCAGCGATCAGGGGCACGTGCCCGAAGGCCCCGTTAAACCGCTCGTCGAGCATAGGCAAAAAGTCCTCGGGGGCCTTCCAGCCGCGCTCGGCTTCCAGCTGCGCCAGCACGCCGCCAAAGCGCTGGCCGGAAGTCAGGCGCGTGATCTCGGCGGGCGTGAGGTGCAGGTCGTGCTGGGCGAAAATGTCGCCCCACAGTTCGGTGATGCGGCTTTCGGTATCAATCAGCACGCCGTCGAGGTCGAACAAAACGGCGGCAAAGCCGTGAGCAGGCATCTCAGGCGGCCCGTGCCCCGGCGGGAAAGAGAACCGGGGGCACGCTCATCATGTGGCCTATCACCCTGTAGGCTGTCACTCTGTAGGCGGTCGCTGGCGCAGACAGGGCCGCTTTAGGTTCCCCTCTGCGCGGCGTAACAAAGAAGAAAGCCAGCGCTAGCAGCACATAAACCGTGATCAGCAGCACACCCTCGAACCAGGTGGCCTCGCCGTCGCGGGTCACAGCAGACACCGTGATGGCGACGGCCACGATAGCGACCAGCTCCAGCGGGCTGGAAAACACCAGATTCATGGGCTTGCCGATAAAGTAGGAGATCAGCACCAGCACCGGCGCGGTGAACAGGGCCACCTGAATGGTCGCGCCCACCGCAATGTCCATCGCCAGCCCGATTTTGCCCTGCCGCGCGAAGTAGCTGCCCGCGATGTACTCGGCAAAGTTCCCCACCACGGCCAGCACAATGATTCCCAGAAAAAAGGGGCTGAGGCCCAGCGTCTCGGAAGTGGCTTCTAGTGCGCCCGAGAGCAGTTCGGATTCCAGGGCAATCAGCGCCGTGGCCCCGACCATCACGGCGGCGGCCTTCCAAACCGGCCACAGCAGGGCGTGTTTGTGGGCGGCCTCCACACCGTCAGCCCCTGCCACTGCCTCCGCCTCTTGCAGCGCAAAAACGTCCTTGTGGGTGACCAGCGTATAGACCAGATTCAGGGCATAGACCAGGATAAGCACCACGGCCACCGCCAGACTCAGCGATTCGTCGAGGTTGCCGCGCGCCGCTTCACTGCTGGCGGCAAAGCCGGGCAGTTTTTCGGTGTAGTCGAACAGCGCCGGAATCAGCAGGGCAATCACCGTCAAAAACAGCATGGAGTTAAGCTGCCCGGCGTTCTCGCGGCTGAACCGCTGCTGCCGCCGCCCCAGGCTGCCAATCAGGATGGCGAGGCCCAGCCCCAGCAGCCCATTGCCGATAATGCTGCCCGCAATCTGCGCCTTGACCACTATGGCGTTGCCCGACAGCAGCACGAAAACGGCAATAATCAGTTCGGCCATATTGCCGAAAGTAACGTTGAGCAGCCCGCCGATGGTCTGCCCGGCCCGTTCAGCGACCTGCTCGGTGGCCTTGCGTAGCCAGTCGGCTAGCGGAACGATAGAAACCACCGCCGTGGCGAATACCCACAGCGGCGGCGCGTGAAAAACATATTCCAGAAGCAGGCTGACTGGTATAAAAATCAGCAGAAAATTCATCCACATGCCCGGCAGTTTACGGTCTGGGCGCGCCGCTCAGGCCAGGCCGTTCAAGGCCGGATGAAAGTGGCGGTCTTTGTCTCAGCCCTGTGCTTCAGCCGTGTGTCTCAGCCGTGTGCTTCAGCTCTCGGCTTCTTCCACATGTTCGCCTGCGCCGCCTTCAGGCTTAAGCAGCGGGAACAGCAGCACGTCGCGGATGCTGTCACTGTCGGTAAGCAGCATGGCGAGGCGGTCCATGCCCATGCCCATGCCAGCGGTCGGCGGCATCCCATATTCCAGCGCCAGCAAAAAGTCCTCGTCCTGCTGGTGGGCCTCGTCGTCGCCAGCGTCGCGGCGGGCAGTCTGGGCCTCAAAGCGGGCGCGTTGGTCAAGGGCGTCATTCAGCTCGGAGTAAATCGGGGCCAGCTCGAAGCCGCCCACGTACAGGTCGGCACGTTCAGCCAGGCCCTCGCGCCCGCGGTGAACCTTGACCAGTGGGCTAATGACCAGCGGCATATCCACCAAAAAGGTCGGGTGTTGCAGCAGCGGCTCGACATATTCGCCGCCCAGCTTGTCCAGCAGCTTGTAATCGGGGGTCTTGCGGTGCTCGGGGTGGTGCTGGTCGCTCCACTCGCGCAACTTAGCCAAGTCGAGCGGGTCGAACTCCAGTTTTGCCTGTTCTTTGAGCGCCGTAATAAAGTCCAGCCGCTTGAACGGCAGCGAGAAGTCAAGTTCCTTGCCCTGGTACACCAGTTTTTCGCTGCCGCCCGTGACTTCTTTGACCAGGCCGTTAAGCATCGTTTCGACCAGTTTCATCATGTCGTTGTAGTCGCCGTAGGCAAAATAGGCTTCCAACATGGTGAATTCGGGGTTGTGGGTGCGGTCTATGCCCTCGTTGCGGTAGTTGCGCCCAATCTCATAGACCCGCTCAAAGCCGCCTACCAGTAGCCGCTTGAGGTAAAGCTCCAGGCTAATGCGCAGTGAAAAGTCGTGCGAGAGCGCGTTGTGGTGGGTCTGGAACGGCTTGGCCTCGGTGCCGCCGGGAACCACTTGCAACGTCGGCCCCTCGACTTCCATAAAGCCCTGCGTGTCAAGGAAATTACGGATAAAGCGAATGGCGCGGGAGCGGGTGCGGAAGGCTTCGCGGCGCTCGGGGTTGACCATTAAATCCACGTAACGGCGGCGGGCACGCAGTTCTTCATCTTGCAGGCCGTGAAACTTGCTGGGCAGGGGATGCAGGCTCTTGACCAGCGGCTGCCACTCGGTGACGTGCAGGGTAAGTTGCCCGGTTTTGGTCACGAACGGAAAGCCTTTCACACCGATGATGTCGCCCAGGTCGATCTTTTTGGTAGGGTCAAAATTGGCGGTGTCGGCCTTGGAAAAAAACAGTTGGAGTTTGCCCGCCTCGTCGTTCAGGTCGGCAAAGGCGGCCTTGCCCATGTGCCGCAGCAGCGTGACGCGGCCTGCCAGAGCGTAGATTTCTTGCTCCCACTGGTCACCGGGGGTCAGTTCGCCGGAGTGTTCGCCGAGCACCTGGGCGGTGTGGTGCGTCTTGGGGTAGCTGTAGGGGTAAGCCTCATATCCGGCGGCGACCTGGGCGTCCAGGTTGTTCAGGCGGGCGACGGTCTGTTCGTGCAGTCCCTGGGGGCGCGGCGCGGGCCGTGCTTGGGGCTGAACCTGGGGCTGAGGAGAGGCTTCTTCCGGCATACAGGCCAGTATACGGGCCGCCCGCACCGTTCAGCGTTGCTTCATCTCTGAACATTTATTAGGACAGTTCTGAACTTTTTGCAGCGGAAACTGTGCCACAGTGACCTATGCCAGACAAAGACGACAAGAACAAGGGCCATACCAGCCAGCCACAAGATTATGACCGTAGTAAAAAAGAAGTACACGAGGTCGAGCATGACGGCCCGATTTCCAGAAAAGGGGTCAATGACCGCGAGGCGACCGCAGCCCGCAACACCGAGCACGGTAGCCTGAAGGAAAAGAAAGACGTCGAGGAAGCCCGTTCGGTGCCTGCCACCAAGCAGGGCTAAGCACCACGCACCGCAGGACTGCACCGAGCACTACAGTTTAGGCCGGGCCGCGTGCCCGGCTTTTTTACGGCCCTCAGCCGAAGGTCAGCGCTGCGTGGCCCGGCACCGCCAAGTCAGCAAACTCGCCCAGGCCGAGGCGGTCGGCTGCTTCCAGGTGATACCGGAAGTTCCAGAGGTAGTGCTGCACCACGTGTGCGGGCAGGCCCAGCTTGTGCGCGTGGCGCTTCGATACCTCGGCCAAGTGACCAAGACCATACTCCCGTGCCCGGCGCATGGCCCGCAGCAACTCGGGCGGCGGCGGGTTCTCTTTGCGGTAGGCCCACACCGCAAACACGAAGGGGTGCCCGGTCAGCCGGAACCATTCCTCGGCCAGATCGGTCACCGTGACGCCGTGGCCCGCCTGCGGAATCTCAGGCACGATGGTCGCTTCGGTAAACGGGCCGACCACGCCGTACCACTCGCGTAGCGCGTCGTCACCGATACGCAACACGCCGTCATAGCCCCCGGCGAGCAGTTCCTCAGCCTCTCCCTCGGCGCGTTCGAGCACAGGACTTAGGCCCCAGCTTTGCAGCAGCACTTCCAGCAGCGCCACGCTCATGGCACTCTGCGAGGTCAGGGCGACCCGGCGCAGCTGCGCCAGCGGGCAGGTGTGAAACAGGTTCACGCTGTACACCGGCCCCAGCACCGCCACACTGAAATCAGGCAGCGCCGCGAGCATATCGGCGTGGCGTATAAATTCCACGGCGCTGATATTGGCGATGTCCACCTCGCCCGAGAGCAGCGCGGCGTTCATCTGGGTCGGCACACCCGTGATCACGCTGACGTTCTCTGGCACGGTCAGCGGGTCCAGAATGAGCGCGACGTTGGTGAAATGAATCCAGCCCGCGCGGTAGGGGCGAGAGTCAAGAACGGAAGATGGAAGATGGTCAGTCATGAGGTACGCCCCGCACGGTGGAACAGGGCTGCCAGCATAGAGCAGCCGAGCGCCGCAAACAGCAGGCCCCGGCCCAGCAGCGTACCGGCTCCGGTCAACCGAGCGCGAGGGCGTCACTGGCGCGGAACAGGCCCAGAGAACCGGTGGCCCGGCTTACCGAGTTTAGCCGCGCCGCGCTCTAGCCTGGGGCCTATGCCCATTATCGTCCGCCGCATCACCGACCCTGCCGACCCCGCCCTGGCGGCCTTCGGGCGCATTCAGGAAAGCAGTTATTACGCCCCCGAGATGCTCATTTCGCCCGCGTACTTTCCGCGCCTGCTGAACGGCGGCACTGGGCGCGACGACCGCATCCTGGTGGCCGAAAGCGGAGCCGGGGACGTGCTAGGCGGCACCATTTACAGCCTGCTTTCGGCGGCGGGATTCAACTCGTTTATGGGGGTAAGCCGGGAGGCGCGGGGCCGGGGCGTGGGCCGGGCGCTGCAAGCCGCGTCTGTGGATGAACTGCGCCGCGCCGGAATGCCCGGCATGTTCGCCGACAGCGTCTATGCCGCCCGCCAGAACGCCGCCGAACGCGCGGGCGAAACGCGGGTAGGCACCGAGCCGCACGAGCGCCGCATGGTGCTGGGGGCGCTGGGGTTCCTGACGGTGGACCTTCCCTACTGGCAGCCGGTGGGCGGCGAAAACGGCGGGCCGCTAACCAACCTAGACCTGCTGTACTGCCCGCTGGAACCGGCCCAGACCGTGCCTCTGGCGCTGGTCACCGCAACGGTGCAGGACTACTGGCGCGGCTGGCTGGGGCCAGAGCGGGCCGCCGCCGAAGCCGGGGCGCTGGCAGAACGGGCCGGAAACGTGCCCGAGCAGAGGCTGCTTCCGGCCACCGAAACGCCCGCGTACTGGTTGCAGGCTCACTGAGGCCAGCAGCGGCAGGCCGTAGACTGACCCGCATGTGGACCAGCCTTCCTAGCAGCAGCCTGCGCGTCACCGGCCAGGACCGCGTGGACTTCGTGCAGGGCCAGATGACGGGCGACCTGCGCGGCGCTTCCGTACCCGGCGTGGTGGCCTGCGCTTTCCTGAACGTGCGCGGCCAGATCGAACACTTTGCCCGCGCCTACAAGCGCCTGGGCGACATTTACCTGCATCTCGATGCCGAGCAGGCCGCGCCCCTCGCGGCCCGCCTCAGGCGCTACATTATTTTCGACCAGGTCGAGGTCGAGAACACCAGCGAAACGCTGAGGGCCGTTCACGTCTGGGACGCCGCAACGCTTCCCGGCTGGCAGGTCGCCGGGCCGGACGCCCAGCAGTTTGAACTGGCCGGAACCCAGGTGCTCGCTGGGCGTGCCAACCGCACGGGAACGCCCGGCGTGGATTTGCATTACCTTGCCACACACGAAACGGAGGTGCTGGCGCAGCTGGGGCAAGAAGTCCCGCTCGAGTCGCTGGACGCGGCCCGCATCGCCGCCGGAATCCCCGACGTGGTGCGCGACGGCTTCACGGGCACGCTGCTTCAGGAAATCGGGCTGGACAGTGGCGGGCCGCTTCCGGCGATTAGCTACCGCAAGGGCTGCTACGTGGGCCAGGAAACTATGGCGCGGCTTGAGGCGCGGGGCCATGCCCGTTACCATCTGGCGCGGCTGCGCGGCGAACATCTGCCCCCGCACACCGAGATCAGGCAGGGCGACCGGGTGGTGGGCCAGAGCGGGCTGCATGCGGGCGGCGCGAGTCTGGCCCGGTTACGAAAGGAAATCGCGCCGGGCGAGACGGTACAAGTCGGCGGCGCGGCGGCCAGCGTGGAACTGCTCAACACCCATGCTTGAAGCGCTGGCCCGCGACCTTCAGGGCTCGCCCGAGCAGCTGCGGGGGGCAGCGCGGCGGGCCTTTCATCTGGCGTTCGCGGCGCTGGCGGTGCCGGGGGCGGTGCTGGGCCTACTTTATGCGCTGACCCAGCCTCCCCCCTATCCATTGCCGGGGGTGGCGGGGCTGGGCGTGGTGGCCCTGGTGCTGGGCGGCGCGGCGCTTTACCTGGCCAAGCAGTCGGGCCGTGACCCGCGCCTCACGGCGACCCAGGCGGGGTTGACCTGCGCCATGCAACTGGCCTCGGCCCCGGCAGTGGCCTTTTTGCTGGGCTGCGCGGCGCTGCGCCAGTGGCAGGCGCTGGCGCTGCTGTGGGGGCTGGCGCTGGCGCTCTACCTGTACGCCCGCACACAGTTGCCCCAGCTGGTGCGCCCGGAACCCAGATCAATCGCAACCGCGCTGCCGGGCAAAGCCGCAGAGTAATCTGGAGTTATGAAGCACAGTTCCAGGTCAGCCCCGACGCCTGCACCGCTCCCAGACCAGGCCGAAAGTGCACAGCCGCAGGCTCCAGCCAGTGCCGCCGAAAGTTCAGAGCGCTGGACAGTAGACGGCATCGAAGAAACGCCCCAGGGCCAGGTCGCCCGCATCGAACTCCCCGACGGCACAACGCGGGACATTGACCTGACCGCGCTGCCGGAGGGCCTACAAGAAGGCGACCTGCTGGCTGTGGAACCCCACCCCGACGGCCTGAAACTGACCATTTTGCATGAAGAAACCAGCGTGGCCCGCCAGCAGGCCCAGAGCAGACTTGGCGCCCTGAACGCGGCAGCTGCGGCTGACCCCGACAAGGAAATTACACTGTGAGCAAGCCAAAGACCCCCGCGAAACCCCCCACACCCACCACGCCCAAACGCAAGGCCGCCGCTCGCAGGTCGGGCCAAGCGCACGCCAGGCCCACCGGGCAGCGGCGCGGCCCCGCTGCGTCGGACGTGGTGGGCCTGCTCGTCCTGGGCCTGACGGCGGCGCTGGCAGCCTGTTCCCCCAAGGGCAACCACAACGCTTCGGGCAACGGAGCCACGACGACCACGGGCCTCTCGGGCGGCGCGGTAACGGTGCAGTTTCTGGACGTGGGACAGGGCGACTCGGTGCTCATCCGTAGTCCGGAAGGTAAAACCATGCTGGTAGACGGCGGCAAGAGTACCAACCGCATGGCCGACTACATGAGCCAGTTAAACATCAGCAAGATTGACCTGATGGTCGCCACCCACGCCGATTCGGATCACATCGCCGGACTGGTCGAGGCGGCCAAAGCTAAGCCGACCCTGTTCATCAACAACGGCATAGGCGGCACTACCCAGACCTGGAACCGGCTGGTCAGCGCGTTGCAGGCGCAGGGCACCCAGTTTCAGACGGCCAGCGGGCAGGTCATCAATCTCGGCAGTGTGAAGGTGCATGTGGTGGCCCCACCCGACGGAATGCCCAACAATCAGAACGACCACAGCGTCGGCATTCGCCTGAATTTCGGCAAGTTTAGCGCCCTAATGACCGGAGACAGCGAGACGCCTGAAACAAACGGCTGGCTGGCCGAGAAAAACCCCCAGGTGCAGGGGCCGATCACCGTCTACAAGAGCATTCACCACGGCGCGGCCAACGGCGACCATCAGGCGTGGCTGGACGTCGTGCGGCCCCAGAACGTGGTTATCAGCGTGGGGCCGAACAACTACGGCCACCCGACCCAGTCGGCGCTCGACCTTTACACCGCCAACAAGGTTCACATCTACCGCACCGACCAGCACGGTACCGTCACCTTTACTGGCAAAGCGGACGGCAGCTACAAGGTCAGTACGGAAAAGTAATCCTCTGCGGGCAGGCTAGCCGTTTGCGAACTGTTAATTCGCCCGGCTTACCCGCCCGCCCCTTACTTCGCAAGGCCCCGCACCGCAAGAGCAATACAGGTTCTGCTCAGCTCGGCCCGCAGTCGGGACGCGGTCAGGCCCCATCCTGGGTGCCGTTCTGACCAAGAAGCCGCTTTGCCCAAGAGGGCACCGCCTGTACCGCCACACCGCGCAATCCGCATTGCTCGTTCTCGCCTCTGCCCGGAACCCGGTTTGCTCTCACTCGCTTTGCGCCGCCGCTCTACCAGTCGGCTCGAAGTAAACGGTTTTTGCAAACCTTTTGGCCCGCCCCTTATTACCTTTTTTCGAGTGCCAGTTCGATCAGTCGGGTCACCAGTTGGCTGTAGCTGATACCCGCCGCCTCGAACAGCTTGGGGTACATGCTGGTGGTCGTGAAGCCGGGCATGGTGTTGACCTCGTTCAGCACGACCTCGCCCGTTTCGGCCACGTAGAAGAAGTCCACGCGGGCTAGCCCGGCACAGTCAAGCGCCTTGAACGCCTCCAGCGCCAGCGCACGTAGACGCTCGGCGACTTCGGCAGGTAGGCGGGCCGGAAGGTGCATCTCGGCCTGTCCCTCGGTGTACTTGGTCGCGTAATCGTAAAAATCGGCGTCGAAGCTCAGTTCGCCCACCGGGCTGGCAATGGGCGCGTCGTTGCCCAGAACCCCGACTTCTACCTCGCGGGGCCTATGGCTGGTCATAGCTTCCAGAATCACGCGGCGATCCAGGCTGAAGGCCAGTTCCAGCGCGGCGCCGAGTTCACTGGCCGCGTGCACCTTGGAAATCCCCACGCTGCTGCCCAGGTTAGCAGGCTTGACGAACAGCGGAAACCCCAGCTCGGCGGCGCGGGCCTTGACCTCCTCGCGGCCCTGCTGCCACTCGCGGCGCACCGCCAGCCGCCACGCCACCTGCGGAATCCCGGCGGAGGCAAGCACCTGCTTGGTCATTACCTTGTCCATGCTGACCGCGCTGCCCAGCACGCCGCTGCCCACGAACGGAATTCCGGCCAGGGTGAGCATGCCCTGAATGGTGCCGTCCTCACCCATCGGGCCGTGCAGCAGCGGAAACACGGCGTCGTAGCCCTCGGCACTCGCGGCGCGGTGCAGCATCAGGTCGCCGCCCGGCACCGCTTCGCCAGTTTCCAGCGCCCGCTGGGTATCGCCTGGGGGCAACCAGCGGCCCTCTTTGCTAATGACCACCGGCGTCACGTCGAACTGATCTCGGGGAAGGGCCGCCAGCACGCTGCGGGCACTCTTGAGGCTGACTTCGTGTTCACCAGACTGGCCGCCAGCCAGCAGCAAAATGCGCTTCTTCACAACTGGGCAGTATGACACGCTTTTTCTGCCTGCCCCGCAGCCCCGCCCCGCAGAGATATACACCTATTCACCCGGCGCGGCCCGCCGCTGAGCTATGATGCCCCGCGTTTACCGTCTGCTAATGATTCCCACGCGGTGGGGGTCATCACCCGAACTCTGGAGGCCCAATGAAGAAAACCGCCCTGCTGACCACCCTGCTGCTGTCCGGCTCCGCCCTGAGCGGCTTGGCCCTGGCGGCCTCGCCCGCCGACACCCTGGTCATCCAGTCGGCCAGCGACGTGCCCACCACCGAACCCGCCGAAACCTACGACGGCGCCTCTGCCGAACTCGTGGGCAACATGTACGAAACGCTTCTGGCTTACGACGGGGCCAGCCTGACCAAGTTCAGGCCCATGCTGGCGACCAAATGGGCCCTTAGCAACGGCGGCCAGACCTATACCTTCGACCTGCGTAAGAACGTCAAGTTTCACAACGGCGACCCCATGACCTGCGCCGACGCCGAGTACACTTTCCGGCGCAACCTGGTGACCAACGACACCGGCAACAGCGGCAACTGGTTCATCAGTGACCCCCTGCTGGGCAGCGTGGATAACGCCAACGACGACAAGAGCATCACCTGGGCCAAAATTGCCGGGGCCGTCAAGTGCAACGCCGCCGGGCAGCTGGTGTTCAATCTGGTCAAGGTAGACCCCGCCTTCTTGTCCAAGCTGGCCTACGCCGGGCAGAGCATCGTGGATAAAAAGTACACCGCCGGGCTGGGCGACTGGGACGGCACTGAGGCCACCTGGAAACAGTGGGTCGGCAAGGACCTGACCGCCAGCCCCCTGGCGAAAAAGCCCAATGGCACGGGCGCTTACCAGATGCTTAAAAGCGACGCCAACACCTACCTGTTCACGGCGTTTCCCGGCTACTGGGGCAAGCAGCCCAGCATCAAGAACGTGATTGTGCAGAAGGTGCCCGAACTCGCCGCCCGCCAGCAGGCGCTGCTGCGCGGTGACGCCGACATCATCGAGGGAGCCGACCGCGCCGTGGACGAGGCCCAGATGAAAGGCAAGCCCGGCGTGACCTGGGTAGACGACCTGCCCTACGTAAATGCCCCGGCACTGTTCATGAACGAGAACATCAAGAAAAAGAGCCTGCTGGGTAGCGGCAAGCTTGACGGCAAGGGCGTGCCCGCCAACTTCTTCGCCGACGCCAACATCCGCCGCGCCTTCGCCTACGCTTTTAACTACGGGCAGTACATGAAGGACGTGCAGGGCGGCAAGGCCAAGCAGCGCACCATGCTGATTCCCGACACCATGCTCGGGTACGACGCCAAGGTCGGCAAGTACACCTACGACCCTAAAAAGGCCGCGGCCTACTTCAAGCAGGCGTTCGGCGGGCAGGTCTGGAACAACGGCTTTAGCCTGACCGTGAACTACCGCGCCGGGTCAGAAGGCCCCAAAACCGCGATGGAAATGCTCAAGAAAAACGTCGAGGCGCTAAATCCCAAGTTCCACATGACCATCCAGCCCGAACCCTGGAGCGACATGCTGGGGGCCACCAAGCGCGGCGAGGAAGCCATGTTCATCATCGCCTGGATTCCCGACTACGCCGACCCCGACAACTACCTGTACGCCTTTTACTCCAGTAACGGCTTTTACAATGGCCGCGTGAACTTCAAAGACGCGCTGCTCGACAAGTGGCTTGATCAGGCCCGCGCGACCGTCAACCCCGCCGAGCGTGCCCGCCTGTACAGCCTCGTGGGCAACCGCGCCTACGAACAGGCCCGCTACATCGTCATGCCCGTGCCGGTGGACTACACCTTCTACAGCAGCCGTCTGGGCAACGGCATTACCAAGGCCAACTACAACCCCTTCGGCAACCGCACCTGGGCCGAATTCACCAAGAAGTAAGGCGGTGGGCGGGAGGAGGCAATACGGACTCCGGGCGTGGAGTTGGCAATCCGGCGCGCTTGCGGGTGGTCAAAGCAGCAGACGGCGGTCGGTATAAGCCGTGCGGCGCACTCCCTCCCCTGATACGAATTCCGCTTGAACCGGGCACCCTGGGCCTTAATCCGAGCGGAGGCGAGTGGGCAATACGGGTTTCGCGGTATGGACTCGCAGAGCTGCCCGGCACAGGCACATCTGGCGCTTTTTCAGGTGTGGCGGAATTTAGCGCAGTCCCGTAGTATCTCGCAAAGCCCTCCCCCGCAGATGGGGAGGGTTAAATCTTTCTTGTTACCCCAATCTTTTTTTCGGAGTGAGCCACTAAATGCTGAATTTCATCCTCAGACGTCTTGCCCAGATTCCGCTGGTCATGCTGGTGCTGTCCGTACTGGTCATCGGCATGACCCAGTTGCTTTCGCCGGAAGACCGCGCCGCGCCGTATGCCCAGAACGAGCGGCAGGCCGACCGCATCGAGCAGATTATCAAGCAGCGCGGACTCGACCAGCCCTTTGCCACCCAGTACCGCCGCTGGTTTACGGCGGCCATTCACGGCGACCTGGGCTATTCCAAGACCAGCCAGCTCTCGGTGGTCGATACCATCAAAGACCGGATGCCCAACACGGTCGAATTGACCTTTTTTGCCGCGCTGCCGATTATTCTGCTTTCGGTGTGGCTGGGCACCCTGAGCGCCCTGCACAAGGACGACTGGCGCGACCAGACCGTGCGCGTGCTGGTGGTCTTTGGCTACAGCCTGCCCACCTTCGTGCTGGGCATCGTGCTGCTGGCAGTATTCTACGGCTACCTGGGCTGGATGCCGGGGCCGGGGCAGGCCGACACGAGCAACACTTTCGCGCTGATGGCCCTGAAACGGATCACCGGGTTCAAGATTCTGGACGCTGCGTTGCAGGGCCAGTGGACGCTGGTAGGCGACATCCTGCGGCACCTGATTCTGCCCACCCTGACGCTGACCATTGTGCTGAGCGCCAACATCCTCAAGGCCATGCGGAACAATATGCTTGAGGTGCTGAGCAGCGACTACGTGCGCACTGCCCGCGCCAAGGGACTGACAGAACGAACCGTGAACCTCAAGCACGCGCGGCGTAACGCCCTGCTGCCCATCGTGACACTCGGCGGCTTTTTGATTATCGGGCTGCTGGGCGGCTCGCTGATTACCGAAACCATCTTTAACTATCCGGGAATCGGGCTGTGGTTCATTGACTCGGCCAAGACTTTCGACCTCGGCGGGGTGCTGGGCTTCACGCTGCTGACCGCCCTAATCGTGGTGGTTATGAGCACGGTGGTCGACATCCTCTACGGCCTGATCGACCCGCGTGTGAGGTTCGAGTGACCGCGCTTCCCGTGACTCGACCCCCTGCTGGGCCGCCCCGCCAGCCACGCTGGAGTACCTTCTGGCACAGCCCCGGCATTCGCAAACTGCGCCGTAACCGGCTGGCGATGACCGGGCTGTTCATCATGGTGCTGTTCGGGCTGGTCGCCCTGTTCGCGCCGCTGCTGGCCCGGCCCAGCGGCGACTGCCTGCGCGACCTGAACATGAACAGTGCCCGCCAGATTTATAACCCGCTGGGTGGGGCCTTCTGGCGCGGCATCCTGAGGCCGCCGAAAAGCTGTTACGCGGTGGAGCGCCCCAACTTCAGTCAGCGGCCCACGCCCGCGCGTGAAGTGACCGAGACCTTTGCCCCCTTCGGGCTGGTCGGCGGCTACAACATCTATTACGGCCTAATTTGGGGCACGCGCACCGCCCTGAAACTGTCGTTTATCATCGTGGGAATCACGGTGCTGATCGGGGTCATTGTGGGGGCCATCAGCGGGTTTTACGGCGGCTGGATCGACAACCTGATTCAGAGGTTTATCGACGTGATCTTTGCCATGCCGGGGCTGGTGCTGACCATCGTTATTTTGACCATCATGCGCCGCAAGCTGCCCGGCATGGACCCGACCTGACCGATGATTTTCGCGTCGTG
>NZ_JAGLBG010000065.1 GCF_018260405.1 Deinococcus sp.
ATTGCGCGGCCAGGACATGCTCCGCAGCGTGTTCGACGATCTGCCGGGCATCGGGCAAAAGCGCAAGGACGCGCTGCTGGAACATTTCACTAGTCTCGAAGACCTCGCCGCTGCCCCGGTCGAGCAGATCGCCGCCGTGCCGGGAATGACCACGCGGGCCGCCCAGAGCGTCAAAACCTTTTTGCAAGAGCGCGAGGCGAACCGGCAGCCGGTAACGTAACCATGAGTAAAGCCCCTCCGAGCTAAAGGGCAGTGGGCGGGGGCACTTGCGTTAGCCCTCCTGAGAAAGTCAGACATTCCGGGCAAGCTCTAGAGGGACAGTGCAAAGTCACCTTATAGCCCCTGTGCGTAGCCCCCGCTGCTGCGAAAGCTCTGCAAGTTCCACAAGGGGCGGGGGTTAGCGTTCGTATGCGCACTTGTGGAGCTGCGCCGCACAGAAGCCAAAACGCCGATCTGCTACCCTGGCCGTTATGTCCAGATTAGATCAGCTGCGCCGGGCCATGACCCGCGCCGGAATTGACGCGCTATGGGTCAGCGACCCGGCCAACGTGCGGGCGCTTTCCGGCTTTACCAGTCCAGAAGACGGCAAGGTACTGGTAACCGCCGACGGAGCCACGCTGTATACCGACGCCCGCTACACCGTACAGGCCCAGCAAGAGTCGGGCCTGCCACAAGTCATTGCGCGGCCCCCCGAAACGTACAGCCACGCGGCGGGAACGCTGGGCAGCGGGCGCATCGGCTTTGAGGCCGACAGCCTGACGGTGGCCGGGTTGCAGGAGCTGCAAAAACACTGGTCTGCCGCCACGCTGGTGCCAGTGCATGGGCTGATTCAGGGTCTACGGGCCATCAAGAGTCAGGAGGAAATCGGGGCCATCCGCGCCGCGCAGAACCTCGCCGACCGGACTTTCGAGGAGGTGAGGCCCCTGATCCGCGCCGGAGTGCGGGAACTGGATGTGGCCCTGGAAATCGAAGTGCGTCTGCGCCGGGCCGGAGCCGAGGCCGCTTTTGAAACCATCGTCGCCAGTGGCGTGCGCGGCGCGATGCCGCACGGATCGGCCTCCGCCAAAGTGATCGAGGAGGGCGACCTCGTGACGGTGGATATGGGGGCGCGGCTGGCAGGCTACAACTCGGACATGACCCGCACGGTGGCCATCGGTACGCCTAGCGCCGAGATGAGGCGTGTGTACGACGCCGTACTGGAAGCTGAGGAAGCCGCAATCCGCGCAGTGCGGCCCGGCCTGCGGGCAGCGGAGCTGGACCAGGTCGCCCGTGACGTGCTGGCCGGACACGGCCTGGCCGAGGCGTTCGCGCACTCGCTGGGACACGGCGTGGGCCTGGAAGTTCACGAGGCTCCGGGTCTGCGCGGCGTCAGTGAGGACGTGTTGCAACCAGGCATGATCATCACCATCGAGCCGGGCGCCTACCTGCCGGGCATCGGTGGCGTGCGCATCGAAGACCTGCTGCTGGTCACTGAGGACGGCTATGAAATCCTCAGCCACGCCCCCAAAGAGCCAGTGTAAAAGCCACGGCCCTGGCCCTAGCCCTGCTGGCTCTACTGCTGGGAATACTTCTGCCCACGGCGGGGGCAACGCGGGCACACAGTGCTCTTTTGACCATCCTTTTGCCGGGTGCAACGAGTGAAAAAAAGAGCAGGACGTAGAATGAAAGGGGCGGCAGTGTTAGAATTGTTCGGGTCTTCATCACACCGCAACGCCACCCCGAGGGGACGTGACCGGTTCATCATTATCAGGAGGAAACAATATGGAAACTGCACTTTTAACGCTGGACACGCTCGCCAAGTACCTGAAAGACAAGGAAGTCCAGCTGGATCTGGAAGAAAACAACGGCCAGCGCTTTATTCGCATGGGCTGGCGCTTCGAGATGGGCGACGCCGCCGTGCTGGTGAGCGTCAACGACGGGCCGAACAACACTAGCCGCCTGGAAGTCACCTGCGTGACCCAGAAGACCTACCTTGATCGCCGCAATGAAGTCGCCATGCTGCTCAACGACCGCAACCGCGAACGCGCCTTTGCCCGCAGCATCGACGCCGAGGGCAACGTCTGGCTGGAATACGTAGGCTTTTACCCTACCCTGGCCGAAATGCCCCAGGAAACCTTCGACACGCTGTTCGGCGGCGTGCTGATGCACTTCCAAGATGACTACGCCACGCTCGAAGGCTTCGTGCCTGCCAGCGGCCCCCAGCTTCAGCAGCCCCAGGCTTAAGGGAACGGGCGGACTCGGTTCCGCCTCTTCTTTAGCCACTTAAGTGAATTATTTCACAATAAAACTAGTTCGTGAAATTTCTGTTGCTTAGGTGTTGTACCGAGGCAGTGGCAGGCCTAGGTGCCCGACCGGAAGATGACGGGGCCGTCTCCTGTTTATACTGAGTGCAATTTCAACATGAATCGGTGGCCAGTCGTGGCCCCTACCAGACCGATTTAAAGGAGTTTATGACGTCAGCTAACCTGCCCACCACCCCTGGTCACCTGCCCCGCCCGTGGACCGAGCACTACGAACAGACAGTGCCACAGGACTATATTCCGACCAACCGGACGCTTGTTCAGATGCTTCAGGACTCTGTCACGCGTTATCCGCGCCACACCGCCATGACCTTTATAGGCGGCGAAACGTCGTATCAGACCCTGCAAAACGACTCGCTGCGCCTGGCGGCGGCCCTTCAGAAAATGGGCGTGAAACCAGGTGACCGCGTTTCGGTCATGCTGCCCAACTGCCCGCAGTTCGTAACCTCATTTTTCGGCATCCTGAATGCCGGGGCACTGGTCGTCAACACCAGCCCGCTGTATACCGCGCACGAGCTGGAGCATCAGCTGATCAACTCCCAGAGCGAAACGCTGATCATTCTCGACACGTTCTACCCGCGCTACCTGGAAATCAAGGACCGTGTGCCGGTCAAGCGCGTGCTGGTCACTGGAATTCAAGACGCGCTGCCTTTTCCCAAGAATGTGCTGTACCCGGTCAAGGCCCGCAAAGACGGCACCTGGGTCAAGGTGGACTACACTGACCGCGTGCTGCCCTACAAGGCGGTCATCAAGTCGCAGACGCCTTTTCCGCGCTCAGTTGAACTGCACCCCGACGACGTCGCCATGCTTCAGTACACCGGAGGAACGACCGGCGTGCCCAAAGGCGCGATGCTGACGCATAAAAACCTGGTCTCTAACTGCGAACAGGCCCGCATCTGGATGAGCGACGTGCGCCAGGGCGAAGAAAAAACGATGGCCGCCATTCCTTTTTTCCACGTCTACGGCATGACCGTCGCCATGAATATTAGCATCCTGATCGGGGCCAATATGATCTTGGTGCCCGATGCCCGCGACCTAAAAATGGTGCTGGAAGAAATTCAGAAGTACAAAGTCACCCTGTTTCCCGGCGTGCCGACCCTGTACAACGCGATCAACAACAGCGACCTGACCCCGAATTACGACCTCAGCAGCATTCGCGCCTGTCTCAGCGGCAGCGCGTCCCTGATGCTAGAAACCGCCAACAAGTTCAAGTGGATTACCAAAGGGGCCAATCTGGTCGAAGGCTACGGCCTGACCGAGACCAGCCCGATCACCCATGTCAACCCGATCTTCGGTGAGCAGCAGGAGGGCAGCATCGGGCTTCCGCTGCCGGGCGTGGACGCGGTTATCATGCAAGACGACCAGACTCAGGCGGCCCAGGGCGAACCCGGCGAACTGTGGGTCAGCGGCCCTATGGTCATGAAAGGCTACTGGCAAAGCCCCGAGGAGACGGCCAAAGTACTGACCGAGGCTTTCGGACAGCTGTGGCTCAAGACTGGCGACATCGCCACGGTGGACGAACGCGGCTTTTTCCGGATCGTGGACCGCAAGAAAGACCTCATCATCAGCGGCGGGCACAATATCTATCCGCGTGAAGTCGAGGAAGTGCTGATGAAACACCCGGCGGTGCTCGAAGCCGCCGCCGTCGGTGTGCCCGATCTGTACCGGGGCGAAAGCGTTCATGCTGTGGTGGTTCTTAAACCCGGCCAGAGCGTGACCGAGAAGGACATCCGCGACTTTTGCCGCACGGAACTGAGTCCGTATAAAGTGCCGCGCACCGTGGAATTCCGGGACGTGCTGCCTAAAACAGCCGTTTTGAAAATTCTGCGCCGTCAACTGGCCCAAGAAGCCAGTGAAAGATTTGCCGCGGCCCACGCCGAAGCGCTCGCCAAAGAGACCCTGGCCGGGCCACCTGCCGTGGGCGAAACGCCAAGCGCCTGAAGAAAGAGCATTTTGCAAAAAGATGGTGCTCTTTTTATCATCTTTTTGCCGAGTGGAACGAGTGAAAAAGAAAGAGCAGGACGTAGAACGATGGGGGCGGCGGTGTTTTTCCGACGTCCCCATGATTCGGAGAACTGCTCTAAGGGGCGTAGACTGCACGCCCGCTGCCCAGCTCACAAGTCACAGAGACTGGCGCCAGAAGTTGATGCGCTCAAGGGAATGCCGCGCTACCCTGAAGCCATGACCAATGGCCCCACGCCCACGCCTCCGCCACGCAACGAGGCAGAACACGCCCGTAAGCTGGCCCTGGCGATCCTGAGTACCCTGGAAAAGAAAGGGCTGCTGACCGAGCTTGACGTCGATACGATTTTGCACGCGGCTTACCGCTCGGCCAGTGCTGCTCCACAGGTTCCTGAAACCCCACAACCCGACCCCTCACAACCTGCCACTTCAGCACCTGCTAATCCGGCACCTCCGCCTGGCCCGGCAGCCCTAGGCACGCGCTGGGTTCAGGCTTCAGTTACGGACACCGCAGGAAGTGTGACTCCAGACCGTACAAGCGTTGACCACACGGTCGCCGCGCCAGCCCCTGCTGAACCAGCCGCCCAGGCCGCAGCACCACAGGCTGAGAAACCGAGTCTCAAACCTATGGTGATCGACTTTACGCTGGACTGAAACGCCGCAAAGCTTGCACGTCCCCCCTGGTAGGCGGGGACGTTTTTTGTGTCGCTGCGGCTCGGGCCACCGAAATGACCCGCTGGCGCTTCCCCGTGCCAATTTAGAAAGGGTTCGTTCTTTAAACTGCTGATATGCGTACCCCTATCATCTGGATTAATGGCCCTTTTGGCATCGCCAAAGCGACCGTTGCACGTGCCCTGAACGAACGCCTTCCTGGCAGCTTTCTATTCGACCCCGAAGAAATGGGCACGGCCCTCAAGAAACTGACCCCCAAATTCACTGGCTCGTCACAGGAACACCCGATGTGGATTCCGCTGATGCTCGACGCCCTGCAATACGCTTCTAAGGAAGCCGACGGCCCCCTGATCGTTCCGGTGACCATTGCCGACGTGGCCCGGCACCGCCGCCTCATGAGCGGCCTGAAAGACCGAGGCATGACCGTGCACCACTTCACGCTGCTGCCCCCCTCGGAAGTCGTGCAGGCCGGGCTGCGTAAACAGAGCGACGCCAACATGACGTCGTGGGACCACAGCGAGGTTGAGCAGCGGATGGCCGACTTTCACAGCGAGCAGTTCGCCACCCACATCAGCACGGGCGACCAGCAGCCGCATACCATTGCCGAGCAGATTGGGCAGCACGTGGGCCTGAACCTGCGCCCACCACCCAGCGACCCCCTGCGCTGGCTCAAGGCGCTCGGGGGCCGCCGCTAAAGCACACGGGGAGGGTGGGCAACGCCGGACTGTCACCGGAAACCCATCCATTTTTCGCCTCCTGCCTTATGATCTTTAGTATATGGCGTATACGATCCTCGTCGCTGATGATGAACCGGCGATCCGCACCATGCTGGAAGTCATTCTGTCGGCAGATGGACATGAGATCATCACCGTGCAAGATGGCCGCTCGGCGCTGGAATACCTCCAGTCTCACACGCCCGACGCGATGCTGCTTGATGTCAAGATGCCTTTCATGTCGGGCTTCGAAATCTGTTCACGGGTCAAGCGAATCAAGCGGCTGCGCCACACTCCGGTGCTGCTGCTTACCGCCCTCGACGACGACCAGACGCGTGACCAGGCCAAGATGGTCAATGCCGACGACCTGGTGCATAAACCCGTTTCGGGCAAGCAACTGCGCAGCCGGGTCGTGCAACTGATCCAGTCACACCAGGGAAACTTATGAGGCTTACCGTCTCCGGGGGCCAGGGAGCACGGCAGTGACCTGGTTCGTGCGTTTCCTTAAATTTCTCAGTTCGCTGGTCATCGCGGCGCTGATCGCCGGGGCGGGCATCGCCGCCACCTACACGACCAAGTGGGCGCGTGAACTGCCCGACTACCGCCAGCTCGACACCCTGTCGCGCAATCTGGGCGCGGAGACCAAGGTTTTTGCCCGCGACAACACCTTTTTGGGTAGCCTGATTCCCAAGATCGGGGAGATGAACATCAGCCGCACCATCGTGTCGCTTGACGAGATCAGCCCGTTTATGGTTGGTTCGCTGATCAGCAACGAAGACCGGCATTTTTTCGAGCACTACGGCCTCGATCCTAACGGCATCGCCCGGCAGTTTCAGCGTCTCGCTAAGGGCGAGGACGTGCAGGGCGGCTCGACGCTGACCAACCAGCTTGTCAAGAACACCCTGCTGCTGGGCGAGTACAAGATGGCCCGCACGCCCGACCGAAAGTTCAAGGAATGGATGCTGAGCATGCAGGTCGAGCGCAGCTTTACCAAAGACGAGATTCTTCAAGACTACCTGAACGCGATCTACTGGGGCGACGGCGGCCCGGTCGAGCTGTACGGCGTATATTCGGCGGCGCAGGCCTACTTCAAGACCACACCCAAGAGGCTGACGCTGGCCCAGAGTGTCTACCTGACCACGCTGATTCCGAGTGCGAGGCGCTATTTCGACTACAAAAGAGTGCGTCCGATGATGAAAGCGGTGCTTAACCACATGGTTGAGGACAAGTGGATCACCCAGGCGCAGGCCGACGCCGCGTGGCGTGAAAAACTGCAACCGGCGGGCTGGCAGGTCACTTACGGCGCGCACGGCAAGGTGCTAAGCGCCAAACTGGTCAACCCGAAAGGCAAGGAACTCAAGGCCGTGACGACCAACCGCGCCCCACACTTTATGGGACAGGTCGAGTCGGAACTGGTCAAGCGTTTTGGCCGCGACAAGGTGTACGGCTCGGGCGGTCTGCGGGTGTACACCACGCTTTCGCCCAAGGTGCAAAACGCTGTGGAAACGGCCAGCCGCGAGGCCTATTACGGCTACATGACCAGCCAGGGTCAGGCGCTGCCGCCGGGCACCACCATGGCAGCGGTGATGCTCGACCCGTACACCGCCGAGGTGCTGGGCATGGTCGGGCAGAAGCTGCGCGGCAACGATCCGCCCTCCGACTGGAACAATGCGGCGCAGGGTCAGCGGCAGGTTGGTTCGACCATCAAACCGCTGCTGTACACCACTGCCCTGGAAAACGGCGCGACCCAGCTCACGCGCGAGTACGACGGCCCGATCCGCATCTGGGATAGGGGTTCACAAAAGTACTACGAGCCGCAGGATTACGAAGGCAAGATGAGCTACCGCAACATGACGATCCGCGAGGGCCTCGACAAGTCGCTGAACCTCGTAGCGATCCGGGTAGCGCAGTTCGTCGGACTGGAAAAGTTCTTTGCCAAGCTCAAGCTACTTGATATTCCGCCCAATGACGGCACCAGCTACGCGGCGGCGCTGGGCGCGGTCGAGACCACTCCGGTCAAGCTGGCCGCCGCCTACGCGCCCTTTGCCAACGGGGGGCTGTACCGCCCGCCCCGTTACATCACGCGGGTAACCGACGCCCGTGGACAGGTGCTGTACGACGCCGCCAACGAGACCAAGTTGCCGACCCGTGTCTGGAGTCCGCAGGTCGCGTACCTGGGCCTGGACATGATTCGCGGCGTGGTCAACGACCTCGACGATACCCAGGGGGGACTAGCGAGCCGTGCCAAGTTCGGTGAGTGGCCGATCGGTGGTAAAACCGGCACCACTAACGGCGTTACCAACGGCAACAAGGACTTCTGGATGGTCGCCACCACGCCGATCTATACCGGGGCCGTATGGGTGGGCAAGCAGCAGGGCGGCGAAATGTCGAGCCGCTACTACTCGGGCTGGGTCAACGGCCCGATCATGCGCCGGATGATGGAAGTGGCCCACGCCGGAATCGCCCCCACCAAATTTGCCGAGCCTGCCGGGATTTACTACGTGCCTGCCGGGGAAGCGTCACTGCCGAACGTGACGGTGGCGATGGTAGACCGCAGCTTCCTGGCGCACAACAGCACCCAGGATATCAGTAGCGAACTGCCCCAGAAGCCGCAATACCGCGAAACCCCCTTTGAGGCCTCGACCTCGAACGACCCGGATACGGTTGTGGTCAGCCTTGACCGCACGACCGGCAAGATCGCCACCGAATTCACTCCGCCTAGCGACATCGTGCGGCGGCGCGTGAGCATCGAGGAACTGCCCGGTTACGCGCCCGACCAGAACCCGGCTCCGCTGAAAAACGAACAGGCCGACCCCTCGGCGGTCAAGCTGGTTCGTTCTCAGGCCGCAACGCCCGCCCCAACCGCCGCACCCTCGGCTGACCCGGCCAGCAGCGATCATCCACCCCAGCAGCCCTAAAGGCGACCCCCGACCAGACTGCCGCCGTCTCACGCGGCAGTCATCTTTTTGCGTGGTTTAGGCTGGCATAGTGCAGGCATGACCCGTAAAGGTGCGCCCCTGCTTTCCCTGCTGCTGCTGCTGGGTATCTCGGATGCCGGTGGACTGGTTCGGCTGGGAGAGCCGCTGCCCGCGCACCCCTGGCAAGATGAGGACCGGGAAGTGGTGGTGGTGTACTCGCATGACTGCGGCGATCTGGGCGGGCTGTGGCAGGCTGTGATGCAAGCAGGCCTGCCGGTACGGGCCGTGAACGCCGAGGACATTCCCACGGCAGCCCCGAAAGGCGTGACACCGTGGCGCGGTAAGGAAGCCACGCACTTTGCCCGGCAACTTAAGGTCAGCGCGTACCCCACGGTGCTGCTGGTGCAGGGTGGCCGGATTCTGAATGCCTGGGAGGGCGATTTCACCGGGCACCTGGACTAGCCAGCCGGGAGGCGGGACAGCTTGCCTACGCTCAGGCGTTATGCTCGGCAGCGATGAGTGCTTCTGCTGCCCCGACACTGACGGTGGCGTTTATTGCGGGTCTGCTGTCTTTCCTCAGTCCCTGTGTGCTGCCGCTGGTGCCCAGTTACCTGGGCGTGATCGGCGGAGCCAAAGCCCCGATGAGCCGCGCCCTAGGCTTTATCCTGGGGTTCGGACTGGTGTTCGTGGCGCTGGGCGCGACTGCCAGTACCCTGGGAGCGGTGCTGGCCCCACACAAGTTTCTGCTGGGGCAACTCGCCGCCGCGCTGATCATCTTTTTTGGACTGGTGATGCTGGAAGTTATTCGGCTGCCTTTTCTGATGCGCGACACCCGGCAACTGGCTGACGCAGGCGGTTACGGGCCGGTTGCCCTGGGCGCGGCGTTCGCGTTCGGCTGGAGCCCGTGCCTGGGGCCTGCGCTGGGCAGCATTCTGGGCCTGGCCGCCAGCAGCGCCAGCCTGGGCAGCGGGGTCAGTCTGCTGGCCGCGTACACCGTGGGTCTCGCCGTGCCGTTTTTGCTGGCGGCCCTGCTCTGGGACCGACTAAATCTGCGCCGACTGAACAAATATTCGGGCATCTTCGAGAAGGTGGGCGGCGCGGTGCTGGTGGTGGTCGGCGTAATGATGCTGACCGGGCAGTTTACGCGTCTGGCAAGCTTTTTTTATCAGGTGATGCCCCAGTGGCTCAGGATTTAGGGGTGGCTCAGGGTTTTGGGATGGCCCAGGATTTAGGGATGACTCGGAGTGCAGGTGGGCAGTGGAAAGTGGAAAGTGAAGAAAGCACCCAGCCGCACGCCCTGCAACTCCGAGGCGTCTGGCTGCGCCTGGGCCGCGAAGTCATCTTGCGGGGCGTTGATCTGGACATTCCTACTGGGCAGGGGGTCACTCTGCTGGGCGAAAACGGCGTCGGCAAGACCACCCTGCTGCGGCTGCTGGCCTCGGCGCTGCGCCCGACACGCGGCGAGGGCCGGGTTATGGGCTTCGATATGAAAGACTCGCGGGCGGTGCGGGACTGCGTTCACCTGATGCCCGTAGATGCGGGGCTGTATCCCGACCTGACCTGTGAAGAAAATCTGGCGTTCGCTCTGAAGATGCACGGGCAACAAGCCAATATCACAGCCGCCCTCAAACGGGTCGGACTAGAAGCCGCCGCCGGGCGCCGTGTGCGTCACCTGTCGGCGGGGATGCGCAAACGGCTGGCCCTGTGCCGCGCCTGGCTGCTGTCGCGTCCGCTGACGCTGGTGGACGAACCCTTTGCCAACCTGGATGACGCGGGCCGCGCACTGGTGCTGGAACTGCTGGGCGAGGTGCGCGGGCACGGCAACACCCTGGTGGTCGCTGCCCATGAACCCGAACTGGCCCGGCGGCTGGCTCCCAGAACATTGCGGCTGGCGGCGGGAAAGCTGGAGGAAGCACTGTGAGTCGTAGGTGCCTAGGAGTGAGTGGAGAACACCCAGGGCGGATGCTCTGCCCCCCCCCCAGCCCCCGCGTACCGCGCACCTCGCACCGCTGCCCATCGCTTTGCACTTTTCACTTCTCAATCTCGACCTTCCGGTTATGACTACCGCCCTCCACAACGCCATTCAAATTGCTCTCAAAGACCTGCTGGTTGCCGGGCGCACCCGTGACACCCTGATGGCAACCGCGTTTTTCGCCGGGTTGGTGCTGCTGGTGCTGGGGCTGGCGCTGGGCGGCAACAACGGACGCTCGGCCGAGCAACTGGCTGCCGTCTCGGCGGGGGCGGTCTGGACAGCGCTAGCCCTGGCCGCGGCGGTGGGGGCACAGCGGGCCTTCGCGCAAGAATCCGAAGCGGGAGCGCTGGAACAGCTCACACTGTATCCGGGGCCACACGGGGCCATTTACCTCGGCAAGTTGCTGGGGGTGCTGGGGCCGCTGCTGCTGGTGGCAGCGGGGGTGCTGCCAATAGGCCTGATTCTGTTCGGGGCGGCGGGGGCCGGGCGCAGCGTGCCCTGGCTGTGGCTGACGCTGACCACGCTGCTGGGGGTACTGGGCTTCGCGGCAGGCACCACGTTTTACGGAAGCATCACGGTCAATCTGCGGGCGCGTGAGGCGCTGCTTCCGGCGCTGGCCTTTCCGATTCTGGTTCCGGTGGTCATCGCCTCGGTGCGGGCCACCACGCTGCTGCTGCAAGGCGGCTGGTCTGGGGATGTAGCGACCTGGCTGGGCTTTTTGCTGGCTTTTGATGTCGGCACAGTAATTCTGGCGACCCTACTGTTTCCCTATGCACTCGAGAGCTGAGCCTGAAAACCGGTGTCAAACTAGCTTTTGGCTACAATCACGCGGGTCGGGGAAAAGCGCCCAAACGTGCTCTACGCCGCAGCTTTGCAAGTCTGCTCGGGGGCGATGATGCAATTATCACCCGGCAGGCCCCTTCATGGATGCCGCTTTGCCCAAGAGCACACCGCCTGCACTCCCAGACCGCGCAACCTATATTTTTTCCCTCTTGCCTCTGCTCAGATTGAGTCTGAAGTAACCAGATTCAATCGGCAGTCCGCATTAGTGTAGCGGTGTTTCCTGAGTAGTAACGATCTGGAGCCGAGTTCCGGTTGATTTGGAAGTGCTTCAACAGGCAAGCTAGGGAAGCAAACCTTTCTCAAGTAACTCCCGGAGGACTACCAGATGACTGCTTCCCAACAAGATTTCGATCTCGGCCATGGCCTGAGCATCCAGAATGCCCAGATTCACCTCAATCCCGGCGTAGATGAGCTGTACGCCGACGCGATCCGGCTCGGAGAAGGGGTCAAGGCCGCCACCGGCCCACTGACCGTGCGAACCAACAAAACGGGCCGCAGCCCTAAGGACCGGTTTATCGTCGAGGATGACGACACCAGAGCTCACGTGTGGTGGGAAGGCTTTAATCAGCCGATTGCCGCGCAGGTATTCGATGACTTGCTAAGCAAGATGCTGGAGTACGCCGCAGGCAAGGAACTGTTCGTGCAGCAGGTCTTCGCGGGCACCGATCCTCATTACCGCATTGCCTGCCAGATGATTACCGAGATGGCCTATCACTCGCTGTTCATCCACAACATGTTCGTGCGGCCCAGCGCCGAAGAGCTGCAAAACTTTCAGACTGACTGGACCGTGCTGAACATTCCCAGCTTCAAGGCCGACCCCAAAGTAGACGGCACGCGCTCGGAAACCTTCGTGCTGGTCAATTTCAGCAAGAAGATGATTATTGCGGGCGGCACCCAGTACGCAGGCGAGAACAAAAAGGGCATCTTTAGTGTGCTGAATTATCTGCTGCCTGCTCAGGGCGTCATGCCGATGCACTGCTCGGCCAACGTGGGCGAGGACGGCGACACTGCGCTGTTTTTCGGGCTGTCAGGCACGGGTAAGACCACCCTGTCGGCGGACCCGACCCGCAAACTGATCGGCGACGACGAACACGGCTGGACCGACAGCGGCGTCTTCAATTTCGAGGGCGGCTGCTACGCCAAGGTCATTAACCTGAACGCGGAAGCCGAGCCGATTATCTTTCAGACCACCCGAACCTACGGCACCGTGCTGGAAAACGTGGTGCTTGACCAGAGCGGCGTCCCCGACCTGAACGACGGCTCACTGACCGAGAACACCCGCAGCGCCTATCCTATCGAGCAGATTCCAAACCGTCAGCCCGGCAGCATCGGCGGCATTCCCAAGAACATCATCTTCCTAACTGCTGACGCGTTCGGGGTGCTGCCCCCGCTCTCGCGCCTGAGCCCCGAGCAGACCATGTATCAGTTCATTTCAGGCTTTACCGCCAAGATTCCCGGCACCGAAGAAGGCGTCAAGGAACCCAGCCCCACCTTCAGCACCTGCTTCGGTGCACCGTTCATGCCGCGCCACCCCGGTGAATACGCCAAGCTGCTGGCCAAAAAGGTGCAGGAAAGCGGCGCACAGGTTTGGCTGGTCAACACCGGCTGGACCGGCGGCAAGTTCGGCGAAGGCCACCGCATGAGCATCAAGCACACCCGCGCCCTGATCAACGCGGCGCTGAGCGGACAACTCGACGGGGCCAACTTCGAGAAAGACCCCTTTTTCAACCTTGAAATTCCGACCGAGGTTCCGGGCGTGCCCGCCGAGGTCCTCAATCCGCGTGACGCCTGGACAGACAAAGGGGCCTACGACGAAACGGCCCGCAAGTTGGCCCGCATGTTCCGCGAAAACTTCAAGCGTTTCGAGAGCGGCGTGGATCAGGCCGTAACCGAGTCGATGCCCGACCCCGACCGGAAATAAGCCAGAGCTAACCCAGTAGTGCTGTAGAGGCGTGGCGGAAGAGAGGGTTCCGCTGCGCCTCTAAACTTTTTCAGGATAACGGTCTAACGGGGCTGATAAAACCGCGAAATCCGTACCTTTCTCGCCTCCGCCCGGCAGCTCTTTAACAAGAACCGGGCCGACCTCAGTGGCCGACCCGGTTAGTCCCGGTTAGTACAGAGGCGCTACTCAGCCGCGAAATTCACGGTCGCTAAAGTCTTCGCGCAGTGGGCGTGCGCCCTGGTTCTGGTCGCGGTCACGGCTCCAGCGGCCCTGGCCTCCGCCGCCCTGATTGCCGCCACCGCTACGGCCACCACCACGGCTGCCACCGCCCTGACTGCCGCTACCGCTGCGTCCGCCGCCACGGTAGCCACCTTCATCGCGGCTGCCACGGTTTCCACCCTGGTAACCACTGCTTTCACGGCGCTCACGGGTGGGCTGCTCGAACAGTTCCGGGAGTTCCTGCGCGACTTCGACCTGAATGTCGCCTTCAAGGGGATTGGACTGCATCAGCTTCTCGACGTACTCGCTGGGCACGTCGGCCACGGTTCCGCCGCGCCACTGGCGCACTTTGCCCAGGCGGCGGGTATCGAGGTCACTGGCGCGGGCCAGCAGCGCCACGGTGCGCGGCACGCTGAGGCGTTCGCCGTGCAGGATCAGGGTGGTCAGACCCTCCTCACCGCTTAGCAGGCTGGCCGCCTTGACAGGCTCAGTGACGCCGCTGATCTTGGCAAGGGCGCGGGCCAGAGCTTCAAGACCCAGTTCGCTGAACAGCTTCTCGGCTTCGGCCTGGAAACCTTGAGCAGCTTCAGCTTCAACCTTGCGAACCATATCGGCGCTGGCACGGGCACTAGCCGCAGCGACTTCCTTGGGCGTCGGCAGGGTACGTTCCTTGAACTTCACGCCGGTGATGCGTTCCAGACCGGCCATTTCGCGGTTGTCGCGCTCGCCGTACATGATGATCGCGGTGCCGGTGCGTCCGGCGCGGCCAGTACGGCCCGAACGGTGCACATAGCTCTCGGGGTCCTGCGGCAGGTGAAACTGCACCACGAGATCGACTTCGGGAATGTCCAGACCACGCGCGGCCACGTCGGTGGCGACCAAGACATTGGCGCGGCCACTGC